>JBBQWX010000043.1:0-28103 GCA_038210185.1 Actinomycetales bacterium
GGTTGGGGTAGTCCGAGCGCCCTGTGGCGACGATCCGCACGTACTCAGCCGCCTCCTCGGGGCTCACCTCGGGCGTCGGGTTGGCCATCGCGAAGATCATCCCGTCGCTGTTCATGCGCGCGAGCGCCTCCGCTGCCAGCACACGCGCTCCCGAGAGGCCGATCAGGAGGTCCTCGCCGTCGATCACCTCGGCGGGAGCGCCGGCGCGGCAATCCGGATTGGTCGACTCCGCATACCAGCGCTTGATCGCGCTCATCGAGCCGTCGAGATAGTCCTCGCGCTGAACGTGCAACGTCCCACGCGAGTCGGCGCCGACGATTTTCCGTACGCCGCCCTCGAGCAGGATCTTCGTGACCGCGACCCCGGCCGCGCCGAGCCCGATGATCAGGACGTTGAGGTCCTCGATCCGCTTGCCCGTCAGCTTGACCGCGTTGAGCAGCGCCGCCATCACGACGACCGCCGTGCCGTGCTGGTCGTCGTGGAAGACCGGGATGTCGAGCTCCTCCTTGAGCCGATCCTCGATCTCGAAGCAGCGTGGGGAGGAGATGTCCTCGAGGTTGATGCCGCCGAACGCCGGCGCGATCATCTTGACCGTCTGCACGATCTCGTCGGGGTCGGTCGTGTTCAGGCAGATCGGAAAGGCGTCGACCTCGGCGAACTCCTTGAATAGACAGCACTTGCCCTCCATCACCGGCATCGCCGCGAGCGGGCCGATGTCCCCGAGGCCGAGCACGGCCGTGCCGTCGCTGATGACGGCCACGGTGTTTCCCCGCGCCGTGTAGCGGGCCGACAGGGCGGGGTCGGCGGCGATCGCCAGCGACACCTCCGCGACGCCGGGGGTGTAGAGCAGGGCCAGGTCCTCGCGGCCGCGCAGCGGCTTCGTCGCGTGTACCCCCAGCTTTCCGCCCTCGTGAGCGCGGAACACCGGGCTCTGCGGGTCGAAGAAGGGGACGTGGGGCGACGCGGCCATGGGGCAGCTCCTGGGGAAAAGCAGTGGTGTGGCCCACCGGCGCGAGGCGGGGACCGAGCAGTGCGCGAGGGCGCAGGGGGGTGCTTCTCCGCCGTTCGCTGCGCGCGGGGGTGGCCGCGGGTGTGCATCATCGCACAGCGAGATAGTTACCGGGGTGTGACGCGCCCGGCGCTTCCCGGTGGCAGGATCGCCCCGTACACCGTGCCGCGGTCGTCCCCACCTCGGCGCAGCCCCGTGAAAGGACCCCCATGTTCCGCACCCGTGCCCTGGCGATCGCCGCCCTCGCCACGACCACACTCGCCCTGACCGCCTGCGGCTCCGACTCGCTCTCCGAGGGCAGCTCGAGCTCTGCACCGGCCACGGCGTCCGCCAGCGCCCCCGCGGTCGACCCGGAACTGGTCGCCAAGCTCCCGGCCAAGATCAAGGATGCCGGCACGATCAACATCGGCACCGACGCCACCTACCAGCCCAACGAGTACCTCGACGCCGACGGCAAGACCGTCATCGGCATGGACGTCGATCTGTTCGACGCGGTGATGGCCAAGTTCGGCATCAAGACGAACTGGGTGCCCTCGGCGTTCGACGCGATCATCCTCGGCGTGCAGAGCGGCAAGTACGACGTCGGCGTCTCCAGCTTCACCGTCAACGAGAAGCGGATGAAGGAGGCCACGATGGTCAGCTACTTCACCGCGGGCACCCAGTGGGTCACCCAGAAGGGCAACCCCAAGGCGGTCAACCCCGACGACGCGTGCGGCAAGAACGTCGCCGTGCAGAAGGGCACCGTGCAGGCCGACGTCGACCTCCCCGCCCGCCAGAAGGCGTGCACCGACGCCGGCAAGCCCGAGATCAAGGTGCTCGTCGACGCCGACCAGGCCAAGGTGACCGCGGGCGTGCAGTCCGGCAAGGCCGACGCCATGCTGGTCGACCTCCCGCCGGCCATCGCCGCTGTCGACTCCACCGGCGGCACCCTGGAGCTGCTCGGTGAGCAGTACGACTCGGCCCCCTACGGCTACGTGCTCAAGAAGGACGACACCGCCTTCGGTGAGGCCATCGTCGAGGCCCTGAAGGCCCTCAAGGCCGACGGCACCTACGACCAGATCCTCGCGAAGTGGAAGACCGAGGGCGGCGCGATCACCGACTTCGCCGTGAACCCGACGGTCAGCTGACGCGATGACCGCGTCGACGCAGGACCGGCCGGGCGCCATCGACGCCCGGCCGGTCCGGCACCCCGGGCGCTGGGTGGCCGTGGTTCTCATCGCGATCGTCGTCGCGATGATCCTCAGCTCGTTCGTCACGAACGAGAAGTGGAACTTCCCCTTCGCGTTCGAGATCATGCAGCAGTCCCCGGTCATCGAGGGCCTGTGGAAGGGCACCGTCTTCGGCACCGTCGGGGCGATGATCCTCGGCATCGGGCTAGGCATCCTGCTCGCGGTGATGCGGCTGTCGACCAACCCCGTGCTGCGCGGCGTCGCGTTCGTCTACACGTGGTTCTTCCGGGCCATCCCCCGCTACGTCCTGCTCGTGCTGCTCGGCACCGGCATCGGCTTCCTGTACCCGGTCTTCGACATCGGGGTGCCGTTCGGGCAACAGCTCGCCGACCTCCTGGGGCTCGACACCTCGTTCACCCTCTTCACGCTCGACTACAACGTCATCTCGAGCACCATCTGGGTCGGCATCCTCGGTCTGGGGCTGTCCGAGGCCGCGTACATGGCGGAGATCGCGCGGGCCGGCATCCTGTCGGTCGACAAGGGTCAGGCCGAGGCTGCGCAGGCGCTCGGCATGCCGCCGGGCAAGACCATGCGCCGGGTCGTGCTCCCCCAGGCGATGCGGGTCATCGTGCCCCCGACCGGCAACGAGACCATCGCCATGGTCAAGGACACCTCGCTGCTCGCGGCGGTGCCCGTGATCGTCGAGCTGTTCTACCAGAGCTACCAGTTCGGCCAGCGCAGCTTCCAGATCATGCCCGGCATCGTCGCGGCGACCATCTGGTACCTCATCGTGTGCTCGATCCTGATGGTCGGGCAGTCCCGCCTGGAGCGCTACTACGGCCGCGGCTTCGGCGCGATGCCGAAGAAGGCGCAGCAGAAGCTCACCGAGATCGGGGCTGACCACTGATGACCGAGCCGACCGCCACCACGACCGCCGCGGGCATCCCGCTGGTCCACGCCGTCAACGTCACCAAGGCCTTCCACGGCACCGAGGTGCTCAAGGGCATCGACATGGACGTGCAGCGTGGCGAGGTGGTGGTGCTGCTCGGCCCCTCGGGGTCGGGGAAGACCACGTTCCTGCGGTGCATCAACCAGCTCGAGACCATCGACGGCGGACGGATCTGGGTCGACGGCGACCTGATGGGCTACGACGACCGCGAGGGCACGCTGCACCGCCTCACCGAGAAGCGGATCGCCGCCCAGCGCCGCGACATCGGCATGTGCTTCCAGCGCTTCAACCTCTTCCCGCACAAGACGGTGCTCGAGAACGTCATCGAGGCGCCGGTGCAGGTCAAAGGGATCAAGAAGAAGGTCGCCACCGCGAAGGCGCTCGAGCTGCTCGAGCAGGTGGGCCTGGGTGACAAGCCGTCGGCCTACCCCGCGCAGCTCTCGGGTGGCCAGCAGCAGCGGGTCGCGATCGCCCGGGCGCTCGCCATGGACCCCAAGCTGATGCTCTTCGACGAGCCGACGAGCGCGCTCGACCCCGAGCTGGTCGGCGAGGTGCTCAAGGTGATGCGCGACCTCGCCAAGGGCGGCATGACGATGATCGTCGTCACCCACGAGATGGGCTTCGCCCGAGAGGTCGCCGATCGGGTCGTGTTCATGGATGCCGGCATCGTCGTCGAGGAGGGGCCGCCCTCCCAGGTCATCGCGAACCCCCAGCACAAGCGCACCAGGGCGTTCCTGTCTCGGATGCGCCAGGAGGAGGCCGCCCACGCCGAGGCGGTCGTCGCCACCGTCAGCGGGAACGCCGAGGCCCTGGCCGCGATCGCGGCGGCCGACGCCGAGCCCGACGACGCCGCCCGGGCGGCGATAGAGAACGCCCGGGACGCCACCCAGCAGCGGTGACCGACCCCCCGCGACGTCCCCGGATGCCGTGGCCCGCGCTCGTGCGCGTCCGCGGACGCTCGATGCTGCCGACCTACCGCGACGGTGACGTGCTGCTGGTGCTGCGGGGCGTCACCCCACGGGCCGGACGCGCCGCCGTGGTGCGGCTTCCTCCGGACGCCGAAGGGCGGCCACGGCCCCTGGCGGTCAAGCGCCTCACCGGCCCGGATCCGGCTGCGCCGCAACGGTGGTGGGTCGACTCGGACAACGCCGCCGAGGGAGTCACATCGTTCGAGATCGGCTCGTTGCACGGCGACGACATCCTCGCGGTGGTCGTCGGGTTGGTGTGGACCCCGCTAAGGTAGGTTGGGCAGGACTGCACGTCCCGAACCCCGAGGAGAGAGACCCATGCTGTCCCTGTTCCGCATCACCGACGTCTCGGCACACTGCGACCTGCCGTGCGGTGTGTACGACCCCGCGCAGGCGCGCATCGAGGCGGAGTCGATCAAGGCGATCATCGCCAAGGTCGCCGACAACGCCGACCCCGACTTCCGCACCCGCGCGGTCCTGATCAAGGAGCAGCGCTCCGAGCTCGTCAAGCACCACCTCTGGGTGCTGTGGACCGACTACTTCAAGGCCCCGCACTTCGAGAAGTACCCCGAGCTGCACACCCTGTTCAACGAGGCCACCAAGCTCGCCGGTGCGAGCGGCACCAAGGGCGAGTTCGACGCCGCCAAGGCCGACGAGCTGCTCGCCAAGATCGACGAGATCGCCCGCATCTTCGCGCAGACCACGCAGGCCTGACCTTCTTTCGGTCCGCCACGAGTGCGGATGGGGTCGCCCTGGCGACCACTTCCGCACTCGCCGCGTTGAGGGCAGTCAGGGCTCGGGGACCGAGACGACGTAGACCTCGCCGACCCCCTCGAGGCCGACCGCTCCCTCGCCCGCCGGGAGGAAGGCCGAGTCGACGTCACCGAGCTCGAGGCAGCGTGAGGCCGAGGTCAGCGTCACCCGACCGCGCAGGCAGAAGACGATACGGGGGCCGGGCCCGCCGGGCAGGCCGCGCCCCGGGGTCACCCGGAGCAGCCGAAACCGGTCGGAGTCGCTGTCGAAGGCCTCGAGCCCCGGCTCCACGACCCGGCCCCGACCCGCAACGCCGTCGGCGAGGGGGTCGACGATGCGCAGCAGCTCGGGCACGTTGACCGGCTTGCTCGTCAGGCCCGCGCGCACCACGTTGTCGCTGTTCGCGAGCACCTCGATGCCGAGCCCTCGCACGTAGGAGTGCAGCACCCCGGCGGCGACGTCGATGTACTCCCCCGGCTGCAGCACCCAGTGGTGCATGAGGAGCAGCACCACGAGCCCGATGTCGTCGGGGTGCTCCTCGGCGACCTGCACCACGGCCGAGGCGGCGACACCGAACTCGTCGCCGGACGACTCGAGCCGCACACAGGCTGCCACCACCTCCCGCGCGAGGTCGGCGACCTCATCCGCCGGGGTCGCGAGCACCACCCCCAGCATCGCGTGGGACGGGTCGTCGCACACGGCGGCCTTCTCGGACATCTCGACGAGGCGGGGCACGCCGAGCCGTCCGACGAGGGCGGCCACCTCGGGGTGGCTGCGCATGCCCACGAACACCTCGAACGGGGCAATGGCCAGCAGCAGCTCGGGCTTGGCCCAGTCGTCGACGTACACGGTGTCACCGGTGGCGGCCCGCACCTCGGTCGCCTGCTCGGCGCTCGGGTGGGCCTGGATCGAGATCGCGCGGCCAGGGGCCAGCACCTTGAGCAGGAACGGGAGCCGCGGGCCGAACCGGGCCACGCACTCCTCACCGAGCTCGGCCACCGGGTCGGCCGCGACCACCGTGGCGAGGTCGGGCCCACCCGCGCGGTCGGTGCCGGCCGGGCCCTCCTCGTGCGCGCCCATCCACAGCTCGGACTCGCGCTGTGGGCTCGGGATGTCACGCCCCTGGAGACTGGCGATGGACACGTACGATCCCCACGCATCGGTGAAGATGACGGGCGTCAGGCGATCCACGGGACCTCTCAAGGGGCGGGGCGGGGGCCACCCCGATGCTAACGCGGCGCGGGCTCGCGCTCCTCGACCCTCCCGGCTGTCGTGTCCGAGGTGGCGACGGCGAGCGCCTCGACCACCTCGGGGTCGTACTGGTACCCCAGCCCGAGGTGGATGCGCTCGTTGGCCGCCTGCACCTCAGCCGGGTCGTCACGACCACCGGTGAGGTCGTCGAAGGCGTTGGCGACCTTGATGATCCGGCTCGCCATGGGCACCTCCTCGCCGAGCTCGCGCACCTGCCGGTAGGGGGTGGTCTGTGCCTCGACGTAGTCGGCCACGGTGTCGAGGCCCTCGGCGTGCCGGATGATGCGGGCCCCCTCGGCGGCGATGTCGCGCTGGTCGGCCGGGGCGGCGAGCACGGTGGCACCGTCGGGGATGGGCTCGACGAGCGAGATCTGGCCCAGGTCGTGCAGGAGCGCGGCGTACTCCAGCTCGCGCAGCTCGCCATCAGCGATGCCGAGCACCCGGCCGATCCGCACGCTGAGGTCCGCGACCCGCTCCGCATGGCCGGCCGGGGTGTAGCCGCCGTGCTCGGTGAGGTGCGAGAGCGTGGCGATGGTCTGGCGGTAGGTCACCCGGTTCTGGGCGTAGCGGGCGACCGCCACGTAGGTGATGGCGAGCGGGAAGAGCGCCACGGGAAGGGAGAACAGTCCCAGCGTCGGCGCCATCAGCGCGACCATAGGTCCGGACGCGACGACGGCGAAGGTGAGGGGGGCCACCTCCCCGAACTCGTCGCGCAGGGCCGCGAGCCACGGGGTGCGTTGCCGCTCGGAGCGCACGGCCGAAGACAGCACCAGCTCGATCCCGATGCCGATGCCGGCCACGGCGACCATGCCGATCGCGACCAGCCAGGCCGAGATCTCCTGGTCGACCTCGAGCCCCCACAGGGTGTTGCCACGCGGGGCGAACTCGCGGGCCAGCCACGCCGCGGCCGCGACCCCCACCAGGCGTACGGCCACCTGGTCGAGCCCGATCGCCCGGCCGCGCACACCGCGCACCCCGGCGGCGAGCACCAGACCCGCGGCGACCACCAGCACGACGAAGCCGGCCGTCACCTCGAACGTCGGCTCACCCTCGATCCGACCGACGAAGGCGATGGCCAGGGCCGACGCCGAGGTGAGTGGCGCGGCCTCGCGCCCGCTCGGCATCCGAAGCCGGAACAGCTCCCCGACGGTGATGCCCGCGACGAAGACGACCACCGTGGACAGGTGCCGGGTGAGCTGGTCCGCGAGCGAGTCCCCGCCCGTGTAGACCCCCGTCAGCAGCACAGCGAGCCCGATGGCCAGCACGGCCCAGGCCCGCGATAGGTTCGCCCGGGGAAAGACCCTTCTCACGACGACACCGCCCCGGCCCGGCGATTCAGTGCGTACTCGAGGGCCCGCACGATGTCCTCGCGGCCCGCGGGCGTTCGTCGCAGCCTGTCCAGGGCATCCTCCCTCGGCACCAGGGCGCCGTCGGGCGAACCCACCTCGGTGAGCAGGTCGTACTCGTCCGCGAGACCGACGACGAGGGCCGGTAGCGCGAGCTCGCCCTCGCTCTCGCGGTCGGGTGCCACCGCCTCGCGGTGGTGGGCGATGGCATCCAGGGCCCCGGTGAGGAAGCTCAGGCCGGAGAGCAGCCGGGCTCCACGTGCGGGGTACCCGCGCAGCCCCCTGCCGCCGACGACCCCGATGCTGCGGACCAACCCGGTGGGGAGGGTGGTCAGGCCCAGGTCGTGCAGCATGCCGGCGACCCGGGCGTCGGCGACCGCCTGGCTGCGCAGCCCGAGATGCTCGGCCATGAGGGCACTCAGCTCGGCGACCCTGGTGCTGTGGCCGGCCAGGTGCGGGGCCTTCGCCTCCACCGCCGCGACGAGCACGTGCAGGGCCCGCTCATGGCCCTTGACCTCCTCGGAGTACTGCCGGTACGCCCATTGGGCGACGACGAGAGGAGGCAGGATGAGGAAGACACTGGCCGACTCGAGGCCGGCGGGGCCCCAGAGCACCACCATGATGAAGGCGATGACGCCGTAACCGAGATGGGCCGGGCCGCTGGCGCCCAGGATCTGCCCGACCTGGGTGCGCATGGGCAGACCCGCGGCCAGCCGCACCACGATCGCGATGAGCATCAGGTTGACGGCGAACTGCACGACGTCGGCCACCAGCACGGGGATCCCGATCTGGCGCATCACCGCCCACGTGTCGCCCGGGTCGACCGCGGCGGGCACCCCTCCGGCCGCGAGGTAGGCGGCACCGCCCACCACGCCCATGGTGGCCAACATGCCCGCGTTGAACACCCGGGCTCGCAACGGCACACCCCCCGCATGGAACGGCCCCAACACCATGCCGACGATGCCGGCACCGGCCGGCCCCACCAGAGGCATCGCGGCGAGCAGGACGATGCCGGTGAACGACAAGCTGACCCGCCCGGCATCCAGATCGACGGATCCGAAGTACCACGCCACCACGGCCAGCAGCATCACGACCCAGAAGGTGCTGTCGAACTCGATGCCGTGCAGAACAACGGCCGCGGCGGTCAGGCAGAGCCCGGCCGCCGCGACGATCCCGATGTAGGCTTTGGTGGAATACTTGACGGCCCGGGGGCTGTCGCCGGTGGACTGTGACCCCTCAGTCGCCATGGCTCAACAGGTCACCCATTCCAGTTGTACGACAGCTGGGCGACGGAGCCCGAGTCGCTCCTGGCCGGGGCGCCGGCTTGGGCGGTTGCGGGGACGAGCAGTGCGACGGCGGCGAGGGCGGCGACGGCGGCGACGGTACGGAACTTGCGCATGGGAATTCCCTTTCAGAGGCGGTACCGGATCTGTGAACGGCTGAGATCCGGTGCGTCGAGTCTCCCACGCACCTCGGTGTGCGACAATCAAACGCGATCCTTCTGCGTCACCATGGAGCATCAGGGACGAGCACCCCCGACGAAAGGCACCTCGATGAGCAAGCGCGCCCGCAAGCGCCGCTCGCGCAAGGGCAACAAGGCCAACCACGGCCGCAAGCCCAACGCCTGAGCGTGACACGCACGAACACCCGGTAGGCCTCACGGCATACCGGGTGTTCTCGTTGTGGCGCAGGCGCTCTCAGCCGAGCGATCCGCCGAGCGATCCACCCTCGGACTCCAGGCGCACCGTCGTGATCCGATGGAGAATCTGCATCCGCACCGCCATCGGAGCGGTCTCCCCCGAGCAGGAGCGGCGTACGACCTGCTTGAGTGCGACATCGAGGTCGTGCTCAGCCAAGCACGGCTGGCACTCGTTGAGATGGGTTGCCACACGCCGCACGTCGTCGGCGCTCATCTCGCCGTCGAGGTACTCGTAGATGCGGTGCAGCACCTCGGAGCAGTCACCGTGGCCGGCGTGGGCGTCCTGGGTCATGACCCCTCCTGGGTGCCGAAGCCACGGTCCCTGGCGTACTCGGTGAGCAGACCCCGCAGCTGCCGCCTCCCGCGGTGCAGGCGCGACATCACGGTGCCGATGGGCGTGCCCATGATCTCGGCGATCTCCTTGTAGGCGAACCCCTCGACGTCGGCGAGGTAGACGGCCATCCGGAAGTCCTCGGGCAGCTCCTGCAGCGCCCGCTTCACCTGGGTGTCGGGCAGGTGCTCCAGAGCCGCGACCTCGGCCGACTTCAGGCCCACCGACGTGTGCGACTCGGCCCGCGCGAGCTGGTAGTCCTCGACCTCGGCCGCATCCGACTGCAGGGGCTCGCGCTGCCGCTTGCGGTAGGTGTTGATGTAGGTGTTGGTGAGGATGCGGTACATCCACGCCTTGAGGTTGGTGCCGGGGCGGTACTGGTGGAAGGCCGCATACGCCTTGGCGTAGGTCTCCTGCAGCAGGTCCTCGGCATCGGCCGGGTTGCGCGTGGTGCGCATCGCGGCGGCGTAGAGCTGGTCGAGGAGCGGAAGTGCCTCGCGCTCGAAGCGGGCCTGGCGCTCGGCAGTGGTCTCGGTCGCGAGGTCGACCTCGGCGTCCGGGGAGCTGTCGACGTCTGTCGGTGGAGTGGTCATCGTGTCCCAGCCTATCCGGGCCCGGCTGGGAGCCGAGGTGTCGAGGACGAACACGAAGCTGTGGCCTTTCCTGGCGGTGCATGACAGCTCGGTCAACGCCCTCCCCCACGACGACATTCCCGTCAGGCCGTCGCCCCGGTGCCACCGATCTTCACCAGCCTGCGCGTCACCAGCGCGGCGACCGTGCGCGCCGCTGCGCCGATGGAGTGGGCGCCGGTGACGACGTCGAGGGTGGCCCCCGGCGGCAGGACCGCCCGTACCTCGTCGGGCGTACCGAACGGGTCGGTGCGACCCTGCACGACGTGCACCGGGATGCCGTGCGTCGCCGGCGTGAGCAGCTCCGCGGCGCGCGAGCTCTCGGGGCGGCCCGGGGGGTGCAGCGGGAAGGACAGCGCGACCACCGCGCTCGCCCCCACCTGCGCGGCGGTGCGGCACGCGACCCGCGCTCCGGCGCTGCGCCCGCCGACGACGAGCGAGCCGGGGCCCAGAGCGGGCCGCAGCGCGGCCAGGACGGGGAGCCACGCCAGGTCGAGGGAGGCCGGGGCGGGGCCGACCCTCTTCCCGGACACCCGCCACGGCTGGTCGACGAGCACCGCGACCCAGCCCGCGGCCACGACCGCGTCGCGGGTGGCGAGCACGTCGAGGGTCCAGCGCAGCCCGCCGGCGCCGTGCCCGAGCACGAGGGCGCCGCAGCTGAGGCCGTCCGGCCGGGTCGTCGTCGCCCGCGCGGGACCGAGCGGGGTGTCGACGAGCTGCGACTCCTGGGCCCCGCTCACCCGCGGCCGCCGCCGAGGACCGCACCGGTCATCGGGTCGACGACACCGACGAGCTCGTCGCTGGGAACCGGGTCGAGCAGGTGCGACCCGTTGGAACGGTTGCCGCTCACCTCCCTCGACACGGGGTAGGCCGTGAAGCGGCCCGGTGCGCGCGGCTCGAGCAGCCCCAGCACGTCGGCCGCCCCGGTCGCGGGGTCGAGCCAGGCGGCCCACTCCTCCCGCTCGAGCACCAGGGGCTGCCGGTGATGGATGCGGTCCAGGCCCGGCTCGGCCGGGCCGGTGACGACGGTGAAGGTGCTCAGCCAGGCGAGCGACTCGTCGGGGTCGGCGACCGCGGGGTCGCGCCAGAACTCGTAGAGGCCGGCCATCGCCACGCTGGCGCCGTCGACCCGGGAGGTGAAGAACGGCTGCTTGCGCGGCTTGCCCTTGGTGTCGACGGCCGTCGGTGAGGCCTGCCACTCATACCACCCTCGTGCCGGCACGAGGCATCGCCGGGCCGCCAGGGCCCGGGCGAAGGCCGGCTTGTCGGCGACCGACTCGACTCGGGCGTTGATCATGCGGGCGCCGCCACGCGGGTCCTTGGACCAGCTGGGAACCAGCCCCCAGGTCAACAGTCGCAGCTGGCGTCGGGCCGGCGCCTCGTGGTCACCCCGGGGGGTGCGGGCCAGCACCACGGGCGCGCGCTTGGTCGGGGCCATGTTGTGGTCGGGACGGCCTGCGGGTGGCTCCTGCGGGTTCACCAGGATGCTGCGGCCGGGCTGGTCGCTGCGGTCCTGCTCGACCTCGAACTCCAGCACGAGCTCGTCCGGGTTCGCCGTCGCGGCATACCGACCACACATGCACCTCAGGCTACGCACCTGCGTGCCGACCAACTACCGTAGGCACCTCACGTCCCGACAGCAGGAACCGACCGGAGGACCCCATGACCCTGGTGCGACGCGTCGCCCGCCCCCTTCTCGCCGCGATGTTCGTCGCCGGCGGGCTCGACCAGCTCAAGCACCCCGCCCGCACGGTCGACACCGCTCGGCCGCTCGTCGAGAAGGTGGGCCCCGCGATCGGGCTTCCGGATGACCCGGAGCTGCTCGTGCGGGCCAACGGGGTGGCGATGGTCGGCGCGGGAACTCTGCTCGCCCTGGGCCGCCTCCCCCGCATCGCCTCTACCGTGCTCGCGGCCACCCTGCTACCCACCACCGTTGCGGCGCACTCGTTCTGGCAGGAGCAGGACCCTGAGGTGCGCGCCCAGCAGAAGGTGCAGTTTCTCAAGAACCTGGGGCTGCTAGGCGGGCTGCTCCTCGCGGCCGTCGACACCCAGGGTAAGCCCGGGCTGGCCTATCGCGCGCACATGGTCAATGACAGCGCCCACCGGGCCGCCCGCCAGACCCGTCGCGAAGCGCGCCACGTCGCCCACGCCGCCGCCCGAGAGGCCAAGCTGAAGGCGGTCCAGGCGCAGCATGCCATCGGCTGACTGGTCGGCACCCACCGCCACGGGTCCGGTCGACGCGCGCGTCGTCCTCCCGGGCAGCAAGTCACTCACCAACCGCTACCTCGTGCTCGCGGCCCTCGCGAGCGACTTCTCCAGGCTGCGTTGCCCACTGCGGTCGCGCGACACCCTTCTCATGGCGCAGGCCCTGAGGGTCCTGGGAGCGCAGGTCGAGGACGTCGACGACGGTGACTGGCTCGTCACGCCGGGCCGGATCGTCGGCGGCACCACGATCGACTGCGGGCTGGCCGGGAACGTCATGCGTTTCGTGCCGCCCGTGGCGGGGCTGGCCGACGGGGCGGTGCACTTCGACGGTGACCCCCACGCGCGGCTGCGCCCGATGGCCCCGGTGCTGGGTGCCCTGCGCACCCTGGGGGTCGACCTCGACGACGGTGGCCGTGGCGCCCTGCCGTTCACCGTGCACGGAAGCGGGTCCGTGCGGGGCGGGGCCGTCACCCTGGATGCCTCCGCGTCCTCGCAGTTCGTGTCGGGGCTGCTGCTGTCCGGCGCCCGCTTCGACGAGGGCGTGACCGTGCTCCACGAGGGCGCCGCGGTGCCCAGCCTGCCGCACATCGCGATGACGGTCGAGACCCTGCGCGACGCCGGCGTGGAGGTCGACGACGGTGTTCTGCACACCTGGCGCGTCGAGCCGAGCGAGGTCAACGCGCTCGACGTGCAGGTCGAGCCGGACCTGTCCAACGCCGCGCAGTTCCTCGCGGCGGCCCTGGTCACCGGCGGGCGGGTCCACGTGCCCGGCTGGCCGCTGTACACCACACAGGGCGGCGACTTCGTTCGAGACGTGGTCGACATGATGGGTGGCGAGGTCGTGCTCGACCGGGCCGGCCTGACGGTGAGTGGCGGCGACGGCATCTCCGGCGTCGACGTCGACCTGCGCGACGCCAGCGAGCTGACCCCCGTCGTCGCTGCGTTGTGCGCACTGGCCGACTCCCCGAGCGTCATCCGCGGCGTCGCACACGTCCGTGGCCACGAGACCGACCGCCTCGCCGCGCTGCGCACCGAGCTGAGCGGCTTGGGTGCCGGCGTCGAGGAGACCGGCGACGGGTTGCTGATCACGCCGCGCCCCCTGCACGGCGGCACGTTCCACACCTACTCCGACCACCGCATGGTGATGGCCGCCGCCGTGATCGGGCTGGCCGTGCCCGGCCTCGTGGTGCAGGACGTCGGCACCGTCGCCAAGACCATGCCCGAGTTCACGACCCTGTGGAGCCGCATGCTCACCGAGCGGGTCGTGGCGGGCGCCTGATGGCTCGGGCATCCGGCTCCTACGACGAGTCCGATGTGCGAATCCGCCCCAGCCGCAGAGGAACTCGGCCCCGCAGCAAGGACCGACCGGCCCACGAGGATGCCGTTCCCGGCCGGGTCGTCGGTGTCGACCGTGGTCGCTACACGACCCTCGTCGGCGACGGCGCGAACCGCCACGTCGTCATCGCCATGCGGGCCCGCGAGCTCGGCCGCAAGAGCATCGTCGTCGGAGACGCCGTGTACCTGGTCGGTGACACCACCGGCGCCGACGGCAGTCTCGCCCGCATCGTGCGCCTGGCCCCGCGTGAGACGGTGCTGCGCCGCACCGCCGACGACACCGACCCGGTCGAGCGGGTTCTGGTGGCCAACGCAGACCGGCTCGTCGTGGTCTCCGCCCTGGCCAACCCCGAGCCCCGCCCCCGGCTGATCGACCGCTGCCTGGTCGCCGCCTACGACGCCGGCATGGAGCCGCTCCTCGTGCTGACCAAGGCCGACCTCACGGACCCGGCGCCCTTCCTCGAGCAGTATGCAGCGTTGTCCGTCCCGCACCTCGTGACCGCGCGGCACGAGGGCACCACCGACGGCCTGGACGCCCTGCGCGCGGCCCTCTCCGGTCGGGTCAGCGTGCTGGTCGGCCACTCCGGCGTCGGCAAGAGCACCCTGGTCAACGCCCTGGTGCCGCTCGCCCTGCGGGCCACCGGTGTCGTCAACGACGTCACCGGTCGCGGCCGTCACACCTCGTCGTCGGCGGTGGCGCTCGCCCTGCCCGATGACGACGGCTGGATCATCGACACCCCCGGCATCCGCTCGTTCGGACTCGCCCACGTCGACCTCGCGCGGATCATCCAGCACTTTCCGGACCTCGAGCCGGGCACCGAGCGGTGTCCGCGCGGGTGCACCCACGACGAGCAGGAGTGCGCCCTCGACGCCTGGGTCGACAGCGGGGCCGCGGGGCCGGCCGGCCCGGCCCGGCTCGACTCGCTGCGCCGCCTCCTGCGCGCCCGCACACCGAGCACCGACGACTGAACGCGCCGCCGGCGGCCTCGGGTTTCATGCCCGGGGCCGGCGGCGGCTGTGTCGTGCGCGGTCAGGCGTTCGGCGGTCGGGAGTCGCCGGGCTGCTCGTCGACCAGGCGCGTGGCGTCCTGGGGTGCCCGGTCGGCGTCCGCATGCAGCGCGCGGGAGCGCTCCGCACCGGCGTCGACCGCCGAGGAGTCGAGGTCCTCGCCGCCGCCCGCGGCCCCCAGACCGGCGCCGAGGTCGTCGAGGTCGGTCGAGTCGGTCGTGGTGAACCTCGCGTCCGGCTCGACGTGCGACACGTCGACGGTCTCGACGATGGTGCGCGGCTCGGCGAAGTGGCACGCCGACTGGTGCTCACCCTCGCCGTCCGAGCGCAGCACCAGCTGCGGCTCCTCCTGCGAGCAGACTTCCTGTGCCTTCCAGCAGCGGGTGTGGAAACGGCACCCCGACGGCGGGTTCGCGGGCGAGGGCACGTCGCCGACCAGCACGATCTGGTCGCGCTTGCCTCGCAGCGTGGGGTCGGGCACCGGCACGGCGGAGAGCAGGGCCTGGGTGTAGGGGTGCGTCGGGTGGCTGTAGACCTCGTCCTCGGTGCCCAGCTCGGCCAGTCGGCCGAGGTACATGACCCCGACCCGGTCGGAGATGTGCCGCACGACCGACAGATCGTGGGCGATGAAGACGTAGGCGAGTCCGAGCTCGTCCTGCAGCTTCTCCATCAGGTTGACGACCTGCGCCTGCACCGACACGTCGAGTGCCGAGACCGGCTCGTCGCAGACCAGGACCTTCGGGTTCAACGCGATGCCGCGGGCGATGCCGATGCGTTGCCGCTGCCCACCGGAGAACTGGTGGGGGTAGCGGTTGATGTGCTCGGGGTTGAGCCCGACCAGGTCGAGCAGCTCCTGCACCCGCTTGCGCCGCCCGCCCTTGGGCACGACGTCCTTGTGGATCTCGAACGGCTCACCGATGATGTCGCCCACCGTCATCCGGGGGTTGAGCGAGGTGTAGGGGTCCTGGAAGACGATCTGGATGTCGCGGCGCATCCGGCGCATCTCACGCCCGGAGGCGCTGCTCCAGTCGGCTTCCTCGAAGACGACCTTGCCCTCGGTGGGCTCCTCGAGGCGCATGAGCAGCCGGCCCAATGTCGACTTCCCGCAGCCGGACTCGCCGACGATCCCGAGCGTCTCGCCCTTGTGCAGGTCGAAGCTCACCCCGTCGACGGCCTTGACCTGGCCGACCACGCGGCGCAGCACGCCCTTCTTGATCGGGTAGTACTTGACCAGATTCTGCGCACTGAGAATGACCTCAGGCATGAATGACCTCCTCGGCGAAGTGGCAGGCCGAGAAGCGGCCGGGGCGGATCTCACGCAGCTCGGGACGGTCCGTACGGCAGACGTCCTGCGCCATCCGGCAGCGGGGGTTGAACGGGCAGCCCGGCGGGATCCGCATGAGGTTCGGGGGCAGTCCGCCGATCGCGGCGAGGGTCTGCCCCTTCTGGTCCAGACGCGGGATCGACTCCAGCAGGCCCCGCGTGTACGGGTGGGCCGGCGACCCGTACAGGTCGAGGACCGTTGCCGTCTCGACGAGACGGCCGGCGTACATCACGGCGATCCGGTCGGCGACGTCGGCGACCACGCCCAGGTCGTGCGTGATGAGGATCAGCCCCATCTGCCGCTCCTCCTGGAGCTCCTGCAGCAGCGCCATGATCTGCGCCTGGACCGTGACGTCGAGGGCAGTCGTCGGCTCGTCGGCGATGAGCACCGCCGGGTCGAGGGCGATGGCCATCGCGATCATGATGCGCTGGCGCATGCCGCCGGAGAACTGGTGCGGGTAGGCCTTGACGCGCTCGCGCGCGGCCGGGATCGAGACCCGCTCCATCAGCCGGACCGCCTGCTCGAGCGCGTCGGACTTGTTCATGCCCCGGTGCGTACGGAACATCTCGGCGATCTGCCAGCCGACCGGGAACACCGGGTTCAGCGAGGACAGGGCGTCCTGGAAGATCATCGAGATCTCGGGGCCCCGGGTGAGCCGGCGCTGCTCGTCCGGCATCGAGAGCAGGTCGTGGCCGCAGTAGCGGATGTGCCCGTTCGGGATGACGGCCGGGGGCATGTCGAGGATGCCCATGACCGCTTGCGCCGTCACGGACTTGCCCGACCCGGACTCGCCGAGGATGGCGAGCGACTCACCCTGGTACAGGTCGAACGACACGCCGTTGATCGCCGTCGCCACACCGTCACGGGTGTGGAACTCGACGAAGAGGTCCTCGACCTCGAGGAGCAGGCCGTCCGCCGGGGTGTAGGTGACGTGGCTGCCCGAGGTCTTCGACCGGGGGGTGGTGTCCTGGGTGGTCATCGTTCCTCCGTCACGTCAGCGGTTCTTCGGGTCGAGGGCGTCACGCACCACGTCGCCGAGCATGATGAACGCCAGCACCGCCAGGGAGAGGAAGACGCTGGGGAAGAACAACATGTGCGGGGTGGTGCGCAGGCCGACGAGCGCCGCGCTGATGTCGATGCCCCAGGAGATGGCCGGTGGCTGCAGGCCGATCCCGAGGAAGGACAAGGTGGCCTCGGCGGCGATGAAGGCGCCGAGGTTGATGGTCGCGACGACGATCATGGGTGCCAGCGCGTTGGGCAGGACGTGTGAGCGGATGATCCGGTTCGGGCTGGCGCCGAGCGCGCGGGCGGCCTGGACGTAGTCGTTCGGTTTGACCTGGATGACACTGCTGCGCATCAGCCGGGCCAGGCTCGGCCAGCCGAGGATGACCAGGGCGAGCACCACCTTGAGCACGATGAGGAAGTAGTTGTCGTTGAAGAACTCGGGCAGCGACACGAGGAAGATGATCGCTCCCAGCAGCAGCGGGATCGCGAAGAAGACGTCCCCGATGCGCGACAACAAGGCGTCGGCCCAGCCGCCCTGGTAGCCGGAGATCACGCCGATGAAGCCGCCGATCAGCACGGTGCCCAACGAGCACATGACACCGACCAGGATGGACGCTCGGGCTCCGTAGATGCACCGGGCATAGATGTCGTAGCCCTGGACGTCGCGCCCGAACCAGGCGTCCGAGCTGGGCAGCTGACGGGACTCGGCCAGCACGGCCTCGGTGGGGTTGGTGCTGGTGAACAGCCACGGGAAGATCGCCATCACAGTGAACAGCGCGATCAGCGAGGCCGAGACCCAGAACAGCGGGTTGCGCCGCATCGAGCGCCAGGCGTCGGACCTGAGTGAGCGCTCCTCGTTGACGTCGCCGCCCTCGAAGTTGTCGGTGACGCTCACTTCGGCGATGGCGGCTTCAGTCATGGCTGATCCTCGGGTCGAGCAGGCCGTAGAGCAGGTCCACGAACAGGTTCACGAACAGGTAGACGACGACGAGCACGGTGACCGCGCCGACGACCGAGGCGCCGTCACGCGTGCGGATCGACCGGTAGATGTAGCCGCCGATGCCGGGGATGTTGAAGATGCGCTCGGTGACGATCGCGCCACCGAGGAGTGCGCCGAAGTCGAAGCCGATGAAGGTGATCACCGGGATCAGCGAGTTCCGCAGGGCGTGCAGGCCGATGGCCCGTCGCCGGGTGAGACCCTTCGCGACCGCGGTGCGCACGTAGTCGGCGCGCAGGTTCTCGCTGAGGTTGGTGCGGGTGAGTCGGGTGACGTAGGCGAGCGAGAGCGACCCGAGCACCATGGCAGGGAGGGCCAGCTCATAGAGGGTGGGGTTGACCGACGTCACGGTCACCGGGAACAGGCCGAGCTTGACACCGAAGATGTACTGCGCGAGGCCACCGATGACGAAGACGGGGATCGAGATGACCACGAGGGTGGAGACCAGGACGAGGTTGTCGAGGAACCCGCCCTTCTTGATCCCTGTAAGCACGCCGGCGGTGATGCCGAGGATCGCCTCGAAGAGGATCGCCATGACGGCCAGCTTCGCCGTGATCGGGTACCGGAGCTTGAGCTGGTCGGTGACCTTGATGCCCTGGTACGTCTCGCCGAGGTCGCCCTGCGCGAGGTTGCCGAGATACTTGACGTACTGGACCGGCAGCGGGTCGTTGAGGTTGTACTTCGCACGGAACGCCGAGGCATACTGCGGCGAGCACGGCCGTTCGCCACACTTCCCGGCCAATGGGTCGCCCGGGAGGGCGAAGACCATGGCGAAGATGAGGAACGTTGCCCCCAGGATCACCGGGATCATCTGCAGCAACCGTCGAATGATGTACGTGCCCACACGTCACCTCCCTGCGTCTCGGGCCGTCGGGGAAACTCGGACGGCGTCTGGGATGTATCGGGTTGAACCTAGTCCAAACGGTGGGGCAGCCCAATAGATGTTGCCCGACCAAAACCAGCAGGAAGCACCGGCCCCACACGCGTCGTCGGCCTGCCAGCGGGCGCTGACGGGCCGACGACGCGTGATGGTGGTGGGAGCCGAGGAGTTCGGTTACCTCACTTCACCGAGACCGACGTCAGGTCGATCCGGCCGAAGGCATCGGCGTTCACACCGGTGACCTTCTCCGACCAGCCCATCTGGGTGGTGTAGTACCACAGGGGGATGGACGCCATGTCCGTGGCGAGCAAGGCCTCGGCCTCCTGGTACTTGCCGTTCGACGCCGCGGCATCGGTCTCGGCAGCAGCCTCCGTGAGGAGCTTGTCGAAGGCCGGGTTCGAGTAGTCACCGTCGTTCGAGGACGCACCGGTCGCGTAGATCGGCGTGAGGAAGTTCTCGATCGAGGGGTAGTCCATCACCCAACCCGTACGGAACATGCCCTTGAGCTCCCTCGCGTTGACCTGGGTGCGCATGGTGGCGAAGTCGACCACACCGACCGCCTGGCACTCGACCCCGAGGCCCTGCTTGATGCTGTTGCAGGTGGCCTCGGTCCACTCCTTGTGGGCGCCGTCGGCGTTGTAGGCGATGGTGATCTTGTCACCCTTGAAGCCACCGGCCTCGGCGAGCAGGGCCTTGGCCTTGGCCGGGTCGTACGTGCAGAACTCACCACACGTGCCGGCCTTGAAGCCGTCGACCACCGGCGAGGTCCAGCCCGTCGCGGGCTCTCGGGTGCCGTTGAAGATCTGCTTGACGATGGTCTCGCGGTCGATCGCCATCGAGATCGCCTGACGGACCTTCGGGTCGGCGTAGTTCGGGTCGACCTTGGAGGGCGCAGCGGTGACCGTCTGGATGGCCCCCTGCTCCTTCGACAGGTTGCGGTCCGGGAGGTCGGACTTGTACTTGTCGTCGATCAGCGCACTCGGGGGGATCTGGTCCGTGATGTCGAGGTTGTTGGAGAGCACGTCGTTGTAGGCGGCGTCCGCGTCCTCGTAGATCCGGAAGGTGACCTTGTCGACCTTGCCGCCGAAGTCACCCGTATAGTCGGCGAACTTCGACAGCACGATGGACTGGTTCTTGGTCCAGGAGTCGAGCTTGAACGGCCCGGAGCCGATCGGCTTGTCGCCGAACGCCTTCGGATCAGCGAAGAAGGCGTCCGGCAGCGGCGCGAACACCGAGTAGCCCAGGCGCACCGGCAGGTTCGCGACCTTCGTGGTGGTCTTGATGGTGAAGGTGGAGTCGTCGACCATCTTCAGGCCGGTCATCTCCTTGGCCTTCGGGGTGTATCCCTCACACGGGTCGTCCGGGTTGGCGGTGCCGGCGCACTGGAGGTCGGCGTAGCCCTCGATCGGCTCCAGGAAGTAGGCGTTCAGCTGGGCATTGGGGCCGTAGGCGGCGTAGTTCCAGGCGTCGACGAAGTTCTTGACCTTGATGTCGGTGCCGTCGTGGAACTTCCTGCCGGCCTTGATCTTGATGGTGAAGTTCTGGTTGTCGGTCGTCTCGATCGACTCCGCGAGGTCGTTCTCGGGCTTGGCCGTGTTCGGGTCGTAGTGGACGAGCTTGGAGAAGATGGCGTCGATGATGTTGCCACCGTTGGTCTCGTTCGTGTTGCTCGGGACGAGCGGGTTCTCCGGGGTGCCGCCACGAACGGTGATCTCGCCGCCCGTCTTGGCGCCTGCCGAGGTCGCCGGGTCGTCGCTCTCGCCGCTGCCGCAACCTGCGGCGAGCAGGGCGACGGCAGAGAATGCCGCGACCGCGACCGTGCGAGTGGTTCCTCGCATGGATGTCCTCCTACGTGAAAGTGGTGTCGCCAACCGTTGGTCGGGTGGCCGAGTCCGAGAATCGCTCCCGATCGGGCGCAACTCGCAGTGCAGCGCCCTCCGGCGGTGCGTGCTCCATGAAAGACCATGGTCGGCCGCAACGGAAGCCTTGGAGGCGCCCGAGACTGGATTGTGACCGAAGCGCGACCGGATCGTCGCCGGGCCGGAGATTCTCCGGTCGACGGCCGCTAGGTTGGGGCTCGTGCCCGGCTACGACGACGACCTGCGCCTCGCCCACGTGCTCGCGGATGCCGTCGAGCGACTCACCGCGGCCCGGTTCCGTGCCGAGGACCTGCGGGTCGACACCAAGCCTGACCTCACCCTGGTCAGCGACGCCGACCGTGACGCCGAGGAGCTGATCCGCTCCCAGCTCAAGCGCACCCGGCCGCGCGATGCCGTCATCGGCGAGGAGTTCCCCAACACCGGGTCCAGCCCGAGGCAGTGGGTCGTCGACCCGATCGACGGCACCCACAACTTCGTGCGCGGGGTGCCCGTCTGGGCGACCCTCATCTCGCTCGTCGACGACGGCATCCCGGTCATCGGCCTGGTTGCGGCGCCGGCCCTGGGCCGGCGCTGGTGGGCCGCCCTCGGCTCGGGCGCCTGGGCCGGCCGCAGCCTGACCTCGGCCCGCCAGCTCCATGTGTCGCAGGTCTCGCGGCTGGAGGACGCCTCGGTCTCGTTCTCCAGCTGGTCGTCGTGGGGGGCCGTCGGCCGCCAGGACGAGGTGCTCGACCTGGCCCGGGCCTGCTGGCGCGAACGCGCTTTCGGCGACTTCTGGTCCTACATGCTGCTGGCCGAGGGCGCGGTCGACATCGCGGCCGAGCCCGAGCTGGGCCTGCACGACATGGCGGCGCTGGTGCCGATCGTCACCGAGGCCGGGGGCCGGTTCACGTCGCTGGCCGGGGCCGACGGCCCCTGGGGCGGTAACGCCGTCGCGACCAACGGCATCCTGCACGACGAGGTGCTCGCCCGGATCGGGGTCTGAGCCCAGGTCAGAACAGGGCGTCCCGGTCGGCCGCGGTCGCCACGCCCTCGACCCGCAGGAGGAGCGCCTTGCTCTCGAGACCGCCGGCGTACCCGGTCAGCGTGCCGTCGGAGCCGATGACCCGGTGACAGGGCAGCACGATGGCGATGGGGTTCGCCCCGTTGGCGGCGCCGACAGCCCGTGCTGCCCCCGGCGGCAGCCCCAGGCGCGCCGCGATGGCGCCGTAGGTGGTGGTCGTCCCCCAGGGGACCGTGGCGAGCACCTCCCACACCCGGCGCTGGAACTCGGTGCCGGCAGGGCGCAGGGGAAGGTCGAAGACGCGGCGCCTGCCGGCGAAGTACTCGCTGAGCTGGTGGTGCGCCTCGGCCAGCACCGACGACCCGCCACGCTCGTGGCCGGGCGATCCGTCGGGCGGCGCGCCGAAGTGCACGGCGACGAGGGCACTGCCCTCCTCGACGATCTCGAGCCGGCCGGCGGGCGAGCCCATGACGACCGACCGGGACCCACCGTGCTCAAAGGGCAACGGTGCTCACCGGCCCACCGACCCGACCGTCGAGGGTCGGCACCACGGTGGCGGCGTCGCCGACGAGCACGACGGTCCACTCTCCCGTGGCGACCCGCAGGTAGGCCCCGTCGAGGTCGTCGCGCCGGAGCCCGGCGACGGCACGCAGGTTGCGTGTCGTGAAGTCGAGTGGCAGTCGCTCGAGGGCCAGTGCGGCGGTCTCGTCGGCGACGGCATCCGCGGTGGCGTACCGGCCCGGCGCGGTCTTGCCGACGTAGTCGACCCCGGAACGGACCTCGGCGTCGGTGAACCCGTCGCGGGCTCCGTCGAGGATGCCGAGCAGGATCTCGACCGCCTCCCCCGTCACCTCCGAGCGCACCGAACCGGAGGTGACGAACGACCCGCCGGCGACCCGCGGCCGGAACGAGCTGCGGATGCCGTAGGTGTAGCCCTTCTCCTCCCGCAGCACCGCGTCGATGCGGGCACTCGGCGAGCCGCCGAGCACGAAGGAGAGCACGGGGTAGGGGGCCCACCCGTCGGGGGTCGACCGGTCGGGCCCGGGGCGGCCCACGGCGATCTCGGTCTGGACCGAACCAGGACGGTCGACGACGACCACCCGGGCGGCGTCGGCGGCCGGGACCGGGGCGGCCGGGGGCGACGCCGCCCGGTGCCGCGGTGCCGCCCAGGTGCCGAGGGTGCCCTCGAGCACCCCGAGCACGTCGACGCCGGTGAGGTCTCCTGCCACGACGACCGTCGCCCCCCTCGGACCCACCGCGGTCGCGTGGAACTCGACGAGGTCGTCGCGGGTGAGCGAGGCGATGGACTCGGTGGTGCCCGCGGTGGGGCGGCTGGCCCGGTCGCCGGCAGCCCACAGCGTGCGGGCCAGCTCGCGGGCCGCACGGTGCGCCGACGAGGCGCGTTCCTGCTCGATCTCGGCCAGCCGGTTGCGCAGGATGCGACGCACCTCGTCGTCGGGGAACACCGGTTGAGCCAGCGCCTCCGTGACCAGGGCAGCCGCCGTGGCGAGGTGCCGCTGCGGTACGTCGACGTCGACGAGCAGGCCGCCGTCGGACACCCCCGCGCCGAGCACCATGCCGTGGCGCTCCATCAGCTCGGCGAACTCCTCGGACCCGTGCGCCGCGGTGCCCTCGTCGAGCAGCCGCGCGGTCATCGCCCCGATGCCCTCCTTGCCGACCGGCTCGGCCGACAGCGCGGTCGGCACGACGACCCGCACGGACAGGACGTACTGGCCGGGGAGGTCGTGGACGAGCACCCGCACGCCGTTGCCGAGGACGTGCTCGACCGGCGCGGGGAAGGTCCACGGCTGCGGGGGCCCGACCTTGGGGCGGGGGGTGCTCATGCGACGCCCTGTGTTCCGGCTACACCGTCGGCGGCGACCAGGTAGGCCACCACGGCACGGCTGTCCGGCCGCAGCCACCGGCGCGCGGCATCCACGACCTGCTCGGCGGTCACGTCGCGAAGCCGGTCGAGGTGGGTGTTGACGGCGTCGGGGTCGTCGTGGAGCAGGAGGTGGTGGCTGATCAGGTCGGCGCGCTCCTCCTGGCTGGCCAGCGCCGAGAGCCAGGAGCGCTCGGACTGCGCGAGCGAGGCCTCGAGCTCGATGCCGGTCGGCCCGTGCTCGAGGAAGCTCTCGAGCTCCTCGACGAAGGCGGCCTCGACGTGTGCCGGGTCGACCCCGGACGCCACGTCGAGCACCACGAACCCCAGGGACGCACCGTCGACGAGACCCCAGGCGGTGGCGTGCGCACCGAGCGCGGTCTGCTCGCGGCGCACCAGCCTGCGCACCAGCCGCGAGATCGCGAGCCCACCGACGCAGTCGAGCGCCACCGCGGCCGCGAGGAACTCGTCGGTCTCGTCGACCGGCAGGCGGAACGCGACGTGCAGACGGTCGTTCGGCACGACCTCACGCCGCTCGACCCGGATCGCGGTGTCCAGCGGCGCCAGCTGCTCGAGGTCGGGTCGGCGCGGTGCGGTGTCGGCCGGCAGGTCGCCGAAGTAGCGCTCGACGAGGGCGAAACCCTGCTCCGCGGTGACGTCGCCACACAGCGTGAGCACGGTGTTGTCGGGGCCGTAGTGGGCACGGAAGAACGCGTGCACGTCGGCCAGGCTCGCGGCGTCGAGGTCCTCCATCGAGCCGATCGTCGGGTGGTGGTAGGGGTGCCCCTGCGGGAAGACCGTGGCGTAGACGTCGATGAGCGCGTTGCCGTAGGGCTGGTTGTCGTAGCGCTGGCGCTTCTCCTCCTTGACGACGTCGCGCTGGTTGTCGAGGTTCTCCTGGGTGACCGCGTCGAGCAGGTGCCCGTGCCGGTCGGCCTCGAGCCACAGGGCCAGCTCGACCGCGCCCGTCGGCACGGTCTCGAAGAAGTTCGTACGGTCGAACCACGTCGTGGCGTTCAGCCGGCCCCCCTGCGCCATCAGCGCCTCGAAGTGCTCGCCGCTGCGCACGTGGCGCGACCCCTGGAACATCAGGTGCTCGAAGAGGTGCGCGAACCCGGTGCGGCCGGGGCTCTCGTGGCGCGAGCCCACCCCGACCCAGATGTTGACGGTGATGTTCGGGACCGTGTGGTCGGGGCTGACGACGACCCGCATCCCGTTGGGGAGCGTGCGTCGGTGGATGGGATAGTCCAGCGGCATGGCGGTCACCCTACGGCCACCCACCGGCACTGCTCAGGCGGTGGTGCGGTGCCGGCGCTCGAGCTCGGCCACCCCGCTGACCTCCGCATCGGCCGGGTCGGTGGGGATGACCGGCTCCTCACTGGGCCGCAGGGCGTTCAGCGCGTAGCGCCCGAATACCTGCTGCTCGGTCGCTGCCCGTTCGGAGCGGCCTCGGCCCAGGAAGCTGACCGCCCAGTGCAGCAGGGTCGTGACCCGGTGCTTGAACCCGATGATGTAGACGAGGTGGATGCCGAGCCACAGCACCCAGGCGAAGAAGCCCGAGAAGCGCAGGCGTCCGATCGAGGCCACGGCGCTGAACCGGGAGATCGTCGCCATCGAGCCCTTGTCGAAGTACTCGAAGCGCGGCTTGGTCTCCTTGCCGTCGAGCCGGTCGGTGATCTGGCGGGCAGCGAAGCGCGCCCCCTGGATGGCCACCTGCGCCACGCCGGGGAGGCGGTCGAGCGCCATCATGTCGCCGACGACGAACACCTCGGGGTGGCCGGGCACGGTGAGGTCGGGCTGCACCTCGACGCGGCCTGCGCGGTCCAGACCTGCACCGGACTGGTCGGCGATCTGCCGACCGAGGGGGCTGGCCTGGACGCCGGCCGCCCACACCTTGGTCAGTGCCTCGATGCGGGTCGACCCGCCGTCGTGGTCGGCCACGGTGATGCCCGTGGCGTCGACGTCGACGACGCGCTGGCCGAGGCGCACGTCGACGCCCATGTCGGTGAGGCGCCGCCGGGCCGCGCCGCCGAGCCGCTCGCCGAACGAGGGCAGGACGGTGTCGAGGGCGTCGACGAGGATGATGCGCGACTGCCGCGGGTCGATGCGGCGGAAGTCGTTCTTGAGGGTGCGGTGGGCGAGCTCCGCGATCTGGCCCGCCATCTCCACGCCGGTCGGGCCGGCGCCCACGACCACGAAGGTGAGGGCCCGCTCGGCCTCGGCCGGTGTCGTGGCCAGCTCGGCGAGCTCGAACGCACCGAAGATGCGGCCGCGCAGCTCGAGCGCGTCGTCGATCGACTTCATCCCGGGTGCGTGGCGGGCGAACTCGTCGCGGCCGAACCAGGACTGCCCCGCGCCGGCCGCGACCAGCAGGCTGTCGTAAGGGGTCACGGCCTCGCGACCGAGCACCTGCGAGGTGACCGTGCGGGCCTGCAGGTCGACGGAGGTGACGCTGCCCAGCATGACCCGGGCGTTCTTCTGGCGGGCCAGCACCTCACGGGTGCTCGGCGCGATCTCACCCTCGGACAGGATGCCGGTCGCGACCTGGTACAGCAGGGGCTGGAACAGGTGGTGCGTGGTGGGGGCGATGAGGGTGACCTCGACGTCCCTGCGGCGGCGCAGTGCCTGCGTGCCGAAGAGACCTCCGAAACCTGACCCGATGACGACGACTCTGTGGGGGGAGCTCACGTCGGGTCCAACGCGGGCTGCGGGCGGGGTATGCCGTGTCTGCACGGCGTGGTCGAGGTCACGCGCCTTCTCTACCCAGGATGCCGGGCCCCACCCCGGGCGGATGATGCCGGCCGCCCACGTCGGGCGTTGAATGGACGGGTCACTCCCCCACGTGCAGGAGGCCACCATGTGTCGTTGGCTCGCGTACTCAGGTTCTCCGGTGCTGCTCGAGGACCTGCTCTACAAGCCGGAGAACTCGCTCGTGGTGCAGAGCAGGCACTCGCGGATGGGAGCGAGCACGACCAACGGTGACGGTTTCGGCGTCGGCTGGTACGGCGCCTACGACAACCCTGGCCTCTTCCGCAGCACCGAGCCGGCGTGGAACGACCTCAACCTGCGAGAGCTGTGCGCGCACGCGCGAGCGGGGCGGGTGTTCGCCCACGTCCGCGCCTCCACGGATTCAGCCGTGCAGCAGACCAACTGCCACCCGTTCCGTCACGGGAACTGGCTGTGGATGCACAACGGATACCTCGCCGGCTTCCGCGAGATGAAGCGCGACCTCGCCATGGAGGTCGACCCGGACCTGTTCGCCGACATCTCGGGCTCAACGGACTCCGAGATGCTCTTCTTCCTCGCGCTCAGCTTCGGGTTGCGCGAGGACCCCCGGGCGGGTGTGGCTCGCGCCGTCGGGCTCGTCGAGGAGGTCGGTCGCAGCCGCGGCATCGAGTTCCCGGTACAGATGACGGTGGCCACCACCGACGGCGGCACCACGTGGGCGTTCCGGTACTCCAGCCAGGGCAGGTCCGGGTCGCTGTACCAGAGCACCGACGTCTCCACGCTGCGCGTGCAGTACCCCGACAACCCGGTGTTCCACGCACTGTCGGACGACGCCCGTCTCGTGGTGTCCGAACCGCTGGGCGACCTGCAGGGCGCCTGGCGGGAGATCCCCGAGGCCACCAGCGTCATGGTGCACGGTGCCGACGACGAGGTGGCACCGTTCGTGCCGATCTCGCCGACCGCTACCTGACCCTTGGTCGCCCCCGACGTCCGGAC
Organism: Actinomycetales bacterium; assembly: GCA_038210185.1. Lineage (GTDB taxonomy): Bacteria > Actinomycetota > Actinomycetes > Actinomycetales > Dermatophilaceae > Fodinibacter. The sequence goes on from JBBQWX010000043.1 coordinate 27,344, forward strand.
GAAGTGACGGTGCTGGGTTCGTGGGCGCCTAAGCACCGGTGTGGAGCAGCTTCTGCCGGTTGGCGACGAACCGCTTCAGCTTGCTGACGCGGCCGCGGTCCAGCGGCAGCTCCTGGAGCTGGTCGCCCCACGCGTCGGCTGACTGGGCGACGGCTCGCACGATCGCGCGGGCTGCTCGCTCCCGCACCCCGACTCGGTCGGCGAGGGGCAGGAACTTCGCCCCGGTGACCCCATCGCGCCGGCCGTCCACCGACAGCGCCACCGTGGTGTCGCCGTACGGCTGAGTGCTCGGCAGGTCGTACGCGGGGGCCGGCGCCCACCGCCCGGAGGGGCCCTGCAGCACGGAGAAGTTCTTCGCGTGCGCGTCCCCGTTGCCGCTGAGGTAGGCGAACACGACCTGACGGAAGAGCTCGGCCGCCGCCGGGCGCGGCGCCTCACACACGGCGGCCAGGGCACGCAGGAGGTCCTCGGTGCTGACAAGCACGTCGGGACGGCGGGCGCGCACCGCGACACCTCCACCGTCCTGCGCCTGGACGGCAAGAACAGCGCCGCCGTCTGACCTTCAGCCTCAAACACTCCCCAGCACAGAGAGGTACTGCCATGTTCAACGCCATCAACGTCTCGCAGATCTACGTCCTCGACCAGGACGAGGCACTCGACTTCTACGTCAACAAGCTCGGGCTCGAGGTGAAGAGCGACATCGACCTCGGCTTCATGCGCTGGCTGACCGTCTGCGTCCCCGGCCACCCCGAGCGCGAGA
>JBBQWX010000044.1:0-27419 GCA_038210185.1 Actinomycetales bacterium
GTTGGGTCACGCCACTGCCGCAGAGACCTTGGACACGTACAGCCACCTGTGGCCGGACTCCGACGACCGCACTAGAGAGGCGGTCGACTCGCAGCTCAGGGGGATCCCTCGACAAGTTGAGGACAATGTGAGGACAGTCGCTAGCGACTGAACACAAACCCGCAGTTCAGAGGCCTAAAGTGGACGAGTCGGGCTGTAGGCCGGGTTCTGTCCCGCGCCACCGTTGCCGGTGTCGCGGTGACGGTCATCCATCTCGGGTGGCCGTTGCCGACCACCTCCAGCGCCCTACCCGCGTGCTCGGGCGGGCCGCCCTCGATCGCACGCTGTCTGGGCTTGCTCCGGATGGGGTTTACCGAGCCGGCCTGGTCGCCCAGGCCGCTGGTGGTCTCTTACACCACCGTTTCACCCTTGCTCCCCCACCGGCGAACCGGTGAGGGGGCGGTCTTTTCTCTGTGGCACTGTCCCGCGGGTCGCCCCGGGTGGCTGTTGGCCACCATCCTGCCCTTCGGAGCCCGGACCTTCCTCGGCGGTGGTTGCCCACCGACGCGACCGTCCGCCCGACTCGTCCGCCGCCAGTGTAGGGCCGGATCACGCGTAGCTGAACGACACCGCACCCGCGCCGACGTCGGCGAGGTCGAGTCGCACGGACAGGTGCGCCCCGAGGGCGGCGCGGCGCCCGACCACCCGGGCGATGACCGGCAGGTCGACGAGCTGCACCTCCATGCCCTTGTCGGTGTGCTCGAGCACGATCGCACCGAACGACTCACCCTCGCGGCCGAGCAGCACAGCGGCCTCGGTGGCGTCGGCGAAGGCGCGCTCGGCGGCGCGGGCGCGGCGGTCCGAGTCGCGCATCAGCGCCGGCAGCTCGGGCAGGGCCGCGCGCACGGCATCCGGCACGTGTCCACCGCGGCACGCGGCCTCGCAGACGACCAGACCGAAGCGGTCGACGAGTCGGCGCAGCGGCGCCGTGACGTGGGCGTAGGGAGCGGCGACGGCCGCGTGTTCGCGCTGCTCGGGCAGCTCGCCGTCGAAGACCGTGTAGCCGGCTCCGCGGAACAGGGCCGTCGCCTCGTGGATGAGGGCCAGGTGGCGTGGGTTGGTGCGGTCCAGGCGGCCGACGAACTCGCCGTACGGCAGGTCGTCGGGCCACTCGGCCCCCAGCCCGCGAGCCGCGCGCCTGAACCACTGGAGCGCCTCGGGGGTGGGTGCGGGCATGGTGCGCAGCACGCCCATGCCGGCGTCGAGCATCATCTCGGCCGCCGCCATGCCGGTGAGCAACGAGATCTGTGCGTTCCACTCCTCCGCCGGCACAGGGGGCCGGAACTCGAGGATGAAGCCGTCGTCGCGGGCCGTCACCTGCTGTTCCGGCATCGGCAGGCTGGCGCCGCCACGGGTGCGCTCCTGCGCGATCCGCCGCTCACCGACCTCCTTCAACAGCAGGAACCGCTGGTCGTCGGTGCCGGCGTCGATCGCCGCCTGCACCGTGGCGTAGTCGAGCCGCTCGACGCTGCGCACCATCGCCCGGTGCAGGTGCGCCCCCACGAGCTCGCCGCTGCCATCGAGCCGCAGGTCCCACACGAAGGCGGGGCGCACGGCATCCGGCAGCAGGCTCGCGGCGGCCTCGCTCAGCACCTCGGGGTGCAGAGGCACCCGCAGGTCGGGGCAGTAGAGCGTTTGTCCACGCTCGCGGGTGACCCGGTCGAGGTTGCCGCCGAGCCGCACGAAGGTGGGCACGTCGGTGATGGCGTAGCGGATGCGGTGGCCGTCACCGTCGCGCTCGAGGTGCATGGCCTGGTCGAGGTCCATGGTGCCGGGCGGGTCGATGGTGAAGAACGGCAGCGCAGTCTCGTCGCGGTCGGGCAACGCGGGCGGGTCCGCCGCCACCTGCTCGGCGTCGGCGAGCGCGTCGGCCGGGTAGTCGAGCGAGAGGCCCAGCTCGGCGCGCACTGCGGCGAACCGGTCACGCAGCGCCTCGAGCACCTCATCCGGGATGTCGGCGTCGGTGGGCGCCAGGCGCACACGCGGGTGAGGCATGCGACCACTATGCCGTGGTGCCCCCCCGCGGCGGGCGCAGCGGTCTGACGAGCCGACCCACGAGGCGTCGAGCCCACCGCTGCCGGCCGATCACCTCGATGCGCGCCCAGTCGCGCTCGCCCGGGGACGACAGCCGGGCCACCTGGCCGCCTCCCGGGTGCCAGCTCCGTTCCCCGGCGCTCGGGTCGAGCCGCACTCGAGCCGTCTGCTCGCACTCCTGGTGCCGGCTGCCGACCCACAGGGACCACCGCCCCGGGGGCAGCACCCCTCCCGGGACGAACGTGGCCCGCAGCTCGCCGTTCGAGCGGACCAACGGCACTCGAACGGTGCGTCCACCCGACCGCAGCTCCAGCACGGCATCACCGCGTGCGTCGGGCGCGGCAAGAGCCACGGCGAGGCGACCGCGGTGCCACCGGATCCCGGTGGTGGTCAGCACCGGTCGGGTCGGGACGTCGGCCCGCACGTCGAGCCGCAACGCCCCCCGCGCCGAGCGGGTCAGCGCGGCGCCCACGAGGCCACTGGACCCGTCCGGGGCCGCACAGCTGGCGCCATGGTCGCCCACGGGATGGACCGCCTCCTCCTCGTCCACGGTGCGCGCAGCCAGCACCAGCGCCCACCGCCCCGGCACGGGGTCGACTGCCTGCAGGTCGATGCGGGCAACCCCCCCGATCACCGGCACCCGGTGCTCCTCGTCCCCCCGGCACAGCATGACCTCCCACTCGGCCGCCGAGTCGCGCCCCGCCGGTGTCGCCGGCCGCACGTGCACGTCGAGCCGCCACCGGCCGTCACTGTGGACGGACACGGCAGCCAGCTCCGGGACGAGCGCGTGGGCGACGTCGTAGTAGGCGTCGGGAACGCCCCACTGGGGGTCCCGCAGGCCCGGCCACGGGGCCAGGACCCGCCCATCGGCGTACACCGGCGCCCCGATGACCCCCTCCTTCTCGAAGACTCCGAGGGCGTGCAGGTGGGCGGTCGCCCCCCGGCGCACACAGGCGACCCGCAGCCGCCTGTCCAGGGGGAGCAACAGGTCGACCCGGTCGGGAACGAGGTCATCGAGGATCTCACGCGCCCCCTCCAGGAACGCGGCCTGAATGGCATCGGGAAGGGTGGCGAACCTCGCGCCGAACTTGCGCGAGATCTCGACGCTGACCCAGCGGCGCATGAGGTCGTCTCGCACGGGTCCCGCGTCCACGTGGGCGATGACCGTGTCGAGGGATGAGCGCACGATGGGCAGGAACGTCGCCGGATCGGCTGTCTGCTGGGTGAGGTGGTCGCCGCCGTCACGGTTGACGAGGTAGTAGCAGTCGTAGTCGGCCACCACCGAGATGGACGATGCCAGGAACAGGGCCGGGACGACGAGTGGCTGCTCCTCCGCGAGGCGCGCTCCCTCGGCGAAGCGAAGCCCGTGTCGCACCAACAGCTCGCGCGAGAAGAGCTTGTGCGCGGTGAGGGTCCACACCGCATGAGTCGAGACCACGTCGCCGCCGCCCACCGACCGCATGAACGGCAGCACCGGTGCGCCGCGCCCCACCCCACGGAGACGACCCATCACGAGGTCGCTCCCATAACGCTCGGCGGCGTCGACCATCCGCTCAAGGGCCTCTGCGCCGAGGTAGTCGTCCGGGTCGGCGAAGAAGACGTACTCGCCCCGGCTGAGCTCGAGTCCGCGGTTGCGGGGGCCGCCCGGTGCCCCCGTTCGCGGACCCCTCACGACGAGCAGCTGCGGGTGGTCGGCGGCCCAGTCGTCGAGGCGGTCCAGGCTGCCGTCGTCGGAGCCGTCGTCGACGGCGATGACTTCGAGGTGCTCGACCCCGATCGACTGCTCCCAGATGGAGGTCAGGCACTCGTCGAGGTACTCCGCCATGTTGTAGACGGCCATCACGACCGACACCACCGGGTCTCCCACGCCTCATCTCCATCTCGTCGTCGCGCCGTGGTCATCATCGCGGTCCGACGGCGGGCATCAGGCGCGACGCTCCGACCACCGTAGGCTGCCTGCGTGCTGATCGTGCTCCCCCCGTCGGAGTCCAAGGCGAACCGGCGCCGGGGGAGGCCGGCTGACCCGACGACCTGGTCGTTCCCCGAGCTCGGTGCCACTCGCGCACGGGTCGCTGCGGCGCTCGCCGAGGTCAGCCGCTCCCCCGACGCACCGTCCCTGCTCGGCGTCTCGCCCAACCTGCTCGAGGAGGTGGCCCGCAACCTCGTGCTCGACACGGCACCCGCCACTCCCGCCGCCGAGGTCTACACCGGGGTGCTCTACGACGCCCTCGGCCTGTCCACCCTCGACCCTGCCGCCCGGCGCCGCGCCTACCGCTGGCTCGTCGTGGTCTCGGCCCTGCACGGCGCCGTGCGCCCGGGTGACCGGATCACCGCCTACCGCCTGTCGATGGGCTCGACCCTCCCCGGCCTCGGCCCGCTCGCGGGGGTGTGGCGGCCGGCCCTCGACACCGTGCTTCCCGCCGTCGCCGGGCGCGGCATCGTGGTCGACTGCCGGTCAGCCCCGTATGCCGCCGCGTGGCGCCCAGGAGCCGACCTCGCCCCCCGCTGGGTGCAGGTGCGGGTGCCCGGAGCCAGCCACCAGGCCAAGCACACCCGAGGCTTGGTGACGCGTCAGCTCTGCACGGTCGGCGCGACCCCGCGCTCGGTCCCGGCCCTGCGCGATGTCGTGGCCGACGCCTTCGAGACCCGCCTGAACGAGCCGACGAGCGCCCGAGCGCCCTGGGTCCTGGACGTGCTGCCTGCGTGACGACGGCCGATGTCGTCGCGCCGGTCGAGCGCCTGCTGCCGGTCGTCGTACTCCTCCTCGCGATCACCGGAACCGCCGAGGTCGCCGAGGTCGCCGGTCGCCGAGGTCGTCGAGGTCGTCCAGGTCGTCGAACGGGCCGGGGTGTTCGCCATCGCCGGCCACTGGGTGGCGCACGCCGGGCGGCGCCGGGCCTGGGCACTGTGACTGCTCTTCGCCGTGCTCGCGTGGGAGCGGGCGCGGGGACACTGGCCCCCACCACCTGACCCCTCAAGCAGACGTTCGCCCGCGACGCGGCAACTCCTGCGTGCCGCCCGAAATGATGCGTCCTGTGACCCAGGTCACCGAGTCCAACCTTCGACAAACATTCGGCAGGGTGGGGTTCCGACGTTGAATCGTTCGACGCCCCCAGCCGACAGGAGACCCTCCGCCGTGCTCACCCTGAGCGACCTCACCCGCCACTCCCAGCAACGGCTCGGTGCTGCGCTGCGCGCCCGGGTCGCGGGTGACGACGCCGCGTCGCGAGCCCAGGTCATCTGGGGCCGCAGCGGCGAACGGTGGTTCACCCCGCAGGATCCGGTGTGGCGGGTGCACGCCGACGCCTCGATGTTCCCCGGCGGCGTGGCCGCCCTGCTGCTGCAGTCACTGCATCCGCTCGCCATGGCCGGGGTCGCGGGCCACAGCGGGTACAAGAGCGACCCGTGGGGCCGCCTGCAGCGCACGTCACACTTCCTCGCGACGACGACGTTCGGCACCGTCGAGGACGCCGAGGCGGCCATCGAGCGGGTGCGCGGCATCCACGAGCGGGTGCGTGGGCAGGACCCCCAAGGGCGGGCCTACCGGGCCAGCGACCCCCGGCTGCTGCGCTGGGTCCACGTGGCCGAGGCGCACAGCTTCCTCACGGCGCACCAGCGCTACGCCCTCGAGCCGCTGTCGGCCGGCGATGCCGACACCTACGTCGCGCAGTCGGCGCTGGTCGCGGGCCGGCTCGGCGCCACCGAACTCCCGTTGACGGTCACCGACCTCGATGCCGCGCTGTCGGCCTACCGACCCGAGCTCGAGGCCACCGCCCAGGCCCGTGCCGCTGCACGGTTCCTGCTGCTCGACCCGCCGCTGCCGTGGCCGGCGCGCCCGGGCTACGGGCTCATCGCGTCGGGCGGGGTGGCGCTGCTCCCCCACTGGGCGCGGCGGGCGCTGGGGCTTCCCGCCCGCGGACCGGTGACGGCGTTGGCCGGCGGGGCCGGGCACGTCGGCACCCGCGCGGTGCGCTGGGCGATGGAGGGCGTCGCCCAGGAGCGTCAGCCGGCCGCGGGGTCCTGAGCGGCGGTGACGAGCTCGTCGATCCGCTCGAGGGTGCGCTCCATGTTGCGGCGGGTCGAGCCCGTCATCGTGAGCTTGACCAAGGGCTTGCTGATCCACTTCTCCTCGCCGAGGTCCCAGGACTCGGTGACGAGGGTGCCGCCCTCGACTGGCCGCAGCTCGTAGCGCCAGACCCGACCGCCGATCACGGTGCCCAGCGGGCCGCTGGCGGTCGTCTGCCAGGCGATGCGACGGTTCTCCTCGAGCTCGATCACCGTGTTGCGGGTCGAGTAGGCGACGCCGAGGTGCATGTCCATGCCGAACCGGTCGCCGAGCGTGAGCCGGCGGCCCCCGCTGCGCGCACCGCGCAGCGTGCCACCCCCGTCGATCTCCGCCTGCCCAGCGGGGTCGGCGAGGAGGTCGAAGATCGGCTCGGGCGGTGCAGGGACGAGTCGCTGCACGGAGATGACGTCGCTCATGGGCGCGACGCTAACAGCCGGGTCAGCGCCCGACTGCGGCGGCCCGCTCCAGGGCGGCGTCGAGGTCGGCCAGCAGGTCGCGTACGTCCTCCAGCCCCACCGACACCCGGATGGTGCCGTCGGTGATGCCCACGGCCGCGCGCGCCTGCGGGTCGAGTCGGCGGTGGGTGGTCGTCGCGGGGTGGGTCGTCAGCGACTTCGCGTCACCGAGGTTGTTCGAGATGTCGACCAGGGTCAGGGCGTTCATCAGCGCGAACGCGGCCGGCTTGCCCCCCGCGACCTCGAAGGTGACGACCGTGCCACCGCCGCCGTCCATCTGACGCAGCGCCAGCTCGTGCTGCGGGTGGCTCGCGAGGAGCGGGTGCACCACCCTCTCGATGCCACGGCCGGCCTGCTGCCAGTGCTCCAGGGTGTGGGCGACGACCAGAGCCGACTCGGCCATCCGCCGCACCCGCAGGTCGAGGGTCTCCAGGCCCTTGGCCATCAGCCAGGCGTTGAACGGCGACAGCGAGGGCCCGGTGTGCCGCATCAGGTTCTTGACCGGTCCCTCGACGAACTCGCGGGTGCCGAGCACCGCACCGCCGAGCGCCCGGCCCTGGCCATCGATGTGCTTGGTCGCCGAGTAGACCACGACGTCGGCCCCGAACTCGAGCGGGTGCGAGAACACCGGGGTGCCGAGGACGTTGTCGACGACCACGGTGGCGCCGGCCTCGTGCGCGAGCTCGGAGACCGCCGCGATGTCGACGAGCTCCTGCATCGGGTTGCTCGGGGTCTCGAAGAACACCGCCGTCGTGGGCACCGACAGCGCCTCGCGCCACTGGTCGAGGTCGGCGCCGTCGACGAACACCGTCTCCACACCCCACCGCGGGAGGATCTCGCCGAGGATGACGAAGCACGACCCGAACAGCGCCCTCGACGACACCACCCGGTCCCCCGCACCGCACAGCGCCGCCATCGCCGTGAACACGGCCGCCATCCCGGATGCCGTGGCGAAGCAGGCTTCCGCGCCCTCGAGCAGCCGCATCCGTTCCTCGAACGTCGTCACGGTGGGGTTGCCGTACCGGCTGTAGATGTAGTGCTCGACCTCGTCCTTAAACGCGGCCTCGGCCTGCTCGGCGGACTCGTAGACGAAACCGGAGGTCAGGTAGAGCGCCTCGGACGTCTCGTCGAAACCACTGCGCGACAAGCCACCCCGGACGGCGCGGGTCTGCGGGTGCCAGTCGTGCGGGTCCATGCTCATCCCTGCCGCCACGGGAGCCCGGCGACCTTCCAGCCGGCGACGGTGCGGTGGCCCTGCGCGTCGTGCGGTCCCTCGAACCCGTCGAGCACGTTGTAGGCCGGGCCCAGGCCTGCGGCGGTCAGGGCGTCCGCCGCCGACTTCGACCGCACCCCCGAGCGGCACAGGAGGTAGACGGGGCGGCCGGCCGGGAGACCGGCGGCACGCACCTCGTCGACGAAGCGCTGGTTGGCCAGGCCGTCGGGGAACGTCGACCACTCCACGAAGGCGACCTCGCGCCCGGCGCGCCCGAGCACCGGCACACCGACGTAGGTCCACTCGGCCCTGGTGCGCACGTCGACCAGGAGCGCGCCATCGGGGCCGGTCGCGGCGGCATACGCCTCGGTCGGGGTTACGTCACCTGCATAGGTCATGACCCGAGGGTAGGACGCGACCGGTGGCCTCGCCGGGCCGTCTCAGGTGCGGTTGGTGAACGCGACGGAGACCTCGCCGTCGGCCCAGACCTCGACCGCGGTCAACGACCCGGGCGCCGCGGCGAGCCGCCAGGCCCGGTCGTACGGCAGACCGAGCAGGTGCGACAGCACGACCAGGATGGGCTTGCGGTGGCAGACGACCACGGTGGTGCCCCCCTCGCCGACCACGCGGTCCCAGGCCGGCACCACGCGAGCGACGAGGTCGTCGTGCGACTCCCCGCCGGGCGGCCGGTAGGCGGGGTCGTCGCGCAGGGCACGCATGGCCTCGCGCTCACCGCCGACCAGCTCCTCGACGGTACGGCCGTCCCACTCGCCGAACGACTGCTCGTCCCACTCGGCGTCGACCACCGGGGCGGCGCCGACGGCAGCGGCCACGGCCGCACCGGTCTCCATCGCCCGCGACAGCGACGACGTCACGACCTGGGTGGGGTGGCCCTGTACGAGAGCTGCCACGGCCCGCCCGGCGGCGACCGCCTGGGCCCGACCTGTGGTGTTCAGCCGCGGGTCGGGGCCGCCCCGGCCGTCGAGGCGACCTTGTGCGGTGAAGTCGGTGACGCCGTGCCGCACGAGCAGGACCCGGATCGGGGTGCTCCGCCGGTCGAAACCGGTGCGCCGCGGCTGGTCGTCAGGCTCGGGGGCGCCCGGCACGTCGTCGACGTCGGACGGGCCACCGAACGTGCGGTCGACCACCCGGCCGTCCATGGCGACGTTCGACAGCGCGTCGGCGGCCTTGTTCTCGGCCCGCGGGATCCATTCGTAGCGCACCGACCCGCCGGCACGGGTGAACTCCGCCACGAGGTCTCGAGCCTGCAGAGCGAGGCGACGCATGTCCTCGTGCTTGATCTTCCAGCGGCCCGACATCTGCTCGACGACCAGCTTGGAGTCCAGCCGTACGTGCACCTCGGCGGCCGGGTCGATCGCGAACGCGGCCTCCAGCCCGGCGATCAGCCCGCGGTACTCGGCGACGTTGTTCGACTGCTTGCCGAGGGGCTCGGCCCGCTCGGCCAGCAGGGCACCGGTGTCGGTGTCGCGGACCAGGGCGCCGTAGCCCGCCACCCCGGGGTTGCCGCGCGACCCGCCGTCGGCCTCGACGGTGAGCCGACGGCTCACAGGCCGGACTCGGCGGTGCGGACCAGGATGCGTCGGCACTCCTCGCAGCGCAGCACCTCGTCGTCGGGGGCGGTGCGGATGCGCTGGATCTCGACCGGGTTGAGCTCGAGCTGGCAACCACCGCAACGCCGCTGGTGCAGGGCGGCCGCACCGGTGCCGCCGTTCGCGAGCCGGATCTTCTCGAAGAGGGCCACGAGGTCGGCACCGACCTCGTCGACGACCGTGGGGCGCGGGGCGCCGATGCCGGCGGCCTCGGCGTCGAGCCGGGCGAGCGCCTCGTCGCGGGCCGCCTCGAGCGCCGTCAGGCGCTCGGTGAGCTCACCACGCCCGCGCTCGAGCTCGGCGACGTCGCTCTCGGCCGCCTCGGCGCGCTCCATCACTTCCAGCTCGATGTCCTCGAGCGCGCTCTGCCGTCGCGCCAGGGAGGTCAGCTCGTGCTGGATCGCCTGGAGGTCCTTGGCCGTGCCCGTGCCGGCGTCGAGCCGGGCGCGGTCGCGGGCGGCCCGGTCGCGGACCAGCTGCACGTCGGACTCGGCCTTGGCCACCTCACGCTGCACGTCGCCGAGCTCGGTGCGCGAGCGAACCAGCTGGTCGTCGATCAGCCGGGCCTTGCCCTCGAGGTCGGCCAGCTCGGCGAGCTGCGGCAGGTGGGTGCGGGCGTGCGCGATCTGGTCGAGCCGAGTGTCGATGGCCTGGAGGTCGAGCAGCCGCAGCTGGCGGGCGGACTCGGCGTTCACGGGCTACCTCCGGGGTCGGCACCGACGACGAAGGTCCACGGGTCGGTGCGCACTGTGCTGATGTGGGTCTCCACCCTAGTGGCGCGCTCCCCGAGGGCGTCACGCAGTGCGCGCTCGGCCCGGGCCAGCCAGACCTGCTCACTGGCCCAGTGACCGGCGTCGACCAGGAAGGGGGTGCCGCCGCGGGCCTCCTCGCGAGCCTCGAGGGCCGGGTGGTGGCGCAGGTCGGCCGTCACGTAGACGTCGGCGGCGCTCGCCCGCACGGCGTCGAAGAGGTCGTCGCCGGCGCCGCCCAGCACCGCGACCCGCTGCACGACGGCATCCGCCGGGCCGGCCACCCGGATGCCGCCCGCGGCCGCGGGCAACCGGGTCGCCAGCCGCTCGACGAAGGCGCGCAGGGCCAGCGGTTCGTCGAGGTCGCCGACCCGGCCGAGCGGCTGTCCCTCGGACACGGTGAGCGGCTGCGTGGACCCGAGCCCGCACGCCTGCGCGAGCGCCTCGCTCACCCCGTCGGCGGCGACGTCGGCGTTGGTGTGGGCCACGTAGAGGGCGACGTCCCCGACGACGAGGTCGGTGACGCCGGCGCCCTTGGCGCTCGTCGTCGCGACGCTGTGCACGCCCCGCAGGAGCAGCGGGTGGTGGGTGAGCAGCAGGTCCGCGCCGAGCTCGCGGGCCTGCGCGATGACGGCGAGCGTGGGGTCGACGGCGAGGTGGATGCGCCGCACCGGCTGCTGCGGGTCGCCCGTGACCAGGCCCACGCGGTCCCAGGACTGCGCGGTGGAAGGTGGGTAGAGGCCCTCGACGACCTCGAGCACCTCGCCCAGGGTCAGGTCTTCGTCGCTCACGTGGGCCCGGCCGGGATCGAACCGACGACCTTCGCGGTGTAAACGCGGTGCTCTACCAACTGAGCTACAGGCCCCAGACGGCCGGCCGACCCCATCAAGGGCCCGCCCGACCGCGCACATCATGGCAGGTCGTGAGCACGCGGGAGATCACCACCAGGGAATCAGCACGCGGGAGATCACCACGAGGGAAGTCAGCACGCGGGAAGTCAGCACGCGGGAAGTCAGCGCAGCGCGGCGACCTCGGCGGGCAGCCCGCTGAAGTCGCGCCGCTCACCGGGCCCGTTGACGAGCGTCCAGCGCACGACGCCGTCACGGCCGATGAGGAACGTGCCGCGGATCGGGGCACCCGTCGCCTCGTTGAGCACGCCGAACGCCCGGGTGACCTCGCCGTGCGGCCAGTGGTCGGACAGCAGCGGGAAGAAGGAGCCCTGGGCGTCGGCCCAGGCGCGCAGCGAGAACATCGGGTCGCACGAGACGCAGACGACCTGCAGGTCGTCCGAGACGAAACGCTCGAGGTGGTCACGGATCTCGTCGAGCTCGCCGGTGCAGATGCCGGAGAACGCGAAGGGGTAGAACACCACGACGACGTTCTTGACGCGGGTGAGTTCGGCGAGCGAGACCTCCACACCGTTCTGGTCCGGCAGGGTGAAGTCGGGCGCGACCTGGCCGACGGCGAGCGGCGCCAGAGTGGTCGTCATCATGCGAACCATCCTGCCAGCCGCCGGGGCTCACCGCCGCACGTGGGTCTTCGGTGCCACAAGCTTGTGCGCGCGCCAGTCGGTGGCGGCGTTGAAGGTTCCGGCCGTGTGCAGGCCCGCGGTGACGGCGGCCTCGTCGATGTCGCTGGGGTCGACCTCGTCGCCGGTGACCTTGGGGGTGAGCAGCACGACGAAGCCCCCCTCGTCGAGGACCCCCACCATGTCGACGAGGGCGTCGCCGAGGTCGCCGTCTCCCTCGCGCCACCAGAGCAGCGCTGCGTCGGCCCCGCCGGTGTAGTCGTCGTCCTCGATCTCGGTGCCACAGTGGTCCTCGACGGCGTAGCGGAAGTCGTCGTCGACGTCGGAGTCGTAACCGAACTCCTGGACCACCTGGTCGCGGGCGAACCCGAGGCGCTCGACGACACCGGAGCCACTGGAGCTCGGGTCGACTGGCGGTGCTGCGGGGGTGTTCACGGTCTCACGGCCTTTCTGGTTCTGGGGTTCCCTGCGGGTGCCGGGACCAGTCCACCAACCCCGAAGGGTCGGGTGCAAGAGGGGCGCGCGTCGGTTCCGACCTGCGGCGCGCCGACCGGGCCCGCTCGCAGACCTCGGCGAGGAAGACCTCGGCCCGCGCCGTGTCGAGGTGCGCGAGCACCGGGGACACCGGTCCGGGCGCGGGGATGACGTGCACGGTGGCCAGCCCCAACCGGGACTCCAGCCAGCCCTGGCTCACGGTCAGGGACTGGATGCGGGCGTGCGGCACGGCGACCGCGCGGCGGGTGAGCCGGCCGGTGCGCAGCAGCACGGCCGACGTCACGTCGGACCAGGCGTTGCGCCGCCACGACAGCGGGTCGAGCCAGCGGGCCCGGGCGGTCTGGCCACGCCAGGCGGGGTCGGGGCCGTCACCGAGGACGGCGCCGTCCCACGCGGCCGCAGGCACTCCGGGCGCGACCACCGAGAGCACCAGGCGGGCGTCGTCGAGCGTGCCGACGGGCAGCAGGGTCGTCTCGCGCTGCCCCTCGCCCTCGCCCTGGCTGCCGGAGCCGGCGACGTTGACCCGGATGCGCCACCAGCCGACCGGGCGCCACCACAGCGGCTGCACCAGCTCGAGGGCCTGGATCCGGTGGAACGGGATGGTGGTCGTGCGCAGGTCGGTCAGGCCCTCCTGGACCCGCACCGCCGTACCCGCTTGGGCGAGGTGGAAGTTGCCGTGGGTGAGCAGCTCCTTGACCCGCCCCCACCCGATGCCGAGCGCGACGGGCAGCAAGGCGGGGATGCCGGCCAGGGCCAGCGGGCCGACGCTGCGCACCCCGGCGCCGATCAGGCCGAAGAGGACGAGCGCCCCCAGCACGATCGTGGAGCCGTGCAGGATGGTCGCGACGAAAAGCCTCCCGTTCGGCACCTCGAGCACCGGCCGCAGCGGGGCGTGCGGCAGCGGGGCGTGCGGCAGCGGGGCGCCCTCGGCATCCGGTCGCGGGGCGCCCTCGGCATCCGGTCGCGGGAGGGAGCTCGTAAGGCTCCCCTCGGGCCCGACCGCCTCGGCGGGCACCAGGGACGCCTCGTCGGTGCGGCCGGCGAGCTCGAGGAGGTGCTCGCGCAGGGCCTCGGCGCGGCCGAGGTCGAGGAAGGACAGGGTGAGCGTGGAGTCGGACCCACCGGCGGACTGCACGACGACGCGGGCCAACCGGAGCGCCCGGGCCAGCAGCGGGCGCGACAGCTCGACCGCCTGCACCCGTTCGAGACGCACCTGACGGTGCTGGCGGAACAGCACGCCCTGACGCAGCTCGACCTGGCCGCCGCCGACCCGGAAGCGCGCGAACCGCCAGGTGACCCAGTTGACCAGGGCGATCAGCCCGAGGAAGACGGCGAGGACGACCAGGGCGAGCAGCGGGTGCGCGACCGCCTGCTCGAACGGGTCACCCCCGCCGGTGTCGTCGGCCGGTGCGCCGTCGAGGACGATGTCGCCGAAACCGAAGGAGGACAGGAAGTTGTCGAACAGCTGTGACGCGGCATAGCCGAGGATCGCCAGCAGCACGACGCCGCCCCGGAGCAGCGGCGACAGCGGGTGGAGCCGCTGCCACTCCCCCGAGGGCTCCGGAACCGGTTCGGTCACAGGCCGGCCCGCTGGGCCTCGCCGCGTGCCGCGAGGCGGCTGCGGAGCGCCTCGGCCTCGGCCACGGGGAGCCCGGGCAGGGATCCGCCGCTCTCCGGCGAGGCGGTGTGGATCTCGCACGAGGCGATGCCGTTGGCCCGCGCCAGCGGCCCGGACTGGATGTCGACGTACTGGAGCCGCCCGTACGGCACGCTGACCAGGCTGCGGAACAGCCGGCCCTTGCGGATGACGATCTCCTCGTCGAGCTCGACCCACGAGATCGCGCTGACCTGGCGGCCGATCAGCCAGGCCACCCATCCGCCGAGGAGCACCAAGGCGAGCGTGCCGAGCAGCACCCACCGGGTGACGAGCAGCCCGACGACGACGGTCGCGACGACGAGCGGGAGGAGCACGATGCCGAGGGTGATCAGACGGACCCGGGCGAGCATCGGGGATACCGGTCGCCACGGCAGGTGTCCCCCGCGCAGGGTGACCGCGTTTGGGCGTGTCGGCGTCACGGAGGTGGGGTCGGCCATGACCACAGTGTGCCTCAGCCCAGGAAGCCGCCGACCAGCGCGTTGAACTCCTGAGCGTGTTCGATCTGCGTCCAGTGCCCGCAGCGCCCGAAGACGTGCAGCTGCGAGTCGTCGATGAGCTCGAGCAGCCGCAGGGCGTTGTCGAGCGGGATGACCCGGTCGTCGCGGCCGTGCACGACCAGGGTGCGGTGCCGCAGCGTGGCGATGACGTCCTGCGGGGTGGCGAGCGCGTCGACCCAGCGCTGGCGGGGGGCGGGGAACATCGCCGAGAACGACTCCTGGAACCCGGGCCGCACCGAGGCTGCGTACCGCAGCTCGGCGAGCTCGTCGGTCGCGTACGCCGGGTCGAAGGCGAAGATGTCGAGCAGCCCGCGCATCGTCGCGAGCGAGGGCTGATAGCCCCACACCCGGTCGAGCCCGTCGGTGATCGGGAACGACACCCCGCACGCGCCCATCAGCACCAGGCGCTCGACGCGTTCGGGGGCGTGCGCCGCCATCGAGATCGCCAGCCCGCCGCCGAAGCTGTTACCGACGATCGAGAAGTTGTCCAGCCCCAGGGCGTCGGCGAACCCGAGCAGGTGCGCGCGCCAGGCGTCGAGCGAGTACTCGAAGCCGTCGGGGCGGTCGGTGAAGCCGAACCCGACGACGTCCGGCGCGATGACGTCGAAGCGTTCGGCGAGGGCCGGCATCGTCAGCCGCCAGTTCGCGAAGGCCGAGACCCCGGGGCCCGAGCCGTGAACGAGCAGGACGACGGGGCCGGAGCCGGAGCCGGAGCGGTGGTAGTTGGTCGCGATGCCGTCGACGTCGACGGACAGGCCGATCTCGGGGTTCTCGCTCATGACCGGACCGTATGCCGGTGGATGCCTGGGCGCCCCCGGCGTTCCGCTCCCCGCAACGCTCGGCCGCCTGTCGCAGCGTGTGTTTGGATGACCGCATGGGCCGGGTCACGAGGCGGGTGCGCCGCACGCGCCTCGACGTCTCCACCGGTGACCGGGTCGACCGCACCGACACGGTCGCGGTCGAGGAGCCGCTCGAGATCCGGGTCGGCAACGAGCCGGTGACGACGACGATGCGCACGCCCGGCGACGACTTCGACCTGGCCATCGGTCACCTGCTCACCGAGGCGATGCTGCACTCGGCGGCCGAGGTCGGCACCCTCATGCACTGCACCGACCTCGACGCGGACGGCTCGCCCACCTTCAACGTCGTCGAGGTGACGCTGGCACCCGGCGCCGTCTTGCACCGCCCGGCCCGGGAGCGCACCGGGCCCATGAGCAGCGCGTGCGGCGTGTGCGGCTCGGCCACCATCGACGCCGTGCGCACCAGCAGCCGGTACGCCGTCGCCGACGACGCCGTGGGGGTCGCACCGCGGGTGCTCGCCGGGCTGCCCGAGGCGATGCGCGCCCGGCAGGCGGTCTTCGACCGAACCGGTGGGGTGCACGCGGCGGGCCTGGCGACCCCCGACGGCGAGCTGGTCGTGGTCCGCGAGGACGTCGGCCGGCACAACGCCGTCGACAAGGTCGTCGGCGCCGCGGCGCGCGAGCGCGAGCTGCCATTCAGCGGAACCGTCCTCGTCGTCAGCGCCCGGGCGAGCTTCGAGATCGTGCAGAAGGCGAGCGTCGCCGGCATCCCCGTGGTCGTGGCGGTGGGCGCCGCGAGCTCGCTCGCCGTCGACCTCGCGGCCCGGGCCGGCATCACCCTCGTGGCGTTCGCTCGACCACCGCACCTGGGCGTCTACAGCCGCCCCGACCGGCTGCTCGGCAGCGCGTAGTCAGGAGTACCCGGAAGTAGCCTCGACCCAATTGGGTCGGCGGCCCCGATCGGGTGAAAGATGGGTGGAAGCGCGCTCTTTCTCCCGCGTGCCAACCGTCATCGGCGAAAGGACGACCGCGTGACCTCCCGCGAAGACGTCGGCCCCATCCTCAACGGCATCCCGACGCACCTGCCGGACATCGACCCCGCCGAGACCCAGGAGTGGCTCGACAGCCTCGACGCGGTCATCGACGGACCCGGCCGGATGCGTGCCCGCTACCTCATGCTCCGCCTGCTCGAGCGCGCCCGCGCCGAGCAGGTGGGCGTGCCCTCGCTGACGACCACGGACTACGTCAACACGATCAGCCCCGAGCAGGAGCCGTGGTTCCCCGGTGACGAGGAGGCCGAGCGCCGCTTCCGCGCCTACCTGCGCTGGAACGCGGCGATGATCGTGCACCGCGCGCAGAAGCCGGGCATCGGCGTCGGCGGGCACATCTCGACCTACGCCTCGGCCGCCACGCTGTACGAGGTCGGCTTCAACCACTTCTTCCGCGGCAAGGACCACCCCGGCGGCGGCGACCAGATCTTCTTCCAGGGGCACGCCTCCCCCGGCATGTATGCCCGCGCCTTCCTGGAGGGCCGGCTGTCCGAGCAGCGCCTCGACGGCTTCCGCCAGGAGAAGTCGCACGTCGTCGACGGCTCCCCGCTGGCGCTCCCGTCCTACCCGCACCCCCGCCTGATGCCCGACTTCTGGGAGTTCCCGACGGTGTCGATGGGCATCGGTCCGATGAACGCCATCTATCAGGCGCAGTTCAACAAGTACTTGCACAACCGGGGGCTCAAGGACACCAGCGACCAGCACGTGTGGGCCTTCCTCGGCGACGGCGAGATGGACGAGCCCGAGTCGCGCGGCCTGCTCCAGCTCGCGGCCGGTGAGGAGCTCGACAACCTCACCTTCGTCGTCAACTGCAACCTGCAGCGCCTCGACGGCCCGGTGCGCGGCAACGGCAAGATCATCCAGGAGCTCGAGGCGTTCTTCCGCGGGGCCGGCTGGAACGTCATCAAGGTCATCTGGGGCCGGGGCTGGGACCCGCTGCTCGCCGCCGACGGCGACGGTGCCCTGACGCACCTGATGAACTCCACCTCCGACGGCGACTACCAGACCTTCCGCGCCAACGACGGCAGGCACGTGCGCGAGAAGTTCTTCGACCGCGACCCCCGCACCCGCAAGATGGTCGCCGACTGGACCGACGAGGACATCTGGTGGAAGCTCAAGCGCGGCGGCCACGACTACCGCAAGGTGTATGCCGCCTACCGCGCCGCCGTGGGGCACACCGGCCAGCCGACCGTCATCCTCGCGAAGACGATCAAGGGCTACGGCCTGGGCACCACGTTCGCCGCGCGCAACGCGACGCACCAGATGAAGAAGTTCACCCTCGAGGACCTCAAGTACTTCCGCGACAGCCTTCAGCTGCCGATCAGTGACGCCGTGCTCGAGAAGGACCCGTACAACGCGCCGTACTACAACCCCGGCCCCGACGACGATGCGATCCAGTACGCCCTCGAGCGCCGGCGCAAGCTCGGCGGCGGTGTGCCGCAACGCCGCACGAAGCACGCCCCCGTGCACCTGCCCGACGACTCGGCCTACTCGCAGGTCAAGAAGGGCTCGGGCAAGCAGCAGGTCGCCACGACCATGGCGTTCGTGCGGCTGCTCAAGGACCTGATGCGCGACAAGGAGTTCGGTCAGCGGATCGTGCCGATCATCCCCGACGAGGCGCGCACCTTCGGCATGGACAGCTTCTTCTCCACCATCAAGATCTACAACCCGCACGGCCAGAACTACACCCCGGTCGACGCCGACCTGATGCTCGCCTACCGCGAGGCCAAGGACGGCCACATCCTGCACCTCGGCATCAACGAGGCGGGCTCGGTGGCGGCGTTCACCGCGGTGGGGTCGAGCTACGCCACGCACAGCCAACCGATGATCCCGATCTACGTCTTCTACTCGATGTTCGGGTTCCAGCGCACCGGCGACTCGATCTGGGCGGCGGCCGACCAGATGACTCGCGGCTTCCTCATCGGGGCCACGGCCGGTCGCACGACGCTCACCGGTGAGGGGCTGCAGCACGCCGACGGCCACTCACCGCTGCTCGCCTCGAGCAACCCGGCGGTCGTGCACTACGACCCGGCGTTCTCCTACGAGATCGCGCACATCATGCAGGACGGCCTGCACCGGATGTACGGCATCGACGACTCGCTGACCGACACCGAGCGCAACGTCATCTACTACCTCACCGTCTACAACGAGCCGATGCTGCAGCCGGCCGAGCCCGAGAACGTCGACCGCGAGGGCATCCTGCGGGGCCTGTACCTCTACTCCGAGGGCTCCACCGAGAGCCTGCCCGACGACGCACCGCGAGTGCAGCTGCTCGCGTCCGGCGTCGGAATGGGGTGGGCGCTCGAGGCCCAGGAGCTGTTGCGCAAGGACTGGCACGTCGCCGCCGACGTGTGGTCGGTGACCTCGTGGAACGAGCTGCGTCGTGACGGGCTGCGCTGCGACGAGGCCGCCTTCCTCCACCCGGAGACCGAGGCCCCGGTTCCGTGGGTGACCCGACAGCTGTCCGGGCGCGCCGGCCCGGTCGTGGCCGTGTCCGACTACATGCGGGCCGTCCAGGACCAGATACGCCAGTGGGTGCCGGCGAAGTTCGCCTCGCTCGGCGCCGACGGGTTCGGATTCTCCGACACCCGCCCCGCCGCCCGGCGCTTCTTCCACATCGACGGCCCGTCGATGGCGGTCCGCGCCCTTCAGTCGCTCGCCGAGGAGGGCCGGGTCGACCGATCGGTGCCGCTCGAGGCCGCCCGTCGCTACCGGCTCTCCGACGTCACCGCAGGCGCCTCCGGCAACGAGGGCGGCGACAGCTGACCTGTCCCCGTCGAGAGTAGAGAACACGCCGCCCGGCCTTTGCGCCGAGCGGCGTGTTCTCTACTCTCGACCTCATGATCGTCGCGTTCAGCATCGCCCCCGCTGGCCCGGACGACACCGGGTCGTACGCCGCCGCCGTCGCCGAGGCGGTGCGCATCGTGCGCGCCTCGGGCCTGCCGCACGAGACCAACGCGATGTTCACCAACATCGAGGGCGAGTGGGACGAGGTCATGGCCGTGCTCAGGCAGTGCGTCGACGCCATGACCGCGTCCCACCCGCGCGTCTCGCTCGTGGTCAAGGCCGACATCAGGCCGGGCCACACCGGCCAGCTGGAGTCCAAGGTGGCGCGCATCGAGTCCTTGCTCGCCGAAGACTGAACGATTCTGGCGGAGTCAGGAGCAGTTCGCCGAGTCAGGATGCCGTAGGGCCCTGACTGCGCGAAGTGCTCCTGACTCCGCATTGGTGTATATGCAGAGTCCTGTATAGTCTTGCATCGTGTCCAAGGTCCTCACCTCCCTGCCCGTCGGCGAGCGCGTCGGCATCGCCTTCTCCGGAGGTCTCGACACCTCCGTGGCCGTCGCGTGGATGCGCGAGAGGGGCGCGGTCCCCTGCACGTACACGGCCGACCTCGGACAGTACGACGAGCAGGAGATCGACACCGTGCCCGACCGCGCGGGCCGGTACGGCGCCGAGCTGGCCCGGCTGGTCGACTGCCGCAGCGCCCTCGTGGAGGAGGGGCTGTCGGCCATCGCGTGCGGGGCGTTCCACATCCGCACCGGCGGCCGGACCTACTTCAACACCACCCCCCTGGGACGCGCCGTCACCGGCACCCTGCTCGTGCGGGCCATGCAGTCCGACTCGGTCGAGATCTGGGGCGACGGCTCGACCTTCAAGGGCAACGACATCGAGCGGTTCTACCGCTACGGGCTGCTCGCCAACCCCAACCTGCGCATCTACAAGCCGTGGCTGGATGCCGACTTCGTGGCTCAGCTCGGCGGGCGTCACGAGATGAGCGCCTGGCTTCAGGAGCGGAACCTGCCCTATCGCCAGAGCCAGGAGAAGGCCTACTCCACCGACGCCAACATCTGGGGCGCCACCCACGAGGCCAAGACCCTCGAGCGCCTCGACGAGTCGATGGAGGTCGTCGAGCCGATCATGGGCGTGAAGTTCTGGGACCCCTCGGTCGCGATCGAGACCGAGGAGGTCACGATCCGCTTCGCCCAGGGCCGCCCCGTGGCGATCAACGGGCGCGACCTCGACCCGGTGGCTCTCGTCGACGAGGCCAACACCGTCGGTGGCCGGCACGGCCTGGGCATGTCCGACCAGATCGAGAACCGCATCATCGAGGCCAAGTCACGCGGCATCTACGAGGCCCCCGGGATGGCGCTGCTCCACATCGCGTACGAACGGCTCCTCAACGCCGTGCACAACGAGGACACGATCGCCAACTACCACGCCGAGGGCAGGCGACTGGGCCGGTTGCTCTACGAGGGCCGCTGGCTCGACCCGCAGAGCCTCATGCTGCGCGAGGCGATCCAGCGCTGGATCGCCTCGGTCGTCACCGGTGAGGTCACCCTGCGGCTGCGGCGCGGCGAGGACTACTCGATCGTCGACACCCGCGGTGAGAACTTCAGCTACCACCCCGACAAGCTCTCGATGGAGCGGGTGGAGAACGCGGCGTTCGGACCCCTGGACCGGATCGGCCAGCTGACGATGCGCAACCTCGACATCGCCGACAGCCGCGCGAAGCTCGAGCTCTACGCGGCCCAGCCGGTCGACCAGGGCCAGCTGCTCGTGGAGAACGGCACCCTGTTCGGTGAGCTCCCCGCCGGCGGGTACGACCGGATCACCGACAACCCGCTCGGCGGTGGCCCCGACGGGCAGGCCCTGGACCACGCGGCGATGGAGTCGGGCACCGACTGACCCGCAGGAGCAAGGCGGCCGGGTTGTGAGCGGCATACAAATACACTCGCCGTATGTCGTCCGCCCGCCCGACCGCCTCGGCCGCCACCCGAGCCCGGGTCGCGCGCGCCGCCGGTGACCTCGGCGCCGCCGCCGTGCAGCAGATGGAGACCGACCACGAGTGGTACCGCTCACTGTCGGCCGAGAACCGCTCGTGGGTGGGCCTGGTCGCCCAGGCCGGCATCACCTCGTTCCTCGACTGGTTCGGCGGCGACCAGAGGCAGCCGGCCGTCACCGCCGACGTGTTCGGCACCGCGCCACGAGAGCTGACCCGCTCGATCTCGCTGGCCCAGACCCTCGACCTGATCCGCACCGTCATCAACGTCGTCGAGCGCGACATCGCCGACCTCGCCGTAGCCGGCGAGGGCGACCTCGCCCGCGAGGCGGTGCTGCGCTATAGCAGGGAGGTCGCCTTCTCGGCCGCCGAGGTCTACGCGCAGGCCGCTGAGGCGCGCGGCGCGTGGGACGCCCGGCTGGAGTCGCTCGTCGTCGACGCCGTCATCCGTGGCGAGGCCGACGAGTCGATGCAGTCGCGGGCGGCGGCGCTGGGCTGGGGCGCGGTGACCCAGGTCGTCGTCGTGGTGGGGTCGACCCCCCCCGGCGCCACCGCACCGGTGCTCGCCGACCTGCACCGGGCCACGAGGCGCACGGGCGTGGAGCTGCTCGTCGCCATCCACGGCCCGCGCATCATCTGCATCGGCGGCAGCGTCACCGACCCGATGGCCCTCGCGGTGGCGCTCGACCCGCACCTGGGCGACGGCCCGCTGGTCGTGGGGCCCGTCGTGCCGCACCTGTTCGCGGCGGGGCGCAGCGCGCGTGCGGCGATCTCCGGGCACGGCGCGGCCCCGGCGTGGCCGGCCGCCCCCCGGCCGGTGCACGCCGACGACCTGCTCGCCGAGCGGGCCCTGCTCGGGGACCTCCCCGCCCGTGGGGCGCTCGCGGCCCGGATCGTTCGCCCGCTGGCCGAGAGCCCGGGCGGCACCCTGCTCGAGACCGCCGCCGCCTTCCTCGATGGTGCGCTGGGTGTCGAGGGCACCGCGCGAACGCTGATCGTCCACCCCAACACGGTGCGCTATCGCCTGGCCGGCATCACCAGGACCATCGGCTACGACCTCACCGACCCGCACGATGCGCAGACCGTGCGCACCGCGCTCGCCTTCTTCCGGCTGGGTCCGGCCTCGAGGATTCCGTCGCGGCCGTGACCCTGCCCTGACCGGGCACCACCTCGGTTTTGGAGGAAAGCTCCAAATCAGGGCGACAAGGTTCGTCCGCGCTCGTCAGCCATGTGACCCTCTCGCCGGGAGAGGGTGGGGAGCGTGATCGTTCTCGTCTGTCCCGGCCAGGGCTCCCAGACCCCGGGCTTCCTCGCCCCGTGGCTCGAGCTGCCCGGCCTTCGCGACCAACTGACCGCACTGTCCGACGCCGCCGAGGTCGACCTCGTCACGCACGGCACGACGTCCGGCGAGGACACCATCAAGGACACCGCCGTCGCGCAGCCGCTGCTCGTCGGCGCCGGGCTGCTCGCCCTGCGCGCTCTCGCCGACCCGGATGCCGCTGCCGGACCTGCCCCTGCGCCCGCCGGCACGGGCGCGCTCGCCGGGCACTCGGTCGGCGAGATCACGGCGGCCGCCGCCGCGGGGGTGCTGGCCGAGACCGAGGCGATGCGGTTCGTCGCTCAGCGTGGACGCGCCATGGCGGCCGCCAGCGCCGCCACGCCCACCGGGATGAGCGCGGTCCTCGGCGGCGACCCCGACGAGGTGCTCGCAGCACTCGCACGGCACGACCTCACGCCGGCCAACGTCAACGGTGCCGGCCAGGTCGTCGCGGCGGGCGCCCTCGAAGCCCTCGCCGCCCTGGCCGCGGACCCGCCCGCGCGCGCCCGGGTCATCCCGCTCAAGGTCGCCGGGGCCTTCCACACGCACTTCATGCAGTCTGCCGTAGGCGAGCTGCGAGCCGACTGGTCCGACTCCGACGTCTCCGACCCGGGTGTCACCCTGGTCTCCAACCGCGACGGCGCCGTGGTCACCGAGGGTCGCGACGTGCTCGACCGCCTCGTCGCCCAGGTGTCGAACCCGGTGCGCTGGGACCTGTGCATGGAGCGCTTCACCGAGCTCGGCGCCTCGGCGATGATCGAGCTGCCACCCGCCGGCACCCTCGTGGGCCTCGCGAAGCGCGCGATGAAGGGCGTGCAGCTGCTCGCCCTGAAGACCCCGGAGGACCTCGACGCCGCCCGCACCCTCATCAAGGAGCACTCGGCATGACCGTCACCCCCAAGGGCCTCGCCCCGGCGCTGCAGGCGTCCGCCCCGAACATGCACGCCCGGATCAGCGGCATCGGCGGCTACCGGCCGCGCCGGGTGGTGCCCAACTCCGAGATCGTCGACCGGATCGACTCCTCCGACGAGTGGATCCAGGAGCGCTCCGGCATCATCGAGCGGCGCTGGGCGGGTGAGGGCGAGTCGGTGATCGACATGTCGGTTCTCGCCGCCGAGCCGGCCCTGGCGATGGCCGGGCTCGAGGGCTCCGACATCGACACCGTCATCGTCGCCACGGTCAGCTGGCCCTACCAGACCCCGGCCGCCGCCCCCCTGGTCGCCGAGCGGCTCGGCACGCATGGCGCGGCCTTCGACATCTCGGCGGCCTGCGCCGGCTACTGCCACGGCATCGCGATGGCGTCCGACCTGGTGCGCGGCGGAACCGCCCGCACCGTGCTCGTCGTGGGTGTGGAGCGGTTGTCCGACTTCACCAGCCGCGACGACCGCGGCACCGCCTTCATCTTCGGCGACGGCGCCGGGGCGGCCGTGGTCACCCGGTCCGAGACGCCCGGCATCGGCCCGACCATCTGGGGCTCCGACGGCGAGAAGTGGGAAGCCATCTCGCAGACCGAGAGCTGGATCGACGTGCACGAGCAGGACCTCAGCTGGCCGCACATCGGCATGCAGGGCCAGACCGTCTACCGCTGGGCCGTGTGGGGCATGGCGCCGGTCGCCCAGCGGGCGCTCGACGCCGCCGGCGTCACGGTCGACCAGCTCGACGCCTTCATCCCGCACCAGGCCAACGTGCGCATCGTCGACGCCATGGCCAAGCAGCTCAAGATCCCGGCCGACGTGCCCGTGGCCCGCGACATCGCGTACACCGGCAACACGTCCGCGGCATCCGTGCCGCTGGCCATGGAGCGGATGGTGCGCCGTGGCGAGGTGCCCCGCGGCGGCCTCGCCCTGCAGATCGGCTTCGGGGCAGGTCTGTCCTACGCCGCACAGGTCGTCGTCATCCCCTGACGCACACACTCCCGTGGGCCCACGGGTGAACCGGGCCATCAGTACCCCCGAGAAATGAGATCGAAGGAGCACCGCAATGGCACTCAGTGAGCAGGAGATCCTCGCCGGACTGGCCGAGATCGTCAACGAGGAGACCGGCCTCGACCCGGCCGAGGTCCAGTCGGACAAGTCGTTCACCGACGACCTCGACATCGACTCGCTGTCGATGATGACGATCGTCGTCAACGCCGAGGAGAAGTTCGGCGTGCGCATCCCCGACGACGAGGTCAAGAACCTCACCACGGTCGGCGACGCCGTCGGCTTCATCGCCAAGAGCCAGGCCTGACGCAGCGGCCGTCCGCCTCGCCCCCTGCAGATCGGGGGGCGAGGGCGGACACTGGACCACGGCATCCCCCACGTCCCTTCTCCCAAGGAGCACCAGGACCCATGAGCGAGCGACGCGTCGTCGTCACCGGACTCGGAGCCACCACCCCACTCGGCGGAACCATCGCCGAGACGTGGGACGGCATCCTCGCCGGCCGGTCGGGGGCCAAGCCCCTTCCCCAGGAGTGGCTCGAGCGCTACGAGCTGCCCGTGCACTTCGCGTGCACCATCGCCCAGAAGCCGCAGGAGGTGCTCACCAAGGTCGAGGTCCGCCGGATGGACCCGAGCGCCCAGTACGCGGTCATCGCGTCGCGTGCGGCGATGGTGGATGCCGGCTCGCCGGAGATCGACCCGCTTCGCCTCGGCGTCGCGATCGGCACCGGCATCGGTGGCATCTGGACCCTGCTCGACCAGTGGGACATCCTCAAGGAGAAGGGCGTCCGCCGCGTCTTCCCCCTTGCGGTTCCGATGCTCATGCCGAACACCTCGGCGGGCAACGTCTCGCTGCAGCTCGGTGCCCGCGCCGGCGCCCACACCACGGTGTCGGCCTGCGCCTCGGGCGCGGAGTCGATGGGAACCGGCTACGACATGATCCGCGGTGGGCGCGCCGACATGGTGGTCGCCGGAGGCACCGAGGCCGCCATCCACCCACTGCCGTTCGCCGGGTTCTGCCAGATGCAGGCGCTGTCGACCCGCAACGACGACATCGCCGCGGCGTCCCGGCCCTACGACAGCGGCCGCGACGGCTTCGTCATGGGCGAGGGTGCCGCGGTCATGGTGCTCGAGGAGTACGAGCACGCGGTGGCCCGCGGAGCCCGCATCTACGCCGAGTTCGCCTCCATCGGGATGTCGGCCGACGCCCACCACATCACCGCGCCCGAACCCGAGGGCGCCGGGGCGTCGAGGGCGATGCGCGAGGCCGTCGAACGCGCCGGGCTCACCGACAAGGACATCGTGCACATCAACGCCCACGCGACCTCGACCCCGGTCGGTGACGTCGCCGAGGCCAACGCCATCCGCCGGGCCTTCGGGGCCGCCGCCGACGACATGTGCGTCAGCGCGACGAAGTCGATGACCGGCCACCTGCTCGGCGCCGCCGGCGCCCTCGAGGGCCTGCTCGCCGTGCTGTCGGTGCACCACCGGGTGGCGCCGGCCGCGATCAACATCGACGACTTCGACCCCAAGATCGACCTCGACGTCGTCCGCGGTGAGCACCGCTCGCTGCCCGACGGCGACATCGCGGCGCTCAACAACTCCTTCGGGTTCGGCGGCCACAATGTGGCGCTGGTCGTGAAGAGCGTCTGACGACGCCCTGGTCCCGCGCGCGACCCGCGCGAACGACGGCGCCCCCGCTTCCTCCCGGGGGCGCCGTCGTGTCCGTGCGTGGTGGATGACCCGGTCAGCCGACCTTGTGCAGCCAGCGCACGGGGGCGCCGTCTCCGGCGTACCGGAACGGCTCGAGCTCGTCGTCCCAGTCGGTTCCGAGCAGCTCCTCGATCATCTCCGCCATCGCCTCGGGGCTGCCTTGGGCGAGCACGACGACCTCGCGCAGGCGGTCCTCGTTGATGACGGCGTCGCCGTTGGCGGAGGTCCAGGTGTGGTGGATGCCCAGCCGTGGGGTGTGCGACCAGCGCGAGCCGTCGCTGCCGGCGCTGGGCTCCTCGGTCACCTCGTAGCGCAGGTGGTCCCAGCCGCGCAGGGCGGAGGCGATCCGGGCACCGGTGCCGACCTCGCCCGCCCAGCTGAGCTCGCTGCGCACGAGCCCGGGGTTGGCGGGCTGGTCGGTCCAGTCGAGCGACACCCGGGTGCCGAGCACGCCTTCGATCGCCCAGACGATGTGCGGGCACAGCGCTTTAGGGGTCGAGTGGACGTACACCACTCCCCGCGTGTTGGTACGCGGCATCGCGACAGACATCCTGGCCTCCTTCGCGTGCGAGGGACGTCTTCCCCAACGCCGGTGCGCGCGATGTGTGGCCTGCTGGTCTGCCCGTGGCCGGGTTCCCCCGGTGCGGATGCCGTGCGGCCGTGCTCTGTGGGCACGGGTGGGTGCCGTTGTGGGTGCCGTTGTGGGTCACATCATGCCCCACCGGCACCAGCCGCACCAGCCATCCCAGGAATCGCACCAGAAACGCCGTCTCGTGCCGATGGGGGCGGCGGCGGAGCGCGGCGGGCCCGCGGCGGGCCCGCGGCGGGCCCAAGGCGCTGGTTACCGCCCCGTACTCGTCGCGATCACAGCGAGTACCGGGCGGTAGCCGGCGGCACAGGTCGGTGGGATGGCACGCCACAGCCAACCCCTGGCCGGCCTTGTCAGGTTTCGCTGCTGCTCGGTAACTACTCAGGTGGGCCGGGCCGGGCTGGTCAGGTCGTGGCTGGTAGCCAGGGGTCGCCGGCGAGGAGGTTGGTCAGGGCGTCCAGGACGCCCATGCTGTTCCTGCGGACGGTGGAGACGTAGCTGCGGAGAGCTGCGAAGGTTTCGGCGCCGTCGGCGGTGCGCCAGCAGCCGGAGATCTTCATTTGTGGCTTGGCCATCCGCAGGTCGCGCTCGGCCTGGTTGTTGGTGAAGGGGACAGACGGCCAGGTCGGTGGCGAAGCGCAGGACTTCTTGGGCTCTCCTGACACACCTGTGGGCCAATACCGCTAACTTAGAGGATTGCCGGGTTGAGGAGGGCTAACGTGGGGGTGGCGGTGTGCTTGCGCGCGGTGTGTCGAGGCTTCTTGACTGGATAGCTGTTGTGCCCGGACCGCTTGATCGCCCGAGGATTCGTGCGCTGGCGTCGAGGGGGGTTTGGTCGGGCGAGGATCTCGGCCCGTGCTTGGCTCAGCGCGTGTTCGAGGTCGTCAGGGGGAAAATGCCGCCTG
>JBBQWX010000045.1:0-26379 GCA_038210185.1 Actinomycetales bacterium
CGCTCAAGACACTGCTCATGCCTCCAGCATATCGCCACGCTCATCATCCTCGCCCCCCCGCCCGTGGCCCCCGCCCCCCGCCGTCGCCGGTCCCCGCCGCCCGGCACCGCAGCGGGGGCGGCCCCCGCGTGGGGGCCCCCCCCGCTCTGCTGTGTGTCAGGGGGTCAGCGCTTGACCTTGCCCGCCTTGAGGCAGGAGGTGCACACGTTGAGCCGCTTCGGGGTGACACCGGCGTCGCCGACGAGCGCCTTGACACGCTGGATGTTGGGGTTCCAGCGGCGCTTGGTGCGGCGGTGCGAGTGCGAGATGCTGTGCCCGAAACCGGGTCCCTTGCCGCAGACGTCGCAGTTGGCAGCCACGGGGAATCTCCTGGGAATGTAGAAAGAAGGTGGTCTTCGGCGGCCCGCAGCAGCAGGCACGCAACCGAGCCAGCGTAGCCGAGGCGCGCCCGAGGGACCAAAACGGTCCCCGCGGGTGACGGTCGGGGTCGTTAGGGTGAGGCCGTGCCTGCCGCCTTCACCGCCGCCGCCGCCCGTCACTGGGCGCTCCTCACGCGTGCGGCCCTCGCGGCGCGCCGCACCGAGATCGACGCGCTCAACGTCTTCCCCGTCCCCGACGGCGACACCGGCACCAACCTCTACCTCACCTTCGACGCCGCCATCGACGAGGTCGTCGCCGCCCACGAGCACGCCGGCATCCTCGGCGACGCCACCCTGGTGCAGGAGTGCCGCACCCTCAAGCGCGCGATCCTGCTCGCGGCCCGCGGCAACTCCGGGGTCATCGTCAGCCAGCTCGTCGGCGGCCTGTGCGACGCCGTGATCGAGCGCAAGGCCGAGACCGTCGACGCCCTGCTGCTCGCCGACGCCTTCGCGGCGGGTGCGGCCGCCGCCCGCGCCTGCGTCGCGCACCCCCAGGAGGGCACCATCCTCACCGTTGCGGATGCCGGCGCCGCCGCCGCGGTGGAGGCTGCCGAGGCCGGCGGCTCGCTCGCCGACGTGTGCAAGGCCGCGGTCGAGGCCGCTCAGCAGGCGCTGGCCCGCACGCCCGACCAGCTCGAGGCGCTGGCCCGCGCCGGCGTCGTCGACGCCGGCGGTGCCGGGTGCGTGCTCATGCTCGAGTCGTTCCACCGCGTCGTCACCGGGCGTTGGACCGCCACCGACGAGGGGCTGCTCTCCGCCGGGCCGCCGTTGCACCGGCGCGACGAGTGGCGCCAGCCGGATGTCCTGCCGGCCGCCTCCGCACCCAGCTCAGCGACCCTGCCGGGTCGCGACCCGCTCGACCGGGTCGGCGAGGCCCACGGCGAGGGGCCGGCCTACGAGGTGATGTACCTGCTCACCGACACCACCCAGGCGGCCGTCGACACCCTGACCCGCACTCTCGACGCCCTCGGGGACTCGCTGCTCGTCGTCGGCGGCCCCGACCTGTGGAACGTCCATGTGCACGTCGACGACCCGGGAGCCGCCGTCGAGGCCGGCGTCAGGGCCGGCCGCCCCGAACGGATCCGGATCACCCACTTCTCCACCCAGGTCGGCGCCCGCGACCAGCCGGCGCCGCTGGCCGTCGTCGCCTGCGCGGCGGGGCCGGGGATCGGCGCGCTGCTGCGCGAGGCCGGTGCGGTCGTCGTCGCCTCCGGTCCCGGCCGCCGCGCCTCGGCCGGCCAGCTGCTCGAGGCCGTGGAGTCGACCGGGTCGGCCGCCGTGGTGCTGCTCCCCGGCGACCGCGACACCTTTCTGGCCGCTGAGATCGCGGCCCAGGCGGCGGCCGGCGCCGGCATCGACGCGCACGTGGTGCCCGCCCGCACCACCGTGCAGGCCGTGGCCGCGCTCGCCGTGCTCGACCCGACCCGCTCGGTGCACGCCAACGTCGTCTCGATGACGGGGGCCGCGGTCGCGACCCGGCACGGTGCGGTGTCGATCGCGAGCAAGGAGGCGCTCACCTGGGCGGGCGTGTGCCACCCGGGCGACGTGCTCGGCATCGTCGACGGCGATGTCGCGTTCCTCGGCACCGAGGTGCCGGCGGCGGCGCGCGAGGTGCTCGACCGGCTGCTCTCGGCCGGGGGAGAGCTGGTGACCCTCGTCGTCGGAGCCGAGGCCGAGCCG
This sequence comes from Actinomycetales bacterium, assembly GCA_038210185.1. Lineage (GTDB taxonomy): Bacteria > Actinomycetota > Actinomycetes > Actinomycetales > Dermatophilaceae > Fodinibacter. Next base: position 2,100 of record JBBQWX010000045.1, read on the forward strand.
GGCCTGGGTGAGCGCATCGCCGCGGCCCTCGAGCACGACCGCCCCGAGCTCGAGGTCGTCGTCATCGACGGCGGGCAACCGGTCTACCCCCTGCTGATCGGGGTGGAGTGAGTGGGGGTGCTCTGACGTGGCGACCGAGTCGAGCAGGCTCGCGCCCATCATCGCCACGGCGGCCGCGCAGTTCGCCACGGCTCGCGACATCCACACCGTCGGCGACCTGCTCGCGTTCTGGCCGAGGCGTTACCGCACCCGCGACGCCGACCTCGGCACGGCGGAGGTGGGCAAGTTCCTCGTCGGCGTCGCCGAGGTCAAGAGCGCCTCGACCCGACCGATGCTGAAGCGCAAGGGCACCATGCTCAACGTCGTCATCACCGACGGTCGGCACGACATCGACATCACCTTCTTCAAGGCCTGGGGCCACGAGAAGGCCCTCGTGCCCAAGGCGCGCGGCATCTTCGCGGGCACGGTGGGCGTCTACAACCGGCGCCTCCAGCTCACCCACCCGGGCTACACGATGCTCGACGACTTCGACGCCGGCGACCGCAAGGCACTCATCCCGATCTACCGCTCCGTCGGCAAGCTGCACACCTGGACCGTCACCGAGAGCGTGCGCCGCGTGCTCGACGTGCTCGACGACGTGCCCGACGCGCTGCCGGCCGACGTGCGCGCCCGGCGGCGGCTGGTGTCGCGCACCGATGCCCTGCGCGGCATCCACACCCCCGACACGATGCGCGAGGTCGAGACGGCACGGCGACGGCTGCGCTACGAGGAGGCGTTCGTCCTGCAGGTGACCCTGGCGCAGCGGCGGCGCGCGACCGCCGGGCAGTCGACGACACCGCGCCCGGCGCGGGCCGGCGGGCTGCTCGAGGCGTTCGACGCGCGCCTGCCGTTCACCCTCACTGCCGGCCAGCAGGAGGTCGGCGCCACGATCGCCGACGAGATGGCCCGCGACGTGCCGATGCACCGGCTGCTCCAGGGCGAGGTCGGGTCGGGCAAGACGATCGTCGCGCTGCGTGCCATGCTCGCCGCGGTCGACTCCGGTGGCCAGGCCGCGCTGCTGGCCCCCACCGAGGTGCCCGCCGCGCAGCACCACCGCACGATCACCGCGATGCTCGGCGACCTCGCCGAGGGCGGCCTGCTGGGCGGGGCCGAGCACGGCACCCGGGTGGCGCTGCTCACCGGCAGCCAGTCGACCGCCGAGCGACGCCGCACCCTGCTCGAAGTCGTCACCGGCGACGCCGGCATCGTCGTCGGCACCCACGCGCTGCTTCAGGAGAACGTCGACTTCCTCGACCTCGGCCTCGTGGTCGTCGACGAGCAGCACCGCTTCGGCGTCGAGCAGCGCGACGCCTTGCGCGGCAAGGGCACCGTGCCGCCGCACGTCCTCGTGATGACCGCCACGCCCATCCCGCGCACCGTCGCGATGACGGTCTTCGGTGACCTCGAGACCTCGACCCTGCGCGAGCTGCCCGCCGGTCGCTCGCCCATCACCACCCACGTCGTGCCCGACGACAAGCCGAACTGGATGGCGCGCACCTGGGCGCGCGTGGCCGAGGAGGTGCGCGCGGGTCGGCAGGTCTACGTCGTGTGCCCGCGCATCGGTGACGACGACGTGGCCGACGAGGGCACCGACCTGCGGGCCGAGGCGGTGGCCGATGACGGTGACGACGACGCACCCGCCGCACCGCCGCGACCGCTCAAGAGCGTGTATGCCGTGCACGCCGACCTGTCGCAGGAGCCGGCGCTGGCCGGGCTGTCGCTCGAGGTGCTGCACGGCCGCCTGTCCAGCGAGGAGAAGGACGCCGCCATGGGGCGATTCCAGCGCGGCGAGCTCGACGTGCTGGTCTCGACCACCGTCGTCGAGGTGGGCGTCGACGTGGCCAACGCGAGCGTCATGGTCGTCATGGATGCCGACCGCTTCGGCGTCTCCCAGCTGCACCAGCTGCGGGGCCGGATCGGCCGCGGTGGGTACCCCGGGCTCTGCCTGCTGGTCACCGGCACCGACGCCGAGGCCGCCATGACCCGCCTGAACGCCGTCGCCGCCACGACCGACGGCTTCGAGCTGGCCCGCCTCGACCTGTCGCAGCGCCGGGAGGGCGACATCCTCGGTGCGGCCCAGCACGGCCGGCGCACCCAGCTCGAGTTCCTGCACATCCTGCAGGACGAGCACGTCATCGAGCAGGCGCGCGAAGACGCGTTCGCCCTGGTCGCCGACGACCCCGACCTGGCCGGGCACCCCGAGCTCGCCGCCGCCGTGCGGGCGCGGGTCGACGCCGAGCAGGCCGCCTACCTGGAGCGCGGCTGATGACGCGGGTCATCGCCGGCAGCGCCGGCGGCCGCACCCTGCGCACCCCGCCCGGTTCGGGCACCCGGCCCACCAGCGACCGCGTGCGCGAGGCCGTGTTCAGCGCCCTCGACGCCCGCGACGCGATCCGTGGCTCACGCGTGCTCGACCTCTACGCCGGCTCGGGCGCCCTCGGCCTGGAAGCCGCGTCGCGCGGGGCCCCGCAGGTGGTCCTCGTCGAGTCCGACCGCCGTGCGGCCGACGTCATCACGGCCAACGCGCGCGACCTGGGCCTACCCGGCATCCGGGTCGTGCGCACCACCGTGGCAGCCCACCTCGCCCCCGACCCCGGCCCCACCGAGGCCGCCGACCTGGTGTTCGCCGACCCGCCCTACGACCTCGACGACAGCGCGCTCACCGCCGTGCTCGACCGCCTCCGTGCCGGCTGGCTCGCCCCCGGCGGCCTGCTCGTCGTCGAGCGCTCCACCCGCAGCGCGCAGCCCGGCTGGCCCGACGGCATCCACCCCGCGACCAAGCCCAGGAAGTACGGCGAGACGACGATCTGGTACGCCACCCGCGACTGACTCCACCCGCATTCGAGGTGTTTCGCTGGCGTCTCGGGCCAGAACATCACCTCGACTCGAGCCGGCTCGTGGGGTGCAGAGCCACCGGGAGGCGCCGGTCGTCGGTGAGGATGGGGGGATGAGCGACACCGAGACGACGATCGAGATCCCCCGACCGAGCAGTGGCGACGTGCTGGAGCGCATCCTCGAGGACCACCGCCTCTTCGAGGACCTGCTGCGACTGGCCCGTCGTACCGACACCGACCGCCGGGCGGTGCGCGAGTCGCTGGCCGAGCTGCTGGTCGCCCACGCCCGTTCCGAGGAGGAGAAGGTCTACCCGTCGCTGCGCAAGGACCGGGCGATCACCGAGCACGAGGAGGAGCACGGCGAGGAGGAGCACGCCGAGATCCTCGAGGCGCTGCTGGCGTTCCTCCAGGTCGAGGGCACCGACTCGCCGGAGTACGACGACGCGCTCGAGGACCTCGCGACCGTGGTCAACCACCACTCCAACGAGGAGGAGCAGACCATCCTCAACCCGGCCCGCGCGGACGAGCCGCTCGAGCGCCGCGAGGAGCTGGCCGTGGCCTGGCTGGCCCGCCGCAACGAGCTGCTCGGGCAGGGCTGTGCCTCGCCAGACCAGGTGGCCGCGCTGATCGAGGAGGCGGTCGCCGAGGGCGTCATCGCGCCGGAGCAGGCCCGCGAGGAGGCCGACGCCGTCACGGCGGAGGCGAAGGAGAAGGCCAAGGAGATCGAGGAGGCGGCCAAGCGCGACTGAACCGGACCGGCGTCCCCGTCGGTACGGTGGTGCCCGTGACCCCTCGCCCCCGCCGTGCCGTGTGCCCCGGTTCGTACGACCCGGTGACCGCCGGGCACCTCGACGTGATCCGGCGCGCCGCGGCGCTGCACGACGAGGTGGTCGTGGTGGTGCTGCACAACCCGGCCAAGGCCGGCACGTTCACGGTGGACGAGCGGATCGCCTTCGTGGAGCGGGCGCTGGCCGCCACCGGGCTGGCCGACAGCGTGCGCGTCGAGGCGTTCGCGCAGCGGCTGCTCGTCGATGTCTGCCGTGAGCTCGGGGCCGACGTGGTGGTCAAGGGCGTACGGGGTCCGTTCGACGTCACGTACGAGTGGCCGATGGCCCTGATGAACCGTCACCTCGCCGGCGTCGAGACGCTGTTCCTGCCCGGTGACCCGGCGTTCGAGCACGTCTCGAGCTCGCTGGTGAAGGAGGTCGCGCGGTGGGGCGGTGACGTCACCGGACTGGTCCCCGACGAGGTGCGCGACGCCCTCGTGGCCCGCCTGCGTGCCGACCGCTGACCCCCCGCCCGCGCGACCGGGTTTCCGCCCCGACATCGAGGGGCTGCGCGCGGTCGCGATCCTGACCGTGCTCGCCTACCACGCCGGGCTGCCCCTGCGCGGAGGCTTCGTCGGCGTCGACGTCTTCTTCGTCATCTCCGGCTTCCTCATCACCGGCCTGCTCGTGGCCGAGCTCGACCGCACCGGGTCGATCTCTTGGATGCGGTTCGTGGGGCGCCGCGTCCGGCGTCTTCTGCCGGCCGCCGTGCTCGTGCTCGTCGCCATCTCGGCGGTGTCCTGGTTCGTGGTGCCCGGGCTGCGACGTCGCGAGATCGGTGTGGATGTCGTGGCCGCGGCGGCCTACGTCGTCAACTGGGTCTTCGCGAGCCGGGAGACCGACTACCTCGCCTCCGACGTGCTGCCCTCGCCGGTTCAGCACTTCTGGTCCCTGGCCGTGGAGGAGCAGTTCTACGTCATCTGGCCGCTGCTGCTCATCGCGCTGGCCCTGGTCGTCCGACGTCCGAGCCGCCGGGTGGTCGCGCTGGCGCTCGGGGCACTGGTCGCGTCGTCGTTCGGGTGGTCGGTGTGGTTCTCGAACGCCTCGCCCCAGCCGGCGTTCTTCACCACGACGACGCGCACCTGGGAGCTCGGCATCGGCGCCCTGCTCGCGGTCGCCCTCGCCGGCCGGCCGCGGCCGCCCAGACCGGCAAGGGGGTCGGCCGCCCTGGGCTGGGTGGCGCTCGCCGTGCTCCTCGCCGTGGCGGCCCGGCTGCCCGAGGACATCGACTGGCCGGGCGCCTGGGCGCTGCTGCCCACCGTGCCGACCGCGGTGCTGATCTGGGTCGGCTGGCAGGGGCCGGCGCACGGCCCGGTGCGCGTGCTCGGCACCGCGCCGCTGGTGTGGGTCGGCGCCCTGTCCTACTCCATCTACCTCTGGCACTGGCCGGTCATCATCCTGGGTGGCTGGGTCGCCGACGGCCGCGGCGTCACCATCGCGGCGTGGGGGCTGGTGGCCCTCGCGCTGGCCTCCGTCGTGCCGGCGTGGCTGTCCTGGCGGTTCGTCGAGTCCCCGATCCACCACGGCCCGTGGCTGCGCGACCGGCCCCGTGCCCTGCTGGCCGCCGGGCTCGCCCTGTCGTGCGTCGGGGTGCTCGCGGCCCTGCCACTGTTCGCGCTCCGGTCGCCGTTCACCACGCACCCGCCCGGAGGCACCCTGCCGCCGCTGTCACAGCTCGGCGCGGCGACCCTGCGGGCAGGTCAGCCGTTCACCCCGGCCGACGACCCCGGCTGGGTGACCCCCGACCCCCTCGTCGCGGGCGAGGACCGGCCGCGGGCCGACGTCGACCGGTGCCAGGTCGACGTGGCCGTGACTCGGCCCGTCGCCTGCACCTTCGGCGACCCGCAGGGCACCACGACCATCGCCCTCGTCGGGGACTCGAAGGCGATGCAGTGGCTGCCGGCCCTCGAGCAGGCCGCGGCGACGCGCGGCTGGCGGGTGGTGACCTACGGCAAGTCGTCGTGCGCCTTCTCGGACGCCCCGGCGACGCAGGCCGCCGCGGCCTACCCGCAGTGCGACGCGTGGAACCGCGCCGTCATGGACACCCTGCGTGCTGACCCCCCGGATGCCGTCGTCACCTCGGGTGTGGCCTCGAGTGCCTGGTCGGGCGGCGGCACCGCCCGCGCTCCGCTGGTAGAGGGGTACGCCGCGCGGTGGACGACGCTCGCGGATGCCGGGGTGCCGGTCGTCGTCATCGGCGACAGCCCGCTCTCACCCGACGACCTCGACGTGTGCGCCGCCCGGCACCCGACGACGCTCACCCGCTGCGCCTTCGACACGGCATCCGCCGTCGCCGGCAGTGGCCTGGCGGTGCAGCGCGAGGCCGTCGCCGCGGCATCCGCAGTGGCCCGTGGGGTGCGCCTGCTCGACCTCACGGCGCAGATCTGCCCGGGGGAGCGGTGCCCCGTGGTCGTCGGGCACGTGGCGGTGCACCGGTCCGGCGACCACGTCACCGCGACGTATGCCGCGACGCTCGCCCCCCAGGTGGCCGCCGCGGTCGAGCACGCCCTGACGCGGTGACCTGCGCTCCCGGTTTGGGTGGACGGCCCGGGACCGGTAACCTTGACCCTCGGTCTGCGTCCGTGCGGCGCGGCCGAACCACCCCGACTTCACCCAAGGCTCATGACTCGACTCGATCCCCGGTCCCCGATGGTGCTCGACACCAAGCTCGTGGGCCGTCGGCCCGGGACGATGAGTGAGCTGGCCCGTGAGGTCGGTGCGCCGAGCGACTTCGGCACGGACGTCATGCGCGTCGAGCAGGGCCAGCCCCTCACCCTCGACCTGCGCCTGGAGTCCGTCGTCGAGGGAGTGCTCGTCACCGGTTCGGTCCGTGGCACGGCGACCGGCGCCTGCGTGCGGTGCCTGGACCCTGTCACCGAAGTGGTCGACGGGACCTTCCAGGAGCTGTTCGTCTACGCCGAGCGGCACGCTCACCACCACGAGGTGGGGGACGGGGACGCGGACGAGGAGCTCCGTATCGAGGACGGTCTCATCGACCTCGATCCGATGCTCCGGGACACGGTGGTGCCTGCACTGCCGTTCCAGCCGGTGTGCCGGCCCGACTGCCCCGGGCTGTGCTCCGAGTGCGGCATGCCGCTCGCGGAGGACCCGGAGCACCAGCACGACCTGATCGACCCCCGATGGGCGGCCCTCACGGCCCTTGCCGAACAGCCGCCCACGCCGACAGAGAAGAGGACCTGACGTGGCCGTTCCGAAGCGGAAGATGTCGCGCTCCAACACCCGCTCGCGCCGCGCCAACTGGAAGGCGACGGCCGTCGCCACGACGACCTGCCCCCAGTGCAAGGCGCTCACCCAGCCGCACGTGGCCTGCCCGTCGTGCGGCACCTACAAGGGTCGCCACTACGGCGTCGCCGAGCGCACCGAGCACCAGGGCTGATCCCGCCCTCATGGGCAAGGGATCGGTCTCGGCGGGTGCACTGACACCGCTGCGCCCGGTCTCCGAGCTGCTCGACCACCTCCAGCAGGTGACCGGCGGCCCGGTGGACGCAGCGGTGCTGGGGCGTGCCCTGACGCACCGGTCCTACGCCTACGAGGCCGGGGGGCTCCCGCACAACGAGCGGCTGGAGTTCCTCGGCGACTCCGTGCTCGGACTGGTCGTCACGACGACGCTGTACGACGCCCACCCCGACACCACCGAGGGCCAGCTCGCCAAGCTGCGTGCCGCCGTCGTCAACATGCGCGCGCTGGCCGAGGTCGGGCGCACCCTCGGCCTGGGCGACTACGTCTACCTGGGCCGCGGTGAGGAGTCCACCGGGGGCCGCGACAAGGACTCGATCCTGGCCGACACCGTCGAGGCGGTGATCGGCGCGGTCTACCAGTCGGCGGGCATCGATGCCGCCGGCCAGCTCGTGCACCACCTCGTCGACCCGCTGCTCGCCCAGTCCGCCACCCTCGGCGCCGGTCTGGACTGGAAGACCAGCCTGCAGGAGATCACCTCCCGGCACGGCCTGGGTGCGCCCGAGTACCTCGTCACCGAGGACGGCCCCGAGCACGCCAAGTGGTTCGAGGCGCAGGCGGTCATCGGCGGGAACGTGCTCGGCTCCGGTGCCGGTCGTACGAAGAAGGTCGCCGAGCAGGAGGCCGCGGCGCAGGCCTGGACCAGCATCCGCGACCGCCACGAGGGCCAGGCCGCGGTCGCCGAGCCCGGCGCGCTGCCCGAGGACACCGCCGACCAGCCCGAGGCGGACGGACCCGCCGCGGGCCGTGCCTGAGCTGCCCGAGGTCGAGGTCGTCCGTCGCGGCCTCGCCGCCCACGTGCTGGGCCGCACCGTCGCCGACGTCGAGCTGCGCGGCCCCCGGGTCGCCCGCCGCCACCTCGCCGGGCCGCAGGACCTCACCGACCGCCTGTCCGGTCGCCGCATCGACGCCGTGCGCCGGCGGGGGAAGTACCTCTGGCTCGACCTCGATGACTCGCTCGGCCTGATCCTCCACCTGGGGATGAGCGGCCAGCTGCTCGTCGAGGAGGCCGGCGCCCCGGACGAGAAGCACCTGCACGCCCGGTTCCGCTTCGCCGACGGGGGCCCCGAGCTGCGCTTCGTCGACCAGCGCACCTTCGGCGGCCTCGCCCTCGCCGACCTCGACGGGCGCGGCATCCCGGCGACCATCGCGCACATCGCCCCCGACCTGCTCGAGGCGGACTACGACCGGGCCGCCGTCGTGCGGCGCGTCAAGGCTAAGGACAGTGCCATCAAGCGGGTGCTGCTGGACCAGACCGTGGCGTCCGGCATCGGCAACATCTACGCCGACGAGGCCCTGTGGCGGGCGCAGCTGCACGGGGAGCGGCTCGCGAGCGCTCTGACCAAGCCGCGCATCGGCGCGGTGCTCGACGCCGCCGCCCAGGTGATGCACGAGGCGCTCGGCGCGGGAGGCACGAGTTTCGACGCGCTCTACGTCAACGTCAACGGTGCCTCGGGCTACTTCGACCGGTCGCTGGCCGCCTACGGGCAGGCCGGCCGGCCGTGCCGCCGGTGCGGCACCCCCATCCGGCGCGAGCACTTCATGAACCGCTCGTCGTTCTCCTGCCCGCGGTGCCAGCCCAGACCGCGAAGGGTCAGGGCATCGGCAGGTCCTTGAGTGCCACCGCTGTTCCGGTGTGCGCCTGCGAGAGGTCGGCGAACGCCTGCCGCACCGTTCTGGCGTAGAGGTGCGAGCCCTTCAGGCTGGGGTGGATGCCGTCGGGCTGGAGCATGCCACTGGTTCCGGCGAGGGCGGCATCCCAGTCGGCGAGCCGCACGTTGGGCATGCCCCTGACGATCTCGCGCAGCTGCTCGTTGTCGGTCTTCGCGCGGGCGAACCGGCCGTGGACGGTGACGACCACGACCATCCGGTCGGGACCGATCGCGGTGAGGGTGCGGCGGATCGACTGCTCGTCGGTACCTGCGTTGGTGCCGAACGCGAGCACGACGGCGCGGCGCAGCGAACCGTCCCGGGCGCGGAGCAGGCCGGGGGCCTCGCGCCACTTGCGGTTCGACTTCGCGTTCACCCGCACCTTGGGCAGGTAGTAGCGCAGCGCGTGCACCGCGCCGATCATCATCGAGTCGCCGAACGCGTCGATCTCGCTGCCCTTGGGCATCGTCCACACCGCGGGCGCGGCCTTGGCCGGGGGCAGGGCCTTCGCGGGCACGGCACCGGCGGCGGGTGCGGCCGGTGACGGGGCCGGGGCGGTGTCGGCCAGCTCGGCCTCGGTGGCCGTGATGAGCTGCTGCGTCGAGGTGCGGTCAGGAGCGGTGAGCAGCACGGCGACCAGGGCCACGACGAGGACGAGGGCCACCGACCACACCACCCGGGCGGTGCGCGTGCCGACCCGGCGCAGGCGGGCCGCCGCGAGCCGCGCCGACCCGGCGAACCCGTGGCGCCGCACCGGCGTCTCGACGAAGCGGTAGGACAGGTCGGCGACGGCGACGGTCACGACGACGCACCAGAGCCGCGTCAGCAGGTAGGCCGGGCCGCCGGGCACCACCGGGAGGTCCTGGCCGATGACGAGGAACACCGGCCAGTGCCACAGGTAGATGCCGTAGCTGCGGGCACCCACCCACCGGGCGGCGGGCAGCTCGAGCACGGCCCGCAGCCGGCCGGGCCGCTCCACGGCGACGAGCACCAGGGCGGTCGTCGCGATCGACGCGAGCAGGATGCCGCCGCGGAAGGTCAGGGCCGAGCCCTCATCGGCGAGCGCCATCAGCCCGAGCAGGGTGACCAGCGAGACGGCGGCGACCTGCCGTCGGTGACCGGCCCACCAGGCCGAGGTGGTCCAGGCGCGGTGCGGCGCGGCGTACGCGAAGGCGAGGGCGGCGCCGAGCATGAGCCCCGTGACGTGGGTGTCGGTGCCGTAGTAGACCCGGGTGGGGCTCTCGGGGTCGAGGTGCAGCGCCATCAGCGCGGCGGAGACGGCGGCCACGGCGAGCGCCGACGCGGCCCGGGCGACGGTGCTGCGGGTGAGGGCGAGCAGGGCGAGGACGGCCAGGGGCCACAGCAGGTAGAACTGCTCCTCGACCGCGAGCGACCACAGGTTCATCAGCAGCTGCGGCGAGGTGGCGGCGAAGTAGTCGGAGCCGGCGGCGATCTCGAGCCAGTTGGACGTGAAGGTCGCGGCCCCGAGCACCTGGCGACCGATGCCCACGAGGAGGTCGCCCTCGCTGAGCCGGGCCAGCAGCACCGCCGTCGGCACGCACACCAGCAGGGCGGGCAGCAGCCGCCGGGCCCGGCGGGTCCAGAAGCCGGGCAGGTCGATGCGGCCGGTGGTCGCGCGTTCACGGACCAGCAGGGTGGTGATGAGGAAGCCGGACACCACGAAGAAGACGTCGACCCCGAGGAACCCGCCGGGCAGCCACGAGGGGTCGAGGTGGAAGACCAGCACGGCCGCGATCGCGAGCGCGCGCAGACCGTCGAGCCCCGCGAGCCGCCCGGCCCGGTGGGATGGACGCGCGGGTGCCTCCCGGGCGCCGACCTGCTCGCCGCCCCCGGGCGCCTCGTCCTCTGCAGTGCGGTGAGCCTGCACGGTGCTCATGCGGGCAACGGTAGGGGCTGGTGGTGACGGAGTGACGCAGGCGCGCTCGTGGGGCCTTGGTCACCTCGCCGTACACTCCGGTCGTGGCCGAGCAGGGCGAAGACGTGCGGCGGATGACGGTGTTCGTCCGCGGGCGGGTGCAGGGCGTCGGCTTCCGGTGGTGGGCCCGGGCGCGGGCGCTCGAGCTCGGCCTGGCCGGGCACGCCCGCAACACCGCCGACGGCCGGGTCGAGGTCGTCGCCGAGGGAGACCCTGCCGCACTGCACCGGCTGCTGGGCCTGCTGGGCGAGCAGCCCTCGGGCACCCGCAGGCCCGGCCGGGTGGAGTCGGTGTCGACCCCGCTGTGGGGCGCTCCGCGTGGTTCCGGCGGCTTCCGCGAGCGCTGACCATCGCCCCAGCCCGGTACGGCGGCCCCGGTACGACGGCCCTGGGACGGGGGTGCTGAGAGCCTGTTGAGGACGGCATCTGTGCTCGCCTATTGCCCTGTGCGGCAGCCTGTTACGATGTAAGTAGATCGAAACCGAGTCTCGTACCCCCCTGCAGCGGGAGTTGGTTGAGATGGACGAAAGTCCGCGGCCTCCGTAGATCGGGAGCCGCGGACTTCGTGCTTTCCGGGTGGGCGCGTGGGGCGCGCCGCCGGCATCCGGGGGGTGGACGCCGGCTGACGGCCGGGTCGGCGGGTTCCTACGATGTCCGCGTGAGCGACATCGACGACGTCCCAGCGGACCTCGCACGCCTGCGGTCGAGCATCGACAACATCGACGCCGCGCTCCTGCACCTGCTCGCCGAGCGCTTCAAGTGCACCCAGGCGGTCGGTGAGCTCAAGGCGGCACGGGGGTTGCCGCCCGCCGACCCCGAGCGCGAGGTCGCCCAGGTGGCCCGGCTGCGGGCGCTGGCCGACGAGGCGGGCCTGGACCCGCAGTTCGCCGAGGCGTTCCTCAACTTCATCATCGCCGAGGTGATCCACCACCACGAGCGGATCGCCGGCAGCGGCGTCTGAACGCCCCACCAGCCACGCCGGCCCCACGCGTCACCAGGCACCACCGGAGCCCTCCGATGTCCCGGCCGGCCCGCGTGCCACGGGTAGAGTCTGGCCGCATCCGACCCGGGTAGGGACCCCGGGCCCACTCCGACTTCCCACACCCACCAGACGACCGACGAGAGCGCTGACGCCACCGTGTACCTCAAGACGCTGACCCTGAAGGGGTTCAAGTCCTTCGCCTCGGCGACGACGCTGCGCCTCGAGCCGGGCATCACGTGCGTCGTCGGGCCCAACGGCTCCGGCAAGTCCAACGTCGTCGACGCCCTGGCCTGGGTCCTGGGGGAGCAGGGGGCCAAGAGCCTGCGCGGCGGCAAGATGGAGGACGTCATCTTCGCCGGCACCTCCGGTCGGCCTCCGCTCGGCCGGGCCGAGGTCAGCCTGACCATCGACAACACCGACGGCGCCCTGCCGATCGACTACACCGAGGTCACGATCACCCGCACGATGTTCCGCGGCGGTGGCTCCGAGTACGCCATCAACGGCACGTCGTGCCGGCTGCTCGACGTGCAGGAGCTGCTGTCCGACTCCGGGCTCGGCCGCGAGATGCACGTCATCGTCGGCCAGGGCCAGCTCGACACCGTGCTGCGCGCCACCCCCGAGGAGCGCCGCGGGTTCATCGAGGAGGCCGCCGGGGTGCTCAAGCACCGCCGCCGCAAGGAGCGGGCCCTGCGCAAGCTCGAGACCATGGAGCTCAACCTCACTCGGGTCCAGGACCTCACCGGCGAGATCCGCCGCCAGCTCGGCCCGCTCGGCCGGCAGGCCGAGGCCGCCCGGCGCGCGGCCGTCATCCAGGCCGACGCCCGCGACGCGCGGCTGCGCCTGCTCGCCGACGACCTGGTGCAGCTCACGGGGGTGCTCGAGCAGGAGGTCGCCGACGAGACCGCCCTCCTCGAGCGCCGCACGGCCGTCGAGGACGCCGTGGCCGACGTGCGTGAGCGGTTGTCGCACGTCGAGCGCCGTTCGGCCGAGGCGGCCCCCGAGCTGACCAGGGCGCACGACCGCTTCGTGCGGCTGCAGAGCCTGCGTGACCGCATGGAGTCGACCGGCTCGGTCGCGGCCGAGCGGGTGCGCCTGCTCTCCCAGGACGAGGAGCACGAGACCACCTCGGGCCGCGACCCGGAGGAGCTGCGGGTCCAGGCGGCCCAGGCCCGCGAGGCCGAGGCGGCGCTGCTGGCCGAGGTCGCCGCCACCACCGCGGAGCTCGCCGCCGCCGTCGCCGCGCGAGAGGGGGCCGAGGCCGCGTACACCGGTGAGCAGGCCCGGCTCTCGCGCATCGCCCGCGCCGCGGCCGACCGCCGTGAGGGGTTGGCCAAGCTGGCCGGGCAGGTCGGCGCACGGCGCAGTCGGATCGAGGCGGGGGAGGCCGAGATCGGCCGCCTCCAGCAGCTCGTCGCCGCCGCGCGGGCCCGAGCCGCCGAGGCCGAGCAGGAGTTCTCCCGCCTCGTGGGTGGGGTCGCCGTCGTGGTGGAGGGCGAGGAGGGCCTCGCCGACGCTTACGAGAGCGCGGCCGCCGCCCTGGCCGAGGCCGCGGCCGAGATCGAGCGGCTCGTGACCCAGGAGCGTGAGGCCGAGCGCGACCGCTCGTCGGCCACCGCCCGGATCGAGGCCCTCGAGCTGAGCCTGCGCCGCAAGGACGGCGCGGCCACGCTGCTCGCGGCGGCCGACGCCGACCACGCGCTGCTCGGCACCGTCGCCGCGCTGCTGCACGTCACCGGTGGCCACGAGGCCGCCGTCGCTGCGGCCCTGGGCTGGGCGAGCGAGGCGCTCGCGGTGCCGAGCGCGGAGCACGCCGCGCGGGCCATCGCGTCGCTGCGTGACGGCGACGGGGGCCGTACCGCCCTCCTGGTGGGCGGCACGGCATCCCCCAGCGACCCGGCCACCTGGCCGGCGCTCGACGGCTCCGCGGTCTGGGCGCGCGACGTCGTGCGCGCCCCCGACTCCGTGCGCCCCGCGGTCGAGCAGCTGCTCGAGCGGGTCGCGCTGGTGCCCACCGCCGCCCACGCGGTGGCCCTGGTGGCGCAGCGCGACGGCATCACCGCCGTCACCGCCGACGGCGACGTGTTCGGGCCCGGCTGGGCCCGCGGCGGCAGCAGCGCGGGTGAGAGCCTGCTCGAGCTGCAGGCGGCCGTCGACGAGACGCGCACCACCCTGGATGCCGCCACGGCCCGCGCCGAGCGTGCCCGGTTCGCGCTGGGTGCCGCCCGCGAGCGTGCCCGCGAGGCCGGTGGCCTGGTCGAGGCCGCGCTCGAGGCGCTGCACGAGTCCGACGCCCGGATGGCGGCTGTCGCCGAGCGCCTCGGCGGGCTCGGTGCCGCGGTGCGCACCTCGTCGGCCGAGGCCGACCGCACCGAGCGCGCCATCACCGAGGCGCGGATCGCGCTCGACCGCGACCGTGCCGAGCTCGAGGGGCTTCAGGCGCGGCTCACCGAGGCCGAGGCCGCCCCGACCGAGGAGAGCGAGGACCCCTCCACCGACGAGCGCGACCGCCTCGAGCTCGTGGCGAGCCGGTCACGCACCGCCGAGACCGAGCTGCGGCTCACCCTGCGCACCCGTGAGGAGCGGGCCCGGGCGCTGAGGGGCCGCGCCGACTCGCTCGAGGGTGCTGCCCGCAACGAGCTGGCCGCCCGTGAGCGGCTGCGCGAGCGTCGCGAGCGCCGTCGCCGTGAGGCCACCGTCGCCGAGTCGGTGCACGCCGCCGCCACTTACGCCGTCGAGCGAGTCGCGGCCGCGCTGGGCCGCGCCACCGTCGTGCGCGACGTAGCCGAGTCCGAGCGGCTGGCCCGCGAGCAGGCCGGTGTCGCCCTGCGCGCCGAGCTGATCGGCGTCCAGGACGAGCTGCGCGACCTCACCGACACCGCCCACCGCGACGAGATGGCCCGGGCACGCCAGGTCGCGCGCATCGAGGCACTGCAGGCCAAGGCGGTCGAGGAGCTCGGCATCGACCCTGAGGTGCTCGTCGAGGAGTTCGGCCCGCACCTGCGGGTGCCCCACGTCGTCGCGCCGGGCGAGGACCCCGACGCCGTGCCGGAGCCGGTCGCCTACGTCCGCGAGGAGCAGGAGAAGCGGCTGCGCAAGGCCGAGCGGGGCCTGCAGGCGCTCGGGCGGGTCAACCCGCTCGCACTCGAGGAGTTCGCTGCCCTCGAGGAGCGGCACCTGTTCCTCACCACCCAGCTCGAGGACCTCAAGCGGTCCAAGCGCGACCTGCTCGACATCGTCAAGGAGGTCGACGAGCGGGTCGAGGAGGTCTTCACGCAGGCCTTCCACGACACCCGCGAGCAGTTCGAGCGGGTCTTCGAGCGGCTCTTCCCCGGTGGTGAGGGGCGGCTCGTGCTCACCGACCCCGACGACATGCTGACCACCGGCATCGAGGTGGAGGCGCGCCCCCCCGGCAAGAAGGTCAAGCGGCTCTCGCTGCTCTCCGGCGGCGAGCGGTCCCTGGTCGCCGTCGCGCTGCTCGTCGCGATCTTCAAGGCTCGGCCGAGCCCCTTCTACATCATGGACGAGGTCGAGGCCGCGCTCGACGACACCAACCTGGGCCGGCTGATCACCCTCTTCGAAGAGCTGCGCGACTCCAGCCAGCTCATCGTCATCACCCACCAGAAGCGCACCATGGAGGTCGCCGACGCGCTGTACGGCGTCTCGATGCGCGGCGACGGGGTCACCACGGTCGTCTCCCAGCGCATCCGCGACGTCGCCGCGACGGCCTGAGCACCGAGGCGGAGGATCGCGGCCTCAGCGGTCGATGCCGCCGATGTCGCCCGGCGGCCAGAACCGGAGCACGACGGGCCCGACGACCCGCTCCACCGGAACGATGCGGGCGCACTCCGGCCCCTCGGTGGCGCCCCGGCACCCGATGACCGAGTCGGCCGACTGCGACCGGTGGTCGCCGAGCACGAGCATGTTCTCCTTCGGCACGGGAATCTCGGGGAAGCACCGGGTCGAGCGCGGTGAGCTCGTGCAGTCCAGCGACCCGGCGGTGAAGGGGAGGTCCTCGTAGATGTAGGGCTCGTCGATCGGTTCCCCGTCGACCGTGACCCTGCCGTCGGTGCTGCAGCAGGCGACCGTGTGCCCGGGCAGCCCGATCACCCGCTTGACCGTGTAGGCCGTGCTGCTCGGGCCGATGCCCGTCAGGTCGCCGAACGCGCGCAGCGCCCGCGGAACCACGGTGTCGGCCGGGGGAAGCTGCTTGTCCTGCCAGGTGTCCCCGTGCCCGAACACCACGACGTCACCGCGGGCGAGGTCCTTCTCGAGGCGGTTGACGAGGATTCGGTCGCCGATGTGCAGGGTCTGCTCCATCGACTGTGACGGCACGCCGAACGGCTTGATGAGGAAGGCCTGCACCAACGCGACGGCGACGAGGGCGAGCAGCACCTCGGCGAACATCGGCAGGCGGCGGCGACGACGCTGCGTCGTCCCGTCCGTCGCAGGGGCGGCGGCAGTCACGGACGTCACCCTAGTTCGGCCGGGGGGAGGTGTCGATTTGGTCGGCCGCTGGGCGCGGTGAGACCCTTGGGGCATGGTATCCGTCGTTCTCGGCATGCTCTTCTGCCTCGGTCTCGCCGTGCTGGTGATGGCGTTCGTCGCCGTCCCCGCGCGCCGGCAGGGCCGCGACGTGTTCACCGAGCGAGGCGAGGAGGTCCTGGGCTCCATCCGCGAGCGCCAGCTGCCGGGCCGCGCCGAGAAGCCCTCCTCCGACGAGGTTCGCGACGCCGAGCCCGTGGGGGCCCGCGCCTGACCGCAGGGCCGCAGGAACGCCCGACGGGCGGTGTGGTTCGATGGGTGGATCCCCAGCCAGAGGAGCCACCCGCCGTGAGATCCGGTATCGATTCCGCCGCCGTCGACCCCGCCGTCCGCCCCCAGGACGACCTGTTCGCCCACGTCAACGGCCGGTGGCTCGCGACCACACAGATCCCACAGGACCGCGGTCGCTACGGCACCTTCGACGTGCTGCGCGAGACCGCCGAGGAGCACGTGCGCTCGATCATCGAGGAGGTTGCTGCCGGCGCCCCCCAGGCCGGCACCGTCGCGGCCAAGGTCGGCGACCTGTACGCGAGCTTCATGGACCAGGGCGCCGTCGAGGCGCTGGGCGTCAAGCCCCTCGGTGACGACCTCGAGCGGGTGGCGGCGGTCGCGGATGCCGGTGACGTCGTGGCCGTCACCGGCACGTTCGGCCGCTCCGGGGTGCTCGGCCTGGTCATCCCGTTCGTCAACACCGACGACCGCGACCCCAGCCGCTACGTCGTCTACCTCGAGTAGGCCGGCCTGGGGCTGCCCGACGAGTCGTACTACCGCGAGGAGCAGCACGCCGACAAGCGCACGGCCTACGTCGCGCACGTCGAGCGGATGCTGGCGCTCGCCGGCTGGCCCGATCCTGAGGGCGCCGCGGGCCGGGTCATGGCGCTCGAGACCCGGCTCGCGTCCGGCCACTGGGACAAGGTCACCAACCGCGACCCGGTCAAGACCTACACCCTGGTCGACCTCGATGGCCTGGTCGAGATGGGCCCCGGCGTCGACTGGGTGCGCTACCTCGAAGGGCTCGGAGCGACCCGGGAGGCGTTCGGCGACGTCGTCGTGCGCCAGCCCGACCACCTGCGCTCGATGGCCACCGCGCTCGCGGAGGAGCCGGTCGAGGTGTGGCGGGACTGGTTGGCCTGGCACGTCGTGCACGCGCACGCGCCCTACCTGTCCGCCGCCCTGGTCGAGGAGAACTTCGACTTCTACGGCCGTACCCTCTCCGGGGTGCCGCAGATGCGCGAGCGGTGGAAGCGTGGTGTGAGCCTGGTCGAGGAGTCGCTCGGCGAGGCCGTCGGGCAGCTGTACGTCGAGCGGCACTTCCCGCCGCACGCCAAGGGGCGCATGGTCGAGCTCGTCGACAACCTCGTCGAGGCCTTCCGGCGCAGCCTGTCGCAGGTGCCGTGGATGGGCGACGCCACCCGTCGCGAGGCCCTGACCAAGCTCGGCCAGTTCACCCCGAAGATCGGCTACCCCGAGCGCTGGCGCGACTACTCCGCGCTCGAGATCCGCCCGGGCGACCTGCTGGGCAACGTCCGTCGGGCGGTGGCCTTCGAGGTCGACCGCCAGCTCGGCAAGCTCGGCGCCCCGGTCGACCGCGACGAGTGGTTCATGACGCCGCAGACGGTCAACGCCTACTACAACCCGGGGCTGAACGAGATCGTCTTCCCGGCGGCCATCCTCCAGCCGCCGTTCTTCGACGTCGACGCCGACGACGCCGTCAACTACGGCGGCATCGGTGCGGTCATCGGCCACGAGGTCGGGCACGGGTTCGACGACCAGGGCTCGCAGTTCGACGGCACCGGCACGTTGCGCAACTGGTGGACCGACGAGGACCGTGCCGCGTTCCAGGCCCGCGCCGACGCCCTCGTCGCCCAGTTCGACGAGCTCGAGACCCGCGACGCCCCCGGGCGCAAGGTCAACGGGGCCCTGACCGTCGGCGAGAACATCGGCGACCTCGGCGGGCTGACCATCGGCTACTCGGCCTACCGCATCTCGCTCGGCGACCAGCCGGCTCCCGAGATCGACGACCGCACCGGGGAGCAGCGGTTCTTCCTGGGGTGGGCCCAGGTCTGGCGCGGGCTGTCCCGTCGCGCCGAGGCCGAGCGGCTGCTGGCGCTCGACCCGCACAGCCCGATGGACCTGCGCGCCAATGCGGCCCGCAACCTCACCGAGTTCCACGAGGCGTTCGGGGTGACCGAGGGCGACGGCATGTGGGTGGCCCGGGAGCACCGCGTCCGCATCTTCTGACCCGGCGGCCGCGAGCCGGATGCCGTCCGCGCCCGTTCGCGAAGCGGGCCCGGACGCCGGTTTGGGCACCCGTCCGGCGACTGCGAGGATGAGGCGGTGAGCGCCATCGACACCCTCTGGGAGTACCTCGCCGTCGCCATCGGCATCATCGTCGTCTTCGGCGGCATCGCCCTGGGGCTGATGCGCAGCCGTGCGGGCCGCACCAGGGACCTCCCACCGGCGCCGCCGAGCACCGGCGGGGGCGGGGATGCCGTCGACCTCGACGCCGCCCCCCGGGGCGCACTCGGCACCTTGGAGCGGCCGGCGCCGACCGAGCTCGAGCCCGCCCTGCCACCCGCACCGGCACCGGCACCGACCGTCGAGCGCCCGGAGGCGCCGGCCGGTCGGCTGCGCCGCCTGCGCGCCCGGCTGGCCCGCTCGAACACGGCGCTGGGGAAGAGTCTGCTCACCCTGCTGTCCGGCGGGAAGCTCGACGAGGCCGCCTGGGAGGAGGTCGAGGACACCCTCCTGGCCGCCGACCTGGGCGTCGCCGCGACCACCGACCTCGTCGACCGGCTGCGCACCAAGGTGGCGGTCGAGGGCAGCACCGACGAGGTCACCGTGCGTGGCTGGCTGCGCGAGGAGCTCCTCACCCTGGTCGACCCGACGATGGACCGCACGATCGTGTCGTCGCGCGTCGACGGCCGCCCGGCCTGCGTGCTCGTCGTCGGCGTGAACGGCACCGGCAAGACGACCACCGTCGGCAAGCTCGCGCGCGTGCTCGTCGCCGAGGACAAGGACGTCGTGCTCGGCGCCGCCGACACCTTCCGTGCCGCCGCCGCCGACCAGCTGCAGACCTGGGGGGAGCGGGTCGGCGTGCCGACCGTGCGCTCCGATCGCGACGGCGCCGACCCCGCCGCCGTGGCCTTCGACGCCGTGAAGGCGGCCGCCGAGCTGGAGGCCGACGTCGTGCTCATCGACACCGCCGGTCGGCTGCAGAACAAGGTCGGGCTGATGGACGAGCTCGGCAAGGTCAAGCGAGTCATCGAGAAGCTCAGCCCGGTCGACGAGGTGCTGCTCGTGCTCGACGCCACCACCGGGCAGAACGGCATGCGCCAGGCGGAGGTGTTCTCTCAGGTCGTCGGTATCACCGGCATCGTGCTGACCAAGCTCGACGGCACTGCCAAGGGCGGCATCGTCGTCGCGGTGCAGCGTGAGCTCGGGGTCCCGGTCAAGCTCGTCGGCCTCGGGGAGGGTCCGGACGACCTGGCCCCCTTCGACCCGCAGGCCTTCGTCGACGCCATCCTCGACTGACCCTCCCCACATCGACCGATAGGTCACTTCGGGTACGGGCTGGTGTACCCACATCGACCGATAGGTCACTTCGGGTACGGGGTCGCCCGCTCCTGTCCGAGACCGGTGCGGTGCGGTGGGAATCACAGCTCGCGGACCCCCTCCTAGTCATCGGCGCCTTGTGGGGTGTGGAAGGGTCGAAGGCGTGGCTGCTGCGCGGACCGCCGAGGCCGAGGTCGCCGTCGTGGGGGGCGGGATCTCGGGGCTGGCGACGGCGTACTGGCTGGTCGTCGACCACGGGGTCGATGTCGTCGTGCTGGAGGCCGAGGGGCGAGCCGGGGGCAAGGTCTCGACCCGGACCCTCGCCGGGATGCCGGTGGACGTCGGGCCCGATGCCTTCCTGAGCCGTGGGGTCGAGCTCGCGGAGCTCGTGTCGCGGCTGGGGCTCGCCGAGGCCGTCGTGCGGCCCGCACCGGGTGGGGCGTTCATCTGGTCGCGCGGGCGGTTGCGCCCGATCCCAGCCGGTGGGGCGTTCGGCATCCCGGACCTGGTGCTGCCGCTGGTGCGGTCGCGGCTGTTGTCGCCGGCCGGCATCCTGCGGGCGGGCCTGGACCTCGTGCGGCCACGCACGGTCCTGGGTGGGGACCCGACCGTCGCCGAGGTCGTTCGTCCGCGGCTGGGTGACGAGGTCGTCGAGCGCCTCGTGCAGCCGCTGCTCGGTGGCGTGCATGCCGGCTCGGTCGACCGGCTGAGCGCGCGCAGCACGGTGCCCGACGTGGTCGAGCTGGCCCGCTCGAGCCGGTCGCTGGTGCTCGCCCTGCGCCGGCGCCGGAGGGCGGCCCCGAAGCCCGCCGCACCGCCGGCCCCACCACTCGTGTCGTTGCGCGGCGGGCTCGGCGGCCTGACCGACGCACTCGTCGACGCCGTCGGTGAGAGTCGGGTTCTGCGCGGTGCACGCGTGAGCGCGATGCGGCGCACGGATGCCGGGTGGGAGGTCATCGCCGCCGACACGCGCGTGACCGCGCGGCAGGTGGTGCTGGCCGCCCCGGCCCACGCGAGCGCGGACCTCCTGGTCGGCACGACTCCCGTGCTGGCCGCCGAGCTGCGCGGCATCCACTACGTCGACGTTGCCACCGTGACCCTCGCCCTGCCCCGTGCACAGGTCGGCGACCTTAGGGGCACCGGTTTCCTCGTGCCCCCCACCGAGGGCACCCTTGTCGTGGGCTGCACCTGGCTGACCAGCAAGTGGCCGCAGCTTGCCGACAACGGGACCGACTCGGTCCTGCTGCGCTGCATGGTGGGTCGTGACGGCGACGACCGGTGGACCACGATGACGGATGACGAGCTCGTCGCCGCCGTGCGCGCCGACCTCGCCACGGTGATGGGGGTGACCGCGACGCCGACCGACGTCCTGGTGCAGCGGTGGTGGCGCGGCATCCCGCAGTACCTCGTCGGACACGCGGACCGGCTCGACCGCCTCGACCGGCTCGTGCCCGACGGGCTGCACCTCACCGGCGCGGGCTACCGCGGCTCCGGGCTGGCGGCGTGCGTGGCCTCGGCCCGGCGCACCGCCTCCGTCGTCGCTGAGCACCTGTCCTGCCCCGACCGGCCCGACCCCCTGGTGCTCGGACCCGACCCGTCCCGTTCAGGAGCGACCCCGTGAGCCACCCTGCCGGCATCCCGACGCCTCGCGTCGACTTCGCAGCACGCCCCATGCTGGTCTTCTGGGAGATCACCCGGTCTTGCCTGCTCGCCTGCCGGCACTGCCGCGCGTCGGCCACCGCCGCGCCCCTTGCGGGCGAGCTGGACTCCGCCGAGGGCCTCGACCTCATCGACCAGGTGGCGGGGTTCGGGCGCCCCTACCCGATCCTGGTGCTGACGGGTGGTGACTGCCTCCTGCGCGACGACGTCTTCGACCTCGTCGCCCACGCCACCGAGCGGGGCGTGCCCGTCTGCCTGTCGCCGTCCGTGACGCCGATGCTCACGCCCGAGTCGATCGCCCGGATGGCGTCGTCCGGGGTGAAGGCGGTGTCGCTCTCGCTCGACGGCGCCTGCGCCGAGACGCACGACGGCATCCGCGGCATCCCCGGCCACTTCGAGCAGACCCTGCCCGCGATCCGCGCCATCGTCGACGCGGGCATCAAGCTGCAGGTCAACACCACGGTGATGAGCGGCAACGTGCACGAGCTGCCCGACATCGCCACCATCGTCAGCGACTACGGCGTCGACATGTGGGAGGTGTTCTTCCTCGTGCACGTGGGCCGGGGCGAGGCCACCGGGGCGATCAGCCCGCAGGAGCACGAGGACGTCTGCCACTTCCTCTTCGACGCCTCGCACCACGGCTTCGTCGTGCGCACTGTCGAGGCGCCGTTCTTCCGCCGGGTCGTGCACACCCGACGCGAGGGTGGCGGCGTGCCGGCGACGGCCCTCTACGCCGAGCTGTCCGGTCGCCTCACCGAGCTGCTCGGCGAGGGCCGCGAGCGAGCTTCCGCGCACACCGCCGCGACGCGCGACGGCAAGGGCATCGTCTTCGTCGCGTACGACGGGGAGGTGTACCCCGCGGGCTTCCTCCCGCTCGGGCTCGGCTCGGTCCGCGACCAGCCCCTCGCCCGGATCTACCGCGACCACCCCACCCTGAGGGCCATCCGGGCAGCCGAGTTCAGTGGGCGCTGTCGGGCGTGCGAGTACGCCGACCTGTGTGGCGGCTCGCGCGCCCGGGCCTACGCGGCGACCGGTGACCCGCTCGGCGAGGACGCCGCCTGCGTCCACCAGCCCGCCGCGACCAGGGCGGCCGAGCCGGCGCCGAGCGCCTGACCCGGTCCGCAGCGCGGGCATCGGGTCTCACGATGCGGGACTGCGGGGTTCCCGAAACCCGATGCTTACACTCGGCGACGCGAAGCAACACGACCGAAACACAACGACGCGGGCCGCGAAACCCCGGGCCGTCACCGTTGTCGCCATGAGCACACCACTGATGCCCCTTGCGGCGGCAGCAGACCAGATCGACTACGCGTCCACGGCGTTCGTCATCCTCTGCGCTTCCCTCGTCCTCCTCATGACCACCCCCGGACTGGCGCTGTTCTACGGCGGCATGACCCGCACCAAGTCCGTCCTCAACATGATGATGATGTCCTTCGGCGCCATGGGCGTCGTCGGCATCATCTACGTCCTGTACGGCTACTCGATGTCGTTCGGCAGCGAGAACATCGCCGGCATCATCGCGAACCCCTTCCAGTACTTCGGCCTGAACGGCACCGTCGACTCGGTGGTGAACCCGTTCGGCTACGAGGGCTACGGGAACATCCCCGAGCTCGCGGTCGTCGCGTTGGAGCTGTCCTTCGCCGTCATCACTGTCGCGGTGCTCAGCGGCGCCATCGGCGACCGCGTCATGTTCTCGACCTGGCTGGTCTTCAGTGGGCTGTGGGTCACCTTCTCGTACTTCCCGATCGCGCACATGGTCTGGGGCGGTGGCCTGCTGTCCGCGGCCGAGACGAGCCTGTCCTCGCTCATCTTCGGTTCGACCGACGGGTCGGCCAACGTGGCCCCGATGGACTTCGCGGGCGGCACGGTGGTGCACATCAACGCCGGCATCGCCGGCCTGGTGCTCGCCCTCGTCGTCGGCAAGCGGGTCGGCTTCGGCAAGGTCGCGATGCGCCCGCACAACGTGCCGCTCACCATGATCGGCGCCGGCCTGCTCTGGTTCGGCTGGTTCGGCTTCAACGCCGGCTCCGAGCTCGCCGCGGACGGCACCGCCGCCCTGGTGTGGGTCAACACGACCGCGGCCACCTGCGCCGCGATGCTCGGCTGGCTGCTCGTGGAGAAGATCCGTGACGGCCACGCGACGTCGGTCGGCGCGGCCTCCGGCATCGTCGCCGGTCTGGTGGCCATCACCCCAGCCTGTGGCTTCGTCAGCCCACTCGGCTCGCTCGTCCTGGGCGTCGTCGCCGGTGCCCTGTCCGCCATCGCCGTCGGCCTGAAGTTCCGCTTCGGCTACGACGACTCGCTCGACGTCGTGGGCGTCCACCTCGTCGCCGGCGTGTGGGGCACCATCGGTGTCGGCCTGCTCGCCACCTCCACCGGTCTCTTCTACGGTGGTGGCATCGACCAGACCGTCATCCAGATCCTGATCGCGCTGTGCACGATCGTCATCTCCGGTGTCGTCACCCTCGTCATCGCCCTCGCGCTCAAGGCCACCATGGGCTGGCGCGTCCCCGAGGACGTCGAGGCCGCCGGCATCGACCAGGGCGAGCACGCGGAGACCGCGTACGACCTCGTGTCCGTCGGAGGCCGCATGGGTGCGGCTCCCTTCGGCGCCTCGCAGACGTCGTCAACCGGTTCGAAGAACCTCGAAGGAGCCCAGTCATGAAGCTCGTCACCGCCATCATCAAGCCCCACCAGCTCGACGAGGTGAAGGAGGCCCTCGAGGCCTTCGGCATCCAGGGCATGACGATCAGCGAGGCGCACGGCTACGGGCGCCAGC
>JBBQWX010000046.1:0-26112 GCA_038210185.1 Actinomycetales bacterium
CCGTGGTCACCAGCGGCCAGTCCTACCGCATGCAACACGCCACAACCCGCCAAGGAGGTGAGGCCAAAACCCGCTGAACACCCGCAGAGGGTGGGGACTTCTACTTGGCCACCAGCGGGGACCTGAGCTTGGCCGTTGACAACAGACGTCCGGAATGCCGCCCGGCGGAAGTTCGCTTCGCTCGTGTCGTCCGCCGATCCTGCCGCCATCTCCGACATCTTGTGGATCGAACGGGATGGGTGGTGGCACCGTGGGTGGAACGGACGCAGCGCACACCATGTGACACCCACGTTCTGGGGAGTCGGCTCCCCCACCTGGCTAGCAGCCGGACCACCACGGGATGCCGGACATCTACAGCTCGCCCCGCGTTGAGCCCGCAGCCGTCTCCTGAGCGACCCCAGGGGCTCGAGACGTATCGGTGATTGGCCGCCCAGGACCGGGTGTGCCGGGTGACGGGGTCGCACTTGTCACCCGGCACACCCTCCCGGGAAAGGGGGTGGCCAACATGACCCGCGCGCACAGCAGCGAGGTCTGGGGCGCCGTCGTCGACTCCGGTGCCCTGAGCCCTGACTGGGCAGGCCTGCCCGGCACCGACGCCAGCACCCACGCCCAGGTGATGGAACGGCTGCAATCCGCCGACCTCGACGAGTGGGCCTCGACCGCGGCCAGGGTCGGGTTCTGCAGCAGACCGGTCCGACTGGTCGGGAACTCGGTCACCGTCCACCGCACCACCGGCGAGGTGGTCCGCACCTACGCCTCGACCGACGAGCACGGCGGGGTCACGTTCGTGCGGTGCGGAAACCGGCGGGCCGACCGGTGCCCCTCGTGCTCGCGGGTGTACGCCGCGGACACCTTCCACCTCATCCGGGCCGGGGTAGCCGGCGGCAAGGGCGTGCCGGAGACGGTCGCCGACAACCCGTTGGTCTTCGCCACGCTGACCGCGCCCTCCTTCGGTGCGGTCCACGGCGGGGCCGGCGGCCACCGCTGCCGCCCACGCCGCCGCGCCGAGGCCCGATGCCAGCACGGGCAGCCCACGGCCTGCTTCCAGGTACACGAACCGGACGACCCGGCACGTGGGCAGCCGCTGTGCCCGCGCTGCTACGACTACGACTCGCACGTGGTGTGGCAGTGGTGGGCGCCTGAGCTGTGGCGCCGATTCACCATCGCCCTCAAGCGGCGGCTGGCGCAGCTGCTCGGGGCCGACCTGGACCGCCTCGGTGATGTCGCGAGCCTGCGGTACGCCAAGGTCGCCGAGTACCAGGTCCGCGGCGCCGTGCACTTCCACGCCCTGATCCGACTCGACGGCCCACCCGACGCGGATGGCTTCGCCCCAGCACCGGACCAGGTCACCGCCGACGTGCTCGCGACGGTCGTGGAACAGGTCGCCGCCGAGGTCACCTTCCTCGCCGACCCGCTCACCCCGGGCGGCGCGACCCGGGTGCTGGCATTCGGCGCGCAGGTCGACACCCGCGTCGTGCGAGCCTCCCGTCGCACCGACGACCCCGACGCCCCACTCACCGGGGAGCAGGTCGCCGGCTACCTGGCCAAGTACGCGACCAAGTCCGCCACCGACACCCAGACCCGGGACAACCCCCCCTGCGCCGCCTGCACGCCACCGCCCGACACCTCGCCGCCCAGGCGGGCGCCACCTACAACCCCACGAGCCCGTACCGGCTCCTGGGCCGGTGGGCGCACACCCTGGGCTTCCGCGGCCACTTCTCGACCAAGTCCCGCCGCTACTCCGTGACCCTCGGGAGGCTGCGCCGAGCCCGACACCGCGCGCAGATCCGCATCGCCGCAGCCGCCCGCGCCGGAACCACCGTCGACCTACGCGACCTCGAGGCCGAGATGCTCGCCGACGACACCAACGAGACAACCCTGGTCATCGGGTCCTGGGCCTACGCCGGAACCGGCTGGGCCACCGACGGCGAGACAGCACTGGCCACCGCCGCAGCCGCCCGCGCCCGCGAGTACGCCCACCGCCGAGCCTGTGCACGACGCGCGACACAGAACGCCTGAACGTCCGACACTGGGAAGGGGTGAGAGAGATGACGACGACGAACGAACCGGATCTGCGACCCGACGGCCTGCCGATCATGATGACCCCCGCAGAGGTCGCCGAGCTGCTCCACGTGAACCCGTCGACACTGTGCCGCTGGCGACAGACCGGCACCGGGCCGCAGGTGACCTGGCTCAGCGCGCGCATGCCCCGCTACCAGCGCCGTCACGTCGCGGACTGGGTCGAGCAGGTGTCACGGTGACCATCGTCAGGCTGCCCTCGGGCAAGTTCCGGGCCGTGCTCAAGGTGGGCCGGGTCTACGCGGCAAGCCGGTCCTTCGCGACGAAACGGGACGAGCAGGCCTGGCTGGCCCGGGAGCGGGCTGCTCTCGCCGGGGGCGTCGACCCTCGAGCCGGCCGGGCCACGGTGCGCGCCCTGCTACCGGTCTGGCTCGAGGAGCGCCAGCACGCCGTCTCGCGCAAGACCTACGTCTCGGACCGGGCGCTGCTGAGGCTCGTGCCGCTGTCTCTGGCTGCGCTGTCGGTCAACGCCGTCACCGACCGCGAGGTAAGCCGAGCCCTGGTCACCCTCACCAAGGACGGTCTGGCCGAGGCGTCGGTGCGCCGGTTCCGGGCCTCGCTGTCCTCGTTCTTCGCCTGGGCGGTGCGCGAGCGGCTGATCCTGACCAACCCGGTGCTGCGCACTCGGGTGCCCCGCTCAGGTGGGCCCCGCGTGGAGATGTACCCGTTCAGCGAGGACGAGCTCGAGCAGGTGCACCAGGCGGCCGCGGCCCGCGACCAGCAGCTGGCCGACGTCGTCCTGGTCGCCGGCTGGACCGGGCTGCGGTGGTCGGAGCTGCGGGCGGTGCGGGTGCGTGACTTCGTCGAGGTGCCGATGCCGACCCTGGTCGTCCAGCGGGCCGCACCGGAGGGCGTGCAGGTGAAGACGACCAAGTCCGGCCGGTCCCGCCGGGTCCCGGTCGCCGATCGGGTGCTGCCCCTGGTCCGGGCGATGGCCGCCGGCCGGGAGGCCGAGGCTCCGCTGTTCGTCACCGCCACCGGGCACCTGCTTCACGCGTCAGCGGTCAAGCGCACGCTGAACTGGTCGGTCGTCGCTCGCGGGAGGCGGATCCACGACCTGCGACACACGGCGGCCTGCCTCTGGCTCGCCCGGGGCGTGGACCCCAGCACCGTGCAGGCCTGGATGGGGCACGCGTCGATCGCGACGACGAACCTCTACCTGCACCACCTCGGCACCCCCGCTGACCGCGCCGGCCTGGACCGTCTGAACGCCCGGGGGTACACCGGGGGTACACGAACCGAGGTCGGGAACCCATGACAACGGCGAAACCCCGCCCGACCGGGCACGTTCGTGCTGGTCGGACGGGGTTGCCGTCGGGTGGAGCTGAGGGGATTCGAACCCCTGGCCTTCTCATTGCGAACGAGACGCGCTACCAACTGCGCCACAGCCCCGCGATGCGGGAGAAACGATAACACCCGGCCCAAGGCTCCCCGAAACGGGATCAGGCCCAGCCAGGGGTTCCCGCGAGCACAGGACGGAGGTCGGTCATGAGGGTGGCTGAGCGAGCAGGACATACCATCACGGCATGCGACTGCGCCAGCCCCGCCCGGACCAGACCGGGGCCGACCCCGCCAACCTTCCCGCTTCGGTTGCCCTCGCTCCTGCCCTCACCCCGATGGGCGACGACGACCCGCACCGGCCCGCGCACTGGGCAGTGCCGCGCGGCATCCGCACGGCGAGCGAGTGGGCGTGGCGTGGCCTGGTCATCGGTGCCGGGGTCGTCGCTGCCCTCTACCTGACCGCGACGCTGTCCGAGGTCGTCATCCCGGTCCTGGTCGCGCTCCTGCTCGCTGCGTTGCTGCAGCCGGTCTACGGCGGTCTGGCCCGGTTCGTTCCGCGGGGGGTGGCCGCCGGCATCACCGTCATCGGCACGCTGGCCATGGTCTTCGGCATGCTGTCGTTCGTCGGCACCCAGCTGACCAGCCAGATCGACGACATCGGGTCGAAGGTTTCCGACGGCATCGACCAGATCCGTCGGTGGCTCAACACGACCTTCGGGGTCACCGACACCCAGCTCGAGAGCTACATCGACAAGGCCCGGGAGTGGCTCAGCTCGGGCACGCTCACCGACACGGCGACGGCGGCGGGCCTGACTGCGACGCACATCGTGGCCGGCTTCTTCATCGCGATGTTCGCGCTCTACTTCTTCCTCTACGACGGGCCGGTCATCTGGGGCTGGGTGGTGCGGCTCTTCCCGCGCACGGCCCGCGAGAGGGTGCACTCCTCCGGCCTGATCGCGTGGAGCCAGCTCTCGGCCTTCACCCGGGCGACCCTGGTGGTCGCAGCGGTGGATGCCGCCGGCATCGGCATCGGTGCGGCCATCCTGGGTGTGCCGTTCGCCTCCGGCATCGCGCTGCTGGTGTTCTTCGGCGCGTTCATCCCGGTGGTGGGCGCGGCCGTGTCGGGTTCGGTGGCGGTGCTGCTGGCTCTGGTGGCGCTCGGGCCGGTCCAGGCGCTGATCATGCTCGGCATCGTCATCGGGGTGCAGCAGGTCGAGGCCCACCTCCTGCAGCCGCTCCTCGTCGGCCGGGTCATGCGCATCCACCCGCTCGCCGTCATCCTCGGCATCGCCGCCGGCGTGCTCCTCGCCGGCATCATCGGCGGCCTCATCGCCGTGCCGACCGTCGCCGTGATCAACGCCGTCAGCCACCACCTCCTCGACGGGCCCGACACCGCCGGCGCCGAGCCACCGGGCGGGGCCACACCCCTAGACGACGCGCTGACCCCTGACGAGCAGGCGCAGGCCGAAGCCGAGGCCGAGGCGACCCAGGAGCGCACCGAGAAGGCGAACCAGCAGGGCGACGGCCCGGCCGTCTGAGCCACCCGCCCGGGCAGCACCGAGATCAGGCCCGCAGAGCGTGCCGGACCGGACCGGACCTCGCAGCGAGGCAGGTTCGGTGCGTCAGGCTCCGGCAAGTCGGCGCTCGTCGTAGCGCGACTCGTCGCCCTCGTCCTCGCGCACGACTGGTGTCGGGTCGGGGGTGACCGCGGCAGGAGCGACCTCGGGGCGCTGGGCCTTGGCCTTCATCGTGTAGGTCGGCCGGGGCACCGGAACGGGGTCCCAGGTGAGCGGGATGTCGTCCTCGTCGACGATCGGCACCATCACGCGAGCAGCGGGCTCGGCCCGCGCCACGGCCTCGGCCACGACCGGCTCCCCGATCGTGGGCTCCGGGTCGGCCGCCACGACCGGCTCGGCGACGCTCGCCACCTGCGGCACCTCGCGTGCCTCAACGTACGGCTCCACCCCACCGTCGGATGCCGTGGCGCCCGCCGGGTGGGTCACGGACGCCGCCTGGGGTGAGGCGGGGGCACGGCGACGACGGAGGTCGGACTGACGACCCGCCCTGGCGCGCACCGTAACCCGGCGCTCGGCCCGCACCCCGGCGCGGAGGAAGAGGAACGCCCAGGCGACGGCCAGCCCGGCCGGGGCCAGGGCCCACAAGGGCAGCAGGGACAAGGCGACGAGCAGCGCGATCACGAGCAGCTCGAGCAGGGCGCCGAGCAGCAGCAGCCCCCGCACCCGGCGGCTCGGGCGCACCCGGCGCGAGCCGGCGGGCCCGGGTGCCGGGCGCCGCGCCGGGCGCCGCGCCGGGCGGGGTGCCGGGCGGGGTGTCGGGCGGAGCGAAGGGGTGGAGGGAGAGGTCACCACGGAGGGGCGGGCCGAAGCCGCAACGGGGGCAACGGCATGCGAACCGTCGTCGATGCGATCGGTGATGCCGATTGGGCGGGGCTCGGTGGCCACGGCGCGCTTGACGAGCACCTGGGGCCGCGAGGCGCGGGCGGGGTGCACGGCGTAGGAACGCGGGGCCGGCTCGGAGAGGTCGGTGCGCGGCAGCGGGTCACGGCGCTCGAGCACGCGCATCGCCTCGGTGAACTGCTCGACCGAGCGTGCGGTGGCGACGTGGTCGCGGCGGCGGACCCAGTACTGCACGAAATAGGCAGCCCAGACACCGAGGAGGACGAGGAAGATCAGGCTCGACGGCGACGACACGCCTACGACGGTAGGTGCGCGCTGCCGTCGTTCGCCGCACCCCCATCGGTGTGTCGCGCAAGTGACTGTTGTGACGACTGTGTTTTCCCCACCGCGGCAGCGGTTTCGTCCTCCTGGGCAGCGATCCGCGCGAGCCGGGCGGTGAGCGTCTCGCCGACGAGGTCCTCGGTGGTCAGCGCGAAGGAGAGGTGGTCCCGCCACGCGCCCGCGATGTGCAGGTAGCCAAGGCGCAGCCCCTCCTGGCGGAAGCCCAGCTTGCGCACCACGGCCAGGCTCGCGGTGTTCTCGGGCCGGATGTTGATCTCGAGGCGGTGCAGCCCCAGCTCGCCCAGGGCGTGGTCGCCGGCCAGCGCCAGTGCCGTCGGGATGACCATCTGCCCGGCCACGGCGCGGCTCACCCAGTAGCCGATGTGGCATGAGCGGAACGAGCCGAGCACGATCGAGCCGACCGACAGCTGCCCGACCAAGCGGCCCTCGACCTCGACGGCGAAGGGCCGCGCCCGGCCGATGCGGGCGTCGCGGTCGTACTGCTCGACCAGCTGCTCGAAGGTGCGAGCCGGGGCGTCGGGGTCCGGGGAGGTGGCGTCCCACTCCTCGAGCCAGGCGGCGTTGGCCCGGCGCACCGACTGGAAGACCGGACCGTCGTCAGTGGTCAGCGCGCGCAGAGTCACCTCGATGCCGGTCGGCGTCACCCCGACCAGCCGCACCGGCCACGGCCACCCGGGCGCCTGGTCGGCTCCCGGGCCGTCGGGGTGCACGACTTCGGCCGCCCTGCGGCGCAGCCGCCCCCACATCAGTGGTCGCCCCCCTCGACCTGGCTCAAGGCGTGCGGCAGCACCTCGGCGAGCACCTCGAGCGCGTCACGGACCCCACCGGTGGAGCCCGGCAGGTTGACCACCAGCGTGCGGCCGGCGAGGCCGGCCAGCCCGCGCGACAACACCGCCGTCGGGATGCCGTGGGCCACCCCCCGCGCCCGCAGTGCCTCGGCGAGACCCGACACCTCGCGAGTGAGCAGGGGTCGGGTGGCCTCGGGCGTGCCGTCGGTGGGGGTGAGCCCGGTGCCTCCCGTGGTCAGCACGAGGTCGGGGTCGGTCGCCAGGGCCGAGGTCAGCGCGTCAGCGACCGCGGGGCCGTCGGGAACGACCGTGGCGTCGGGCACCATCGCGCCCCAGGCGCGCAGCGTCTCGACGAGCAGGGCGCCCCCGCGGTCGGGGTAGACCCCCGCCGCGGCCCGGGTCGAGCAGGTCACGACCACGGCGCGCCGGCCGACGAGCGGGCCGGCAGCAGCATCCGCGCCGGCAGCGGCATCCAGTCCGGCGGCGGACACGGCCGGGTCGGCGCCGCTCACGCCGGTTCCTCCCAGTTCCCCGAGCGGCCACCGGACTTCGCGGTGACCCGCACGTCGGTGATGCGGGCGTGCTTGTCGACGGCCTTGACCATGTCGACCAGGGCGAGCGCGGCGACGGTGACGGCCGTGAGCGCCTCCATCTCGATGCCGGTGCGGTCGGCGGTGCGCACCACGGCGCGGATCTCGACGCCGTCGTCGACGACGTCGAGGTCGACCTCGACGGCGTGCACGGCGACCGGGTGGGCCAGCGGGATGAGCTCGGGGGTGCGCTTGGCCCCCTGGATGCCGGCCACCCGGGCCACACCCAGCGCGTCACCCTTGGGCATGACCCCGCCCCGGAGCGCGGCGACGGCGGCCGGCGACAGGAGCACCCGCCCGGCGGCGGCGGCCCGCCGGGCGGTGACCGCCTTGCCTGAGACGTCGACCATGTGGGCGGTGCCGTCGGCGCGCACGTGGGTCAGCCCGGCCGGCGGCGGAGTAGAGGGGTCAGAGGCCACGGTCCCGATCCTGCCCGAGGAGCGGCAAGCAGCGCAGCACGTCACCCGGCTCGACCCGGTCGGTGTCGGCGGGCACGACGGCCAGGGCCGTGGCGGAGGTGAGCGCCCCGAGCACGTGCGACCCCTGCCCGCCCGAGGGTCGCACCCGGCCTGCGGTCTCGACGACGCGGGTGAGCTCGACCTTGCCGGGGGCCGCCGCCCATCCGGCGTCGGCCACCGCCTCGAAGGCCCCGTCGGCGTCGGGGTCGAGCCCCGCGAGCCGCCGCAGCGCCGGCAGCACGAAGACGTGGAACGAGACGAACGAGCTGACCGGGTTGCCGGGCAGGGTCACGGCCGGGGTGCGCGAGACACCCACGACGCCGCAGCCCTGCGGCATCCCGGGGCGCATCGCGACCTTGACGAACTCGACGCCTCCGTCGGCGGTGAGCACCTCCTTGACCGTGTCGTAGACCCCCATCGACACCCCGCCCGTGGTGAGCACGAGGTCGGGCGTGCCCGGGAGGTCGTCGAAGGCGGCCCGCATCGCGGCCGCGTCGTCGCGCAGGTGCACCGACCCGGCGACCTCGGCCCCGGCCGCCTCGACCAGGGCACGCAGCATCACGGAGTTGGAGTCGACGATCTGGCCGTGCTCGAGGGTGGAGCCCGGCGCGACGAGCTCGTCGCCGGTCGACGCCACGGCGACCCGGGGCCGGGGGTGCACCGACAGCTCGGGCACGTTGGCCGCCGCCGCCAGGGCGAGGTGGCCGGGGCCGAGTCGGGTGCCCGCCGCCAGCACGAGGTCGCCGGTGCGCACGTCCTCGCCCTGCAGTCGCACCGAGCGCCCGGCGGACGGGGCCAGGTGCAGCGCAACCCGCGTGGCGCCGCCGTCGGTGAGCTCGACCGGCACCACCGCGTCGGCGCCCTCGGGCATCGGGGCGCCGGTCATGATCCGCAGCACCTGCCCCACCGGGAGGACGTGGTGCGTGGTGTCACCTGCCGCGACGTCGCCCGCGACGGGCAGCACGACGGGGGTGTCGGCGGTGGCGCCGACCAGCTCGGCCGCGCGCACGGCATACCCGTCCATGGCCGAGTTGTCGAAGCCCGGGAGGTCGACCGCGGCCACCACGTCACGGGCCAGAACGAGCCCGAGCGCCGACCCGACCGGCAGGGTCACGGCGGGCAGCGGCGCCACCAGCGAGAGCACCGCAGCGCGGTGCTCCGCGAGTGAGCGCATCAGACCTCGCCCTCCAGGTGGGCTCCGTCGGCGATGGTGCGCACCCCGCCGGTGACGCGCACGTCGCCGGTGCACACGACGTCGGCACCGAACGTCGTGTCGGCCTCGACGCGCAGGCTGGTGCAGCCGCGGATCGAGGGCACCCCCCTGGGAAAGCGCTTCTCGAACCCGTCGACGAGGGCGTAGGGCTTGGCGAGGTCGACGAACGGCTCGTCGTGGTCGATCGTCGACTCGACGAGGAAGTCATCGGTCAGCCGGTAGATGTCGGAGCGGATCAGCAGCAGCTCGTTGGTCGTCTTCACCGGGCGGAAGCGGCTGCGGTCGACGGCCAGAGCCCGCGAGCCGTCGAACACCTCGACGGCGGCGCCCATGGCGGACTCCACCTGGATGACCGGCGTGCTGTCGGGCCGGGTCGGGTCGACCGTCTTGCGGTTGACGATGATCGGCAGGCCGAGGATGCCGTCACGCTCGGCGAGCCGCTCGGCCAGCGCGTCGAGGTCGACCCACAGGTTGTTGGCGTGGAACCAGGGGTGCCGGTCGGTGTCCTGGAAGAAGTGGTCCTCGCCCTCGGCGACCATCGCGCTGTCGCGCAGCACGAGTCGGCCGTCGCTCCTGCGCACCCCGAGGTGACCGCCCTTGCGGTCGTTGCGGGTTCGCGTGCAGACCTCGGTGACGTAGGGGATGCCCTCGCGCGCCATCCACGCCGCCACCGCCCCCTCGCAGGTGGCGCCGAGGTTGTCGGCGTTGGAGAGGAAGGCGTAGCGGAGGCCGCGCTCGCGCAACGCGTCGAGCAGGCCGGTGGTCTGCAGCGCGACGTAGATGTCGCCGTGCCCCGGCGGGCCCCACTCCAGGGTCGGGTCGTCGGGCCACTCGACCGGCGCCAGGTCGTCGGCCCGCAGCTTGGGCTCCTTGTTCTGCACGAAGTCGAGCGGGAGACCGTCGACCTCGAGCCCCGGGTGCCCCGCGAGGATCGCCAGCGACTCCTCCCGAGTGCGGAACGAGTTCATCAGCACCAGCGGCGTCTGCACCCTGTGCCGCTGGCGCAGCGCCAGCACCTGCCGCGCGATGATGTCGAGGAAGGTCAGCCCGTCGCGCACCGGCAGCGCCGACTTCGGGCCGCTGATGCCCATGCTGGTGCCGAGGCCGCCGTTGAGCTTGATGACGACGGTGCGCCCCAGCGCCTCGGCCACAGCGGCCTCGTCGGACCGGACGTCGTCGAGGTGCGTCACCTCGGTGAGCGGCTCGATGGTGTTCTCGGGGATGGTGCCGGTCGCGGCCGCGCCGAGCTGGGCGTGGAACCGGCTGAACTCCGACACCGCGAGGTCGGGGACACCCGCAGCACGCATCTTGTCGGTTGCGGCGCGCAGGCCGTCAGTGGTCATGCGGCAACCCTACGATGCGGGCATGCCCCGCGATCCCGAGAAGACCGCGCGAAGAGGCGCCCTGCGGGCCCGCCGCCGCGAGCTCGCTGCCATCCGGGACCTCGCCGCCGACGCGGTCGCCCTGTCCGAGCACGCCCTGGCCCTGCTCGCCGACCAGGGCGTCGGGCCGGGCGGGGTCGTCACCTCCTACGCCGCAGTGCCCGGCGAGCCGCCGACGGCGACGCTCAACGCCGCGCTGGCGGCCCACGGCATCCGGGTGCTGCTGCCGGTCACGCTGGCCGACCTCGACCTCGACTGGTGCGACGCGACGGACACCACCGAGTCACCACTGGGGCCGGATGCCGTCGCGCTCGCCGACCTCGTGCTGGCCCCCGGGCTCGCCGTCGACCGCGCGGGAACCCGGCTGGGGCAGGGCGGCGGCTGCTACGACCGCGCCCTTCCCCGCCGGCGGCCGGGCACCCCTGTGGTCGTCGTGCTGCACCCCGGCGAGCTGCTCGACGCCGCGGAGCGGCTGCTGCCCCGGCAAGCGCACGACCAGCCCGTCGACGCCGTCGTGACGGCCGAGGGGGTGACCGACCTGGGGCTCAGCCGCTGGAGTCGGCGCCCTCCGGTCGCAGAGTGAGCACATCGGGGTCGGTCTCGCGCACGGCAGCCTCGGTGAAGGGCCACGGTCGCTGACGACCGGAGACCCAGTCGTCGACCTGGTCGGCGTAGTGGGCGTCGGTGGGGTGACCGCTCACCCCGGTCTGGTTGATCCACGTGGAGGCGTCGAGGTCGGCCAGGTCGACCACCATCCGCATGGAGGGGGCCCAGTCGACCTCGTAGCCCTCGCTCGCGTTCCAGCCGTTGGCGTTGACGATCGAGGAGCCGCCCGGCATCTCTAACGGACCCTTGTTGACCAGCCAGCGCACCGGGGCGGGCACCGTGTCGCCGCCGAGCACCGGGTGCTCGAGGGTGAGCCGGTGCAGCTTGCCCCACTGCCACTTCGCGGGGTCCTTGCCGAGCTCGCGGGTCAGCTCGAGGCGGGCCTCCACCAGGGCCTGGCGGAGCACCTCGTCCTTGCCCTCGGTGACGTTGGGGGTGAGCTTGTTGTCCCACCACGCGCTCTTGGGGGTGACCAGCAGCTGCCCGACCGCGGAGCGCCACCGCGCGTCACCGTCCGCCTTGAGCCCGCTCGGTAGCTCGTCGTCGAAGAGCAGCTCGAGGAGGTTGCGCCAGACGGCGTTGTAGTACGCGGCTGCCGCACCGGCGTCCGCGTCCCCGGCCGGGGTCGTGTGGTCCCAGCCGCGCAGCAGCTCACGGGCCCCGCGGGTGAACTCGAGCAGCTCGGCGGACTCCGGGTCCGCCTCGGAGGCCGTCAGTGGCACGGCCAGCAGGGCAGGCACGAGCACCTTGGCGAAGGAGTCCTGGGTGTCGAGCTGGATCTGAGCCATGTCGGCCGGTGCCACCTTCGGCACCGCGGCGAGCCGCTCCCCGATGCGGGTCGAGCGCCAGCCATGATCCCACTCGCTGGTGAGGAACGGCGTCGAGCTGCTCGTGACCGCCTGGTTCGCCGCCACGATCACCCCGTCCTCGGGGTCGAGCGCCCACGGCAGCTCGGGAAAGTCGACGAAGCCCCGCCAGTCGTAGGTCGAGTCCCAGCCCGGCGCCGGCCAGTAGCCCGCCGGCGCGCCCGGCCGGGCCGGGCGCCGCACCGGCACCTGGCCGGGTGCCTGGTAGCCGATGTGGCCCTGCCGGTCGGCGTAGAGGAAGTTCTGGGAGGGCGCGGCGAACGAGCGCGCCGCCTCGCGGAAGCTGTCGAAGTCGGTCGCCAGGTTCAGGTCGAGGATGGCGTCGGCGGTGCGGCCGGGGAGCAGCCCGGTCCAGGCGAGCGAGACGGCGTAGGCCTCGCGCTCGTCACCCTCCTGCTCCGTCGGGGCCCGGGCCCCGGCGTCGGAGAGCCCCTCCATCGCGTCGGACAGCACGGGCCCGTGGACCGTGCTGCGGACGACAATGCGCTGGTCGGCGCCACCCGCCACCTTGATGACCTCCTGGCGCGTCGTGACGGGCTCCCACTCGCCGTCGCGCTGGTAGGTGTCGCCGACGACCCGCTCGAGGTAGAAGTCGGTGACGTCCGGCCCGAGGTTCGTGAAGCCCCAGGCGATGTCGGCGTTGTGGCCGATGACCACGCCGGGCACGCCGGCGAAGGAGAAGCCGCTGACGTCGAGCGGGCAGGTCGGCGACACCGTGCGGCAGGTCAGGCTGTTCTGGATCCAGATGCCGGGCTGGCTCACGCCGAGGTGGGGGTCGTTGGCGAGCAACGGCTTGCCGGTGGTGGTGCGTGCTCCGGAGACCACCCACGAGTTGGAGCCCACCCCGGCGCCGCTCCCGACGAGCTGGGGCACGGCATCCAGCGCCGCATCCACGGCCGCGTAGGCGGCCCGGGCCGAGGGGCTGGTGAGCCGGTCGTCGGCGGGTGAGGCCACGGCATCCGCGGTCGCCGCAGGGCCCTTCGCCGCGGTGAGCGCCGAGGGCACCGCCGACTGCGCAGGGCGGCCGGGCACCTGCGGAGCCCACTCGGCCCCATCGAGGATCGGCGGGTGGGCCTGGTCGTCGTAGGCCGGGTAGATCTGGCTGATCTGGGCCGGGGTGAGCCTCCCGGACAGCCGCGCACGGGCCAGCTCGTCGGCGAAGTTGCCCTTGAGGTCCCAGGCCATCGCCTTGAGCCAGGCGAGGCTGTCGACCGGGGACCAGTCCTCGATCTCGGCGGTCGGCAGCTGCAGGCCCAGGATCGTGTACTCGACGGCGACGTCGCGGGGGCTGCGTCCGTGCAGGTAGGTGTTCACCCCCTCGGCGTACGCCTGGAGCATCTGCCGGGTCTGCGGCTTGAGGGTGGGCAGCTCCTCCTCGGCGATGCGACGCCAGCCCATGGTGCGGATCACCTTGTCGGATGGCAGCCCGTCGGCCCCGACCAGCTCGGCGAGCCGGCCCGCGGTGATGTGGCGCCGCAGGTCCATCTCGAAGAAGCGCTCCTGGGCGTGCACGTAGCCCTGGGCCCGGGCGAGGTCGGTGAGACTGTCGCCGAAGATGTGCGGGATGCCGCTACCGTCGCGCATGACGGTGACGTCGCTGGTGAGGCCGGGCAGCTCGGCGCTGCCGGTGGTGCGAGGCAGCGAGTCGCGCACCGCCGAGACGACGACGACGGAGGCGACGAGCGCGACCACCAGCACGACGGCGAGAAGCCCGTAGAGGACACGACGGGCGATGACGACTCGACTCACCCTGCGAGACTAGGTCACCGGGGTACGACGACGAACGAGGACCGGCCGTGGGACAGACCTGGACGTTGCCGCTCGCGGGAGGTGACGCGTCCGGGTTCTCCCTCGACGACCTGACGCTGGTCCTCCTCCTCGGCAGCGTCGTGCTGGTCGTGTCGGTGGCAGCCGTGCGCCTGTCGGTGCGCTCGGGCCTGCCGTCCCTGCTCATCTACCTCGGAATCGGGCTGGTGCTCGGCGAGGCGGCGATCGGCATCCGCTACGACGACCAGCAGCTGACCCAGGTGCTGGGCTACGCCGCACTCGTGCTCATCCTCGTGGAGGGCGGGATCACGACCCAGTGGTCCGGCATCCGGCGGTCCGTCGCGCCGGCGGCGGTGCTGGCGACCATCGGTGTGGCCGTGTCCGTGCTCGTCGTCGGGGTCGCCGCGCACTTCCTGCTCGGATGGGCCTGGCAGGTCGCCTTCCTCGTGGCCGCGGTGCTCGCCTCGACGGATGCCGCGGCCGTGTTCTCCGTGCTGCGCCGGGTGCCGCTCCCCCGTCGCATCTCGGGCGTCCTCGAGGCCGAGTCGGGCTTCAACGACGCGCCGGTCGTGCTGCTGGTGACGGCGATCGCCGCCGGGATGGCGCCCGACGCCACGCCGCAGCCGCTGTGGCAGGTCGGTGTCATCACCACGCTCGAGCTGGCCGGCGGGGCCGTCATCGGGCTCGCGATCGGGTTCGGAGGTGCCCAGGTGATGCGCCTGGTGGCCTCGGCGTCATCGGCCCTGTTCGCCATCGGGGTCGTCGCCGTCGCCGTGCTCGCCTACGCGGCCGCCGACGTTCTCCACACCTCCGGCTTCCTCGCGTGCTATCTCGCCGCGCTCGTGCTCGGCAACCAGCGGATGCCGCACCGCCCGGCCGTGCTGGGGTTCGCCACCGCCATCGGCTGGCTCGCCCAGATCGGCCTGTTCGTGCTCTTGGGTCTGCTCGCGTCGCCGGACGGGTTCATGGACGTGCTCTGGCCTGCCCTCGTCGTGGGCGCGGCCCTGCTGCTGCTCGGCCGGCCGCTGTCGGTGCTCGTGTCGTGCCTGCCGTTCGGGATGTCGTGGCGCACCCAGGTCTTCCTGTCCTGGGCGGGGCTGCGCGGTGCCGTGCCCGTCGTGCTCGCGACCGTGCCGGCCACGGTCGGCGCATCGGGGGTGACCTGGCTCTTCGACCTCGTCTTCGTGCTCGTGGTGATCTTCACGCTGGTGCAGGCCCCCACGCTGCCGTGGGTCGCCCGTCGGCTCGGTCTGGCGTCGGCCTACCACCAGGTCGACCTCGCCGTCGAGACGACCCCGCTCGACGAGCTCGGGGCCGAGTTGCTCGAGATCGACGTGGGGCCGGGCTCACGGATCGGCGGCGTGCGGGTGTTCGAGCTGCGCCTGCCCGTGGGCGCCAACGTCTCGCTGGTCGTGCGGGAGGGTCGCTCCTTCGTGCCGCGCGAGAACGACGTGCTGCGCCACGGCGACCAGCTGCTCGTCATCGCCCCGAGCTCGGTGCGAACGCTCACCGAGAAGCGACTGCACGCCGTCAGCCGGGACGGCCGTCTCGCCGGCTGGACCTGACCGGCGTCCCTGCGCGACCGTCCCTGGGGTGTACCCACATCGACCAATAGGTCACTGCAGGTACACCCGGCCCCCGGCAGCCGTACCCACATCGACCAATAGGTCACTGCAGGTACGGCCGGGTGTACCCAGATCGACCTATTGGTCGATCTGGGTACGGGACGTGGGAACAGCGCGGTCGCGGCTCGCCTATCCTTGGGTGGACGCCGCCGCCGCCCCGCTGCGTCGTCGCGCCAGGTCCGGCGGAACCCGGGTCGGCGCACCAGATCGTTTCGCAGGAGGACCCCGTGCCGACGTACGCCTACGCGTGCACCGCGTGCGACCACCGTTTCGAGGCCGTGCAGTCGTTCAGCGACGACTCGCTCACCGTGTGCCCCGAGTGCGAGGGCCGGTTGCGCAAGATCTTCAACGCCGTCGGCATCGTCTTCAAGGGCGGAGGCTTCTACCGCACCGACTCCCGCACCGAGTCGCGCTCCGGGTCGTCGGTGACCGTCGGCGCCGCCACCAACGGCTCCTCCGAGAAGACCGGCTCGTCGGAGAAGTCGTCCGGGTCCTCGCAGAAGTCGTCGGGATCGAGCGACTCCTCCTCGTCGTCCACAGCCGCCACGAAGCCGGTGGCGTCATCCACATCCTCGAGCTGACCCGCCGGATGCCGGTCGGCGGCGCCTAGCGTCGTCGGCATGCCGCGTCCGCCCCGCCCCCTTCCCGGCCTCACCGGTCCGGGGCGCAGGGCCCGGTGGCGGAGGGGAGTGCTGCGCCGGGTGCTGTCCGCGCTGCTCGCCGCGACCGCGGTCGTCCTGGTCGTGCAGCAGCTGCGGCCGCAGCCGGAAGCCGTCACGCCTGTGCTCGTGGCCGCCCGCGACGTGCCCGCCGGCACCGTGCTGACCGCGGCCGACCTCCGGCTCGAGCACCTGCCGGCCCGGTCCGTGCAGCCCGGGGTTCGCTCCGAGCCGGGCGAGGTCGTTGGCCGCCGGGTCGCGGCCGGGCTGGCTCGCGGCGAGAGCCTCACGGCATCCCGGCTGGTGCCCCGCGGCCCGCTCGACGGACTGCCTCCCGGGCGGGTGGCGTTGCACGTCGTGTCGGCCGACCCGGCGGCCGTCGACCTCCTCGCGCCCGGGTCGTCGGCGCGGGTCTACCCCGTGGCCGGTGGCCCGGCCCTCGCGGTGGCGGCCACGGTGCTGGCGACCGACCCACCCGACCGCGGTGGCACGGCATCCCTGGGCGCTGTTCCCCCGCGCGGTGTCGTGCTTTCGCTGAGTGGGGCCGAGGCCGATGCCGTGCTCGCGGGGCACGGCTCGCTCGAGGGGCCGGTGACCGTCACCGTCGTCGCAGCTCCCGGCTGAGCCGCGGACGCCCTCCGAGCACCGAGACTCCGCACCCTAGGCTGGCCCAGGGCCAGACCCCGCACACGTTCCGACCACCCGAAAAGGAGCCACCATGAAGGGTTTCAGGGACTTCGTCCTGCGCGGCAACCTCATTGAGCTTGCCGTCGCGTTCATCATCGGCGCCGCGTTCGCCGCCCTTGTCACCGCGTTCACCAAGGTGCTGCTCGAGGCCATCGGCAGGATCTTCGGTAGCGACAGCTTCAACTTCAACGACTGGAAGCCCGACGGCTGGACCACGATCGGGCCGTTCCTCACCGCCCTGGTCGCCTTCCTCATCATGGCGTTCGTCGTCTACTTCTTCATCGTGAAGCCCTACGAGCTCGCCAAGAAGAAGTTCTTCCCGGCCGAGCCCGACGCCGAGACGATCGACCCCAACACCGAGCTGCTCCGCGAGATCCGCGACGAGCTGCGCACCCCCCGCACCTGACCGAGCGGTCAGCCTGCTGGTTCGAGGTGAAATCCGGGTCCGAGGGGCCAGAACTTCACCTCGAACCCCGACAAACCTGCTGGTTCGAGATGAGAACCGGGTCCGAGGGGCCAGAACTTCACCTCGAACCGAGAGCGCTGCCGGATGCCGGGTCGGCGTCACTCCCAGTGCGGCGGGCGCTGCTCGCGCAGCCAGCGGTCGTGCTGGGTCTCACCCGGCTGACCGTCGTCACGAGGGCCCGCGACGTCCGCGGCGTCGTCGGCCGACGGGTTGGTGCCCGGTCGGTCCACCCGCCGGCGCACCCGGCGCCGCCGCCGCGGGTCGGTCGGCTCCGGGTGCTCAGTCATCGCCCGGCGCCTCACGCACCCCAGCCGCCTCGAGGATGCGCGAGAGGTCGCGAGCCGGGTCGCGGAACACGTCGGTCGACCAGACCCGAACGTGCCTCCAGCCCAGCCGCTCGAGCTGCTCGGCGCGCAGCCGGTCGCGGTCGCGGGTGGTGCGCATGGCGGCGTACTGCGGCCCGTCGGACTCGACGGCGAGCAGCAGCGCTCCGGGCCGGGCGGGGTCCTCGACCGCGAGATCGACCGGGTGGAGCGAGGAGCCGACGTCCTCGTGCACGACCAGACCATGGCTGCGGAGCCGACGCGCGAGGTCCGCCAGCACCACGGAACGGGTTCCCGCCACCGGCGCGGGCCTGGCATCCAGTGCGGCAACGGCCTCCGGCGCGGGCCCGGCGTCCGGCGCGGGGACGGCATCCAGCGCGGCAACGGCCTCCGGCGAGGGCCCTGCATCCGGGGCGGGCCCGGCATCCGGGGCGGGCCCGGCATCCGGGGCGGGCCCGGCGTCCGGCGCGGGGACGGCATCCAGCGCGGCAACGGCCTCCGGGGCGGGCCCGGCATCCGGGGCGGGCCCGGCATCCGGGGCGGGCCCGGCATCCGGGTGCGCGACCGCGCCAGGCCCGACGCGGGGCAGGGGGTCCCCGGCGGCGTACGCGAGGAAGTCGCGCAACATCATGGCGCCGCGGGCGCGCAGGCGACCCGGGTCGAGGTCGGCCGCCGCGATCGACGACACCACGGTCATCGAGCGACGAGCCCGGGTGACGGCGACGTTGAGCCGGCGCTCACCGCCCTCGATGTTGAGCGGCCCGAACCGGTGCAGCACCCGACCGTGCGGGGTCTTGCCGTAGCCGACGGTGAGCACGATGTCGTCGCGCTCGTCGCCCTGCACCCGCTCGAGGTTCTTGACGAAGAAGGCCTCGGGCCGGTCCTCGTCGAAGACCGCGAGCACGTCGTCGTCGACGTCGGCCAGGGCCCGGCGCAGCGCCTCCTCGACGCGCGTGGCGTGGGCAGTGCCGAGCGCGATGACGCCCATCGACCGGTCGGGGCTGGTGCGGGCGTGTTCGAGCACGAGCTCGACGACCCGCGCCACCTCGGTGGTCGTGGTCTCGACGGCCGCCTCCCCCTCGACGACGATGCCGTGCCCCTCGACGAGCACGTGGCGCAGCACCGGGTCCGTTCCGGTGCCGGGGAAGGTGACGAGCGACCCCTCGTAGACCTCGGCGTTGGCGAATGCGATGAGCCGCTCGTCGAGTGAGCGGTAGTGCCACGACAGACGGCGGCTCGGCAGGGCCGCGGCGAGGACGTCGAGGATCGACTCGACCCCCTCAGTGATCGCCTCGTCGGCCCCGACCGCAGCGGGGTCCCCGTCGGTGACGGTGGTGAAGAAGGAGGTCGGGGGCAGCTGCCGCGAGTCGCCGGCGACGACGACCTGGCGGGCCCGCGAGATCGCGGACACCGCCTCGGCCGGCGGCACCTGGGAGGCCTCGTCGAAGACGACGACGTCGAACCACAGCCCCGGCGGCAGGACCGAGGCGACGACGAGCGGGCTCATCACCCAGCACGGCCGCACCGCCGTGACGAGGTCGGGGCAGCGCGCCACGAGGTCGCGCAGCGGGGCCAGCCGCCGGGCACGCGCCCCCTCGGCCCGCAGCCAGGTCTCCTGCTCCGGGTGGTCACCTCCCACCTGGGCCACGTGGTCGGCGACCGCCGCCGTGACCCGGCCGGCGTTGCCCTCGACCACGGCGCGGTCGGCAGCGGCGAACTCCCCGACGCTGCGGGTCAGCGCCCGGCCGTCATGGGCCGCGACCCGCGGGTCGCGCACGGCGATCTCCTCCGACAGCGAGGACCACCACACCCACTCGACCTCCGCGGTGGCCTGCTCGGCCGGCACCGCGCGAGCGCGCAGGTCATCGACGAGCGGTCGCAGCCCGGATGCCGTGAGCTGGTCCAGCGCCGTCGTGACCGCCGGCACGACGCCGAGGCGACCGGCGGACGCGGCGAGGGTGTCGACCCGGCCCCGCAGCGAGGCGAGGTCGAGGTCGACGAGCGGCGTCACGGCATCCGCGGGGGTTGCCCCGGCCGCCGAGGCTGAACCGGGCAGGTACTCGTCGAGCCACCCGAGGTCGGCCATGAGGGCGGCGTGCGAGTCGCGGGCCCGGTCGAGCTCGACCGGGATCTCGGGCCGCCCGCCGGAGCCGGCGAGCTGGCGCCAGGCCACCCTCTGGTCGCTGGCCGCCGCGAGGGCCGCGTGCAGGTCGGCCGGCGGGCGCCCGGGCCGCAGCAGGGCGTGGGCCTGCCGCCGCAACCGCCTACGGTCGAGCCAGCCGAGCTCGGAGCCGACCGAGCGGCGGTAGGTCGCGCTGCCGGTGGCGGTCACCAGGTCGTCGAGCGGGAGGTCGAAGACCTCGGGACGGAAGACCTCGAGGGTGTCGCGCACGTCGCCGACCGTCGACAGCACGCGCCCCCAGTCGCCGGCCGTGGGCGCCTCGGGCAACTGGATACCGCGGAACACGTCGGCCAGCGTGAGCGCGGTGGCGTCGACCTGGCCGCCCGCGAGCCGTTCCACCCGCTCGCGCGCCTCGGCAGCCTGCTCGGGCGTGCGGATGCCGGCGCCGAACCAGGGGTCGCCCGCACCGTCGGCGTCCCAGGCGGACAAGGAGGCCACCGAGGTGATCGCGGTGGCTGCCGCGGTGAGCTCGTCACGGTCCAGCCGCGCGAGCACGTCGCCGCGCAGCCGCACCCGGGAGCGGGGCGGGGTCGCCCACGACGCGAACGCCGAGACGGCCTCCTGCACCTCGTGCAACGAGACGCCCCACGGCTCGCGGAGATCGTGCAGCGAGCGCACGTGCTCGGTGAGCCGGTCGGCCGCCGATCGCCGGGTGGCGGCGGGGGCGGTGACGCGCGACGCCGCGGGGCCGGAGGTCGGAGACGGGCTCGAGGCCGAGGCCGGGGTGCCCCGGGTACCCGCTTCGCCGAGCCGGTCGAGGGCGCCGACGAGCTCTCGGGCCACGCGGCGACGCCCGTGGGCACCGGCGTGCAGGTCGAGCACGAGGTCGCCCAGGCCGACGCGGTCGAGGCGGCCGACGACCGCGTCGATGGCTGCGCGCTTCTCGGCCACGAAGAGCACCCTCTTGCCGTCGGCCGCGAGGGTGGCGATCAGGTTGGCGATGG
This sequence comes from Actinomycetales bacterium, assembly GCA_038210185.1. GTDB lineage: Bacteria > Actinomycetota > Actinomycetes > Actinomycetales > Dermatophilaceae > Fodinibacter. The sequence goes on from JBBQWX010000046.1 coordinate 20,676, forward strand.
TCTGTGACTTGCCGGTTCCAGGCGGCCCGTGGATCACCAGGTGCGAGCCGGAGCGCACCGCCTCGATGGCCTCCTGCTGGCTGCTGTCGGCGTCGAGCACCAGCATGTCGCGCTCGGGGTCGTCGAGGTGAACGCGGCTCTGGTCGAGCTCGGACCGCACGGCCCGCAGCGCGTCGGGGTCACCCGCGAGCGCCGCGACCACGTCGTGGTCGGCGAGCGCGTCGCCCTGCGCGGCGAGGTCGGCCACCATCGGCAGCTTGGCGTAGGAGAACGTACCGACGACCAGCCGCGGGGCGACGGCGAAGTCGGGCACCCCGGCACATGCCTCGGCCAGGGCGGCATAGAGGGGGTAGGGGTCGAAGGTCGGGCCACTCGTGGCGAGCGACTCGAGCACCTCCTCGTCGAGGGCGATGCCATGCTCGGAGGCGAGGTAGTGCACGAGCACCGGGTTCAGCTCGAGGTCGCTGCCGAGGTCGAGCACGTAGTCGCCCTGGGCCGCTCCCGTGGGGCGCAGCGAACAGGCCCGCAGCAGCACGGGCGCGGCTGGGAGTCGGGGCGCCGTGCGACCGTCGGGGAGCCGCACCGCCCACGACGCCATGCCGATCGCGAGGAAGCCGGTGAGGATGCCGCGCTCCTCGGCGAGCTCGCGGGTCTTGGCCGCGATCGCACGGGTGCGCCGTGTGGCCTCCGCAAGGGCGTTCGGCTCGCGGACCAGGGCGGACAACCTGGTCGGACGGCCGGCCAGCAGTCCCGCCATGCCACCGGCGTGGGCGCTGGTGAGGTCGAGCGTGCCGGTCGGCAGGTCGCGGTACCACAGCAGGGTGTTGCGACCGCCGAGGTCGACGAGGTGGCGGGTCCAGGCCGCACGCGCGGCGGCGACCCGGCTGACCCGCGGGTCCTCGTCGGTGCCGGTGCCGGTGCCCGTACCCGTGCCCGTGCCGGTGCCGCCACCGGCTCCGACAGGGCCGTCACCGGCCGTCGGGGGCTGCCCCCCGGACGACGTCACTGAGGGGTGGCCGGTGTCGGCGGCGCCCTGGACGGGCGTCGCTTCGTCGCTCGTCGGGGACGTGTCACTCACCTCAGCAGGCTAACAACGCCGGGGGTCGCCGCCGGTGAGGCGCCGGGGTGGGTCGGGGTCCGCGAAGTGCTTCAGGCCGGGGTGGGGCGGAAGCGCCCGCCGGCCAGCGCCGCCACCAGGCCGATCGCCACGGCGACCCCGAGTGCGACGAGGGCCAGCGCGGTGAAGCTGGCGCGGTCGACGACCACCCCGGCCAGCGCTCCCCCGAGCCCCGCGACGAGGCCCATGACGAGGTCTGACGCACCCTGTGCCCCTGGGCGCTCGATGGCCGGCACTGCGGCGGTGAGCATCGTCGACCCTGCGACGAGGGTGCACGACCAGCCCAGCCCGAGGAGGAAGAGCCCCACCCCGAGGGTCGCCGAGCCACCCTCGGGCGACGCCGACGCCAGCAGCGTGGCGCCCGACAGGATTCCCGACCCCACCACCGCCACCGCTCGCCCGCCGAATCGGTCGACCGCCATTCCAGTGAGCGGTGAGAACGCGAACATCCCGACGATGTGGATGCTGATCACCAGGCCGATCACCTCGAGCCCGGCGTCGCCGTGCGACATGTGCAGGGGCGTCATCACCATGACGCTGACCATGACGACGTGGCCGAGCGCGAGGGTGACCAGGCCGAGGCGGGCCGCGGGGATGCCGGCCACCACGCGCAGCCCGCGGCTCACCGAGCCGTGCGCCGGGCCCGAGTCGTCGCCCTCGGCGACCTGGCGCCGCCGCGCCTCGAGCAGCGGGTCGGGCCGCAGCCGCAGGCTGACCACGGCGATGGCGAGCAGCAGCCCGAGAATCGAGAAGACGTAGGGACCGGTGAGCGCCGGCAGCCCCAGCCGGTCGGCCACCGGCGTGCTCGGTCCGACCAGGTTCGGGCCGAGAACGCTGCCCACTGTGGTCGCCCAGACGACGATGCTGAGGTCGCGCGCACGGTGCGCCGGTAGCGCGAGATCGGCTGCGGCATAGCGGCTCTGGCTGGTGGATGCCGTGGCACCGCCGAAGAGCACGCTCGACACCAGCAGGAGGGGAAAGTTGCCGATGACCCCGGAGGTGATCAGGCCGACCGCCCCGACGGTGGCGAGCACGTAGCCCAGGGCCAGGCCCGGTCGACGCCCGCGGGCCGCCATGACCCGGGACATCGGGATGGCGATCACGGCTGCACCGAGGATCTGGAAGGTGCCTCCCAGGCCCGCCCACCGGGCGGACCCGGACACCTGCTCCGCCAGCAGGGCTCCCACCGCCACCCCGGCGGACATGCCGACGCCCCCGAGCATCTGCGCGACGACGAGCGTGCGCAGGACGTGCCGCTGCACCAGGTCCCGGGGCGCAGCAGTCGTCGTCACCGGAGCAGTATGCCGGGGGTGTGCTCGGCATCCGAGGTCGGCTGCGGGTCGGGCTCAGCGCCGCCGGCGGACCATCGTCCACTCGTTGTGTTCGTCCACGCGCTGGTAGGCGAGGTCGTCGAGGGCGATGCGCGCCAGGGCCAGGCCGCGGCCGTTCTCGCTGCCGGTGTGGGGCATCGTCCTCAACGGCTTCTCGAGTGGCGGGCCGCCGTCGCAGAGGTGTCCGAGCAGCCGGTCGTGCTCGACATCGAGGGTGAACGAGTAGTGGATCGTGCCCGCAGGCCCGTGCTCCACGACGTTGTTGGTGATCTCGATGACCGCCGTCTCGAAGAGCATCAGGTCGGTGCGCTCGACGTCGGGGTGGTCCTCACGGACCCGGTCGAGCAGGTCGTGGAGGAGGTTGAGCGTCTCGGGAACCGCCAGCGTCTCGACGCGGTACTCACCATCCATGGACCGCGTCACCCACGCTGTCGAAGGGCTCCAGGATGCGGTCGAGGTTGGTCAGGTTGAGCACCATCCGCACCTGCTCCTGCGCCGAGGCGATCCGCAGGTCACCGCCGGCCTGGCGGGTGCGCTTGAGCCCCGCGACCAGGGCGCCGAGCCCGGAGGAGTCGACGAAGCTGGTGCCGGCCAGGTCGACGACGAGGCGCACCCGACCGTCCGAGACCGCGTCGTCGATGGCGCTGCGGAGGGTGGGGGCAGCGACCATGGTGAGCCGCCCGTCGCAGCTCAGGACGGTGGCGTCGCCGATCGTCGAGGTGTGGACCTGCATCACGCTCAGTGCTCCTGCTCGGGGGTCGGGAGGGTGGGGCCGTCGGCGGCGGGCCGACGTGCGGCTGGTCGCCGGGGAGGGTGCCGGGCCGGGGCCGTTCACCCTGCACTTCGCTTGACCACGACGACGGTGACGTCGTCGACGGGGCCGACTCGCTCCACGAACCCGGTGATCTCGTCGACCATGGCCTGGGCGCCCAGGCCGCGACCCGCCATGCGGGAGAGCGCCTCCAACCCGTCGTTGGGGGTCTCGAAGTAGTCGAGGATGCCGTCGCTCACCACCACGAGCGTGTCGCCGTGGTCGAGCACGAAGTCGTGGGCGTCCCAGTGGTCGCCACTGATGGCGCCGATCGGCAGGCCCCCGGAGACCAACCGCCGCGGAACTCCCTCGCGGTCGAGCAGCACCGCCAGGCCGTGACCGGCGTCGACGTAGCGGCCGTGTCCCGTCACCGGGTCAATGCAGGCACCGAACGCGGTGACGAACATGCTGGTGTCACCGAGGTCCTGGTCGAGGTCGTAGGCGGTGCGGTTGAACGCCTCCTCGATGCTGATGAAGCGGGCCGCTCCGCGCAGCACTGCCCGCACCGACGAGGCGATCAGGGCCGCGCCGATGCCCTTGCCCATCACATCACCCGCGAAGATGTGCAGCGAGCCGCGGGCGATGAACCAGTCGTAGAAGTCGCCGCCGACCTGCCGTGCGGTGACGCAGTGGCCGGCGACCTCGAAGCCGGCGAGGCGGATGACGGACCGGGGGCGCAGGGCGCGCTGGAGGAGCGCAGCCCGCCGCATCTCGTTCTCCGTGGCCAGCTCGACCTCGACCCAGTCGGCGAGGATGCGCAGCAGGCGGATCTCCGCCGGGTCCAGCTCGCGCTCCTCGTACCCCATGACGCACAGCACCCCGACCCGGTGCTCCCCGGCGTGCAGGGGCTGGCCGGCGTAGAAGCGCAGACCGGAGGCCATCAGGGTGGACGAGGTGTTGAAGCGGTCGTCGACCGTGAGGTCGGGCACGACCAGGTGCTCGTCGCGCTCGGTGGTCACCGAGCACACGGAGTCCTGACGCGGCATCGAGCCGGTGGGCAGGCCGATGCTGGCCTTGGCCCACAGGCGCCCCTCGTCGACGAGGGTGACGGCGGCAACGGGCACGTCGAAGAGTTCTTTGACGAGTTCGACGAGCCGGTCGAAGCGCTCTTCGCGCGGTGTGTCGAGCACGTGGAGTGCATCGAGAGCGCGCAGGCGCGCACTTTCGTCGATCCGTTCGACGACGTCGTGTCGGGACACTCGTTCACCCTTCTCACCCCTGCACTACTCACTGTAGTTGTGCGGTGCACCGGCGCAAGCGCCACTGCGCCGATCCGGGTCGGCCTGGTCCGGGATCGGGCCGTTCGGCCGATGCTCCGGGCTTCATCCCGGCACCAACGGCTCGGACGTGGTGGAGGCAGGCCTCGGCGGGCCGCTAGCCTGTGGGGGCTCGTGGGGAACCTCGGGCACGCCCTCGTAGCTCAGGGGAAGAGCACTTCTCTCCTAAAGAAGGTGTCGGCAGTTCGAATCTGCCCGGGGGCACGCACGAAACCGGTTCTGAGCAGCGGGTTTCCGTTGTTCTACGATTGAGTGACGTGGCACAAGTGGACACAAATTGCCTCTTGTCTGGCACACTTCTGGCACGGATCTGGCACGTATCTGGCACGCCGAAAGGGCGCTCACTCGTGCCGCGGAGGTAGAGATGGCGGGTCGCAGCGGCTTCGGCAACACCAGGAAGCTGCCCTCAGGGCGCTGGCAGGCCCGGTACACCGGACCCGACGCGCTCGTCTACGCAGGTCCGACCACGTTCCAAACCAAAGGCGACGCCCAGGCCTGGCTCTCAAACGAACGCCGCCTCATCTCGCTCGAGCAGTGGTCATCGCCGGATGATCGCGCAAGTCAGGCAGCGGCTGCCGCTGAGGCTCGGCGCTCGCGAACCTTCGCCGTCTACGCGGAGCAGTGGGTGGCGAGTCGTGTCACCTCGAAAGGCGAGGCCCTACGTCCAACCACGAGGGCGGGCTACCGCAACTCACTAGACGTCCACATCCTCCCCCGGTTCGGATCCCTTCCCCTGGACGAAATCACACGCGCCGCCATCCGCGCCTGGCGCGGTCAGTTCTCCGCGGCCGGACATGACGCCGCCGGGGCCAAGGCCTACAGCCTCCTCAAAGCGATCCTGCAAACCGCCGAAGACGATGCGCTCATCCAGCTGAACCCCTGCCGGCTCAAGGGAGCCGGG
>JBBQWX010000047.1:0-26055 GCA_038210185.1 Actinomycetales bacterium
GTGCCGAGGGCCGGACCGGCGCGGGAGCTGTCCTGGGTGAGCCACTGCGGCACTGCGGCACTCGTCGGGGTCGGCCCTGCCGCGGGAAGGGCGGTGCTCGCACACGTCGACAGCACCCTGACCATGGTGTCTCGCTCGGCCGGGGTGACCCAGACCTGGTACTTGACCTTCACCGACACGATGCGAGCGACGTACGTGCACCGGTAGGACGTGTTGGGCGGCAACCACGTGGCGGCGTCACCGTCACCCTTGGAACGGTTGGCTCCGGCATCGACGGCCAGGAGGTTCAGCGGGTCGTTGGCGAACGCCAGCCTCGTGCCCGCCGCCCACGTCGCGGCACCCTTCTGCCACGCGTCGGAGAGAGCGACGACGTGGTCGATGTCGATCTCGCTGGCCCCCCCGCTGACGAAGCGGATCCTCTTCCCGGTGTACGGATCGGGGCTGCGGGTGCCGGCCAGGACCTTGCACCCGTTCTTCATCTTTGTGTCGACGAGGTCTCGGCGCAGGATGTCGTTGCGGGTGTCGCAGCCGTTGCGGTCGGTGTCGAACCACGCCTGGCCGAACTGGTCTCGTGCGTACCCGGTCTTGGCGGCGCGACCCTTGACGGCCAGGCGGGCGACCGCGGCGAGGGCGGTGCCCTTGGTTGCAGTCGAGGGGGTGGCCGCCGACGTGGTGGCCGAGGGCGTGGGCGATGCCGATGTCGCCGATGTCGCCGATGTCGCCGATGGGGTCGGCGTCCACGAGGGCGACGGGGCCGATGGCGTCGGCGCGGCGCTCACGGCGGTTCGGACCGGCGACGGTGCGGGGGCCTCAGAGGTCGTCGGTGACGCAGCTGGGGTCGTCGCCTGGTCCGCGGTGGCCGCGCCGACGAACGTGAACGCCATCGCCACGCCGCAGGCGACGCCGCCCGCTGCGCGGCTGCGTAGACGCGCCCAGCCGACTCGACCTCGGATGAGGGCGACGAGGGCGACCACGAAGAGGTAGCTCCCGGACGCGATGAGGAAGCCGTCGACACCGGAGCTGATGGCACCCAAGAGGGCCACGAGGCACCACCCGCCCCAGCCGAACCGGCTCGCGACACCGACGCGAACCGCGTTGCCCGGCAACGGTTCCGTGCTGTCGATGGGGAGACGGCCCGACGCTCCACCGGCCGATGCCTCCCGGCCGGGGCCGGGGGCGAGGCGGCGGGTCCACTGGACCCCGTCCCAGTACCTCAGCTTGCCGCCGGGAACGGGATACCACCCGGCTGGAGCCTTCACGGTGTTGTCCTTCTCCACGTTCGCATGTCTTCGGTGGGCACCTCCGACGCTAGGTCACCGCCGTGCGAGCCGAAGGTGGATTCCGAGAGTTCCGACTGAACGGAGGATGCAGGGAGATGGAGAGCGTCGACCGTCAGAGGCGTCGCGGCGAGGGGTCAGGAGCTGGCGCCCGCAGAACGGGAGAGGGGGGCGGTGATGCAGTATCTGATCGCTTTCAACGACGAGTGGGTGCCAACCCGCACCGTGGAGGAAGTGCGCGTGAAGGCCGTTGCTGCTCAAGCGGTGGTCGCGGAGATGGAGGTTGCGGGTGTGTTCGTGCTCGGCAACGGGGGTGTCGACGCATCCACTGTCGTGTGCAGTGTCGAGGCGAGAGAGGGCAAGCCGTTCGACATCGACGGTCCCTACGCCGAGACCAAGGAGCACTTGGGCGGGTTCACCGTCGTGGACGTCCCCGATGACGGGGCTGCGCGGTACTGGGCCGGCCGGCTCGCCGTCGCGCTCGACTGGCCCCAGGAGGTGCATCGCTTCCCCCGGGGTCCGCAGGCGCACGGTGACGGCGCCGGGGAGAGGTGAGCGTGCTGCTCCTGTCGTCGTAGCCGGCCGGCAGGCGCACCATGGCCTCGGTGCGACGCCGAACTCGGATGCCGGGTGGCCGACACGGTGCTGGACCCACCATCGCAGCGCTGCCCGACCTTCTCATGGACCCCGGCGTCTGGGCCGCCTCCGCCGACTTCGACCGCAGCGCCCTGCAGGTCGAGCTTGGGCTGCGCATGACGGATGCCGAGATGGACGAGGTGCATTCGACCGGGCCTGTGCCGCGGCGGTGGGGGTGAGGGCGACACCGTGGCTCGATCCGGCTACCTTGCATTGGTGGAGTTTGTCGAGGTGGACGGACTCAAGATCGCCTACGAGCGGGTCGGTGCGGGGCACCCTCTGGTCTTGGTCCACGGCGCGGCCGCTGACAGCCGGATGTGGCGGCCGCAGCTCGCCGGTCTGGCCGACGAGTTCACTGTCGTGGCCTGGGATGAGCCCGGGGCCGGCCTATCCTCCGACCTGCCCGAGGGGTCGACCTTGGCGGGCTTCGCGGACGTGCTCGCAGCGCTCATCGAGTCGTTGCGGCTGGGTCCCGCGCACGTCGCCGGGTTGTCGTGGGGCGGCACGGTGGTGCTCGAGCTGTACAACCGTCACCCCCAGCTCGTCTCGACCTTGATCCTGATCGACACCTACGCGGGCTGGAAGGGTTCGCTGCCCGCCGACGAGGTCGAGGCGCGGGTGGCCGGCGGCCGGCGGATGCTCGAAGCACCGCTCGAGGAGTTCGACGCCGCTGCCCTCTCCGGGCTGTTCGCGGGTGAGCCGCCCGTGGCCTTCGCGCCGCTGCTCGCCGCCATCGCCGCCGACGTGCGTCCCGCCACCCTGGAGCAGGAGCTGGCCATTATGGCCGGCACCGACCTGAGGGGCCTGCTGCCCGGCATCGCCGCCCCCACCCTGCTGATCTGGGGAGACTCGGATGTTCGCTCGCCGCTGACCGTCGCCCGCCAGTTCCAGCAGGCCATCCCCGACACGGTGCTCGTCGTCATCGAGGGGGCAGGTCACATGAGCAACATGGAGCGGCCCGAGCAGGTCAACGCCGCGGTGCGAGAGTTCTGTCATGCCCACCCGCCCCACGCGAACTGATCGGGGCCCAGCTGCCGGACCGACGACGCCGTCCTCGAGTGGCGTCGTCAGGATCGTCGGCTCGGCCGGGGGCGGGCGACTGCTCATCGCTCAGTCCTCGATCTGTGCCTTGCCCTGCTGTTGCAGCGCGTCAAGTCCCTCTCGCATGGCGCGCCGCTGCTCCGCCGAGTGCCCGACCCAGCCGACGAGCTCGCCGACGACGCGCAACGGCTCGCGGGTGCGGAAGGAGTGCGTCGGGTTCCCGGGGACCTTCTTGTTCGTGACGTTGGGGTCGTCCTCGAACTCGCCCATCGGCTCGACGACGTAGATACGCCCACGGCCCTCTCCCACGGCGAGCTCGGCACCCCAGGTCGCGGCGTCGAGGGTCGCGGTGAAGTAGACGTGCTTCATCATCCGGCCCTCCTCGAAGTTCGACTCGCGGCCGGGGACCAGCAGCTCGCCGACAGCAAGATCCGCCTTCGTGCCGTGCAGGTGGACGCCGGCCCCGTAGACCTCGAACGGCACGGGGTCTGCGGCGCTCATGTCCCCCACGGTAGTAGTCCGCCGGCGACGCCGGGGGTGGACGGTGGAGGCCGTCCCCCGAACGTGTCGAGCCACGACCGGCCCCTGGCCGCTTGGCGGCGCCCATCGCCCTCGAACCAGCCCAGGTCTCGAACCAGCCCAGGTCTCGAGGATCGCCCCAAGGGTCTCGGCCGGGACCGACCCCGCCTCGGGACCGACCCCGCCTCGGGGTCGACATCGCCTGAACGGCCCGTGCATCGAAATGGGGCGCGATGCTCCTCCACTGCACCAGCGGGCACCTGTGTGCCGCTGGCTGGCACCGACCTCGCGCCAGGTGCACCCGTCACCGGCCGGATGCAGTACACGGACAACCCGGTCGAAGCCGGCCGAACGACAGACCCCAACGCGGCAACCCGGGGGCTGGTGGTCGAGGAGGCGGTCGTTGACCCCTTGCCCGGAACGAACATCAGCGAGGCGACGAGGTTCGGACCTGCAGGCATGCTCTCGTGCCACCGGCCTGCGGCGCGACAGCTTTCCAAGGCGCACGCGGCGGCATGTGCGGACACGACTTGCGGTCTTGTGAGGACTGATCGCTCAGGCGACGTGGACCATGACGGGGACAACACGATATTGGCTATCGGACTCGCGTACCTCGACTTCCAGCGCCAGGTCACTGCGCCCTTCTTGGAGGGTCCAGAGATCCACAGGACAGCTCCACGATCCTCCTCGCGACATGACTACGGAGGTTTCCCGAGTGTCGCTCGGCAGGGCGACCAGGTCCGCGCGGCGGCAGAAACCAATGGCCCTTGACAACAGCCGTAGTCGTCCATTGCCTCGAGGCACTGTTGCCTCACGTCGTCGGGGACTGGGTCGCCTGCACCGCTGCCCTGTGCGAGTTCGGCGTCTTGCCAGCGAGGGAGGCGACTACCTGCGCCAGCACGCCCCGCCCCTCCAGGGGGATGGGGGTCCCTTCTTCACCCTTCGAAGGGGTCTCGGTCGTGGGAAGCCAGCGAGAACACGCGGCGCCACCGCGAGGCCAGGCCCCGCGGGGGCTCCACCGCTGAACTTCTGGGTACGTGCCATCCGACCACAAGGCGACCGCACGTCAGCACGCAGCTCTGCTCGGGCCGAACCAAGGGCAACGCCTCCGAGAGCGGCACATCCGCATGTGCGCCCACGGACGGGTAGTCGGTCATCAGGCGGGCCCTCCCACGCTCAGCGGGTGGCCCCTGGGGATGCGGTCACCCGTCCGTGGGAGCACCGTCGCTCGGAGGTGATGCAGGGCGCGCGGCCAGTCGCGCGCTCTGCATCACCCCAGCCGGGGTGGCACTCCGTCCTGGATGGCCAAGGGTGGGTCGCGGCAACTGGGGGCAGGCCCAAGCGGCCACAGGCCACCGCTGGCGAACGTCCGACATTCGGCATGTCCGCGAAGGACGGCCCACGAGCAGTGCCCCCCTGTGGCCGCAGTGACGTCGTCGTCGAGCGGGTAGGTTCTCGCCTGCCGATGGTTGTCACAGAATCCGGCGCTGAGGGCGTCTCAGTCTCGGCCGTCCAGGCAAGACCAGGCTTCAGAGTCGTTCCCGGCGGACAGCCCGAGGGGTGGCCAGGTGGTCGATGTGGCCACCCGGTACAGCCACCTGTCACCCCCTGGCGCCCTGGGACCGCCCAGCTCCGGCCCTGCGGGGTGCCACGAGCGCGACCCACCGCGCGCTCGGCGCCCCCGGAACGATCGGCGCTCCAACGAACGGGCAGTCGACACGACACGGACCGCCAGTGCCGGGATGCGCCAGCTCCGGATGACGGCACTCGGGACGGTCGCCCAACTTACCGAAGTCGTCAGGCCCGCTCGGCGGGCCTCCCACGGCGTTCCTGAAACCCACTCAGGGCCCGACCCGACCGGAACGAGCGTCATACCTGCGCGAACGAGCCCGGCAGGCGGCCTCCCGAGGGGCTCGTTCGTCCTGGTCGGGTTGGTTGGTGTCTGCGGGTCCAGACTACACAGGCCCCAGGCCAGTAGGAGGTCGTGACGGCGTTGGCCGAGAACCCCCAGGACCTGCAGAGCAGGAATGTCGCCGCCGCGCCGCCGCCAGGGAGGAGCTTGGCAGCAGCCGACCCTGCGGTGTTCACGAGGAGGGCCTTGTGAACGGTCAGGCCTGGCAACGAGGCGCGCAGGGTGAAGGCGTACGAGACCAGGAAGACCATGGCGAGCACGAGACAGCCCGCCACCGCCGTGCTGGGCACGGTTCGAAGCACGGCGCCCACCCCACTCCACGTCGTGCCGGTCAACCGCGGTAGGACCCACCCCAGCAGCGCCACGGCGGCGGCGAGGCTGACCAGGAGGCCCCGGACTGACCTCACACTGGGTCGCGTCGGGCTCATCGCAGTGGCTGCTGCGTCACGACGCCACGTGCACTGCGGTTCATGTCTCCTGCTGTGGCGGGGCAGGCTTTCGGTTCCGAGGTCCTACCCCTGGAGTCCTGGCCCATCCGCCGACCGCCGTCGAGCGTCCCGAGGGCGGCCGTGGGCCACCTCGGCTCGGGAGTTCCCGACTCCCACAGCTCGTCGGTCACGTCCCTGGCCACGACATGGTGCGCAGTGCCGACCCGCCACCCGACGACGAATGGGGACCTCCACTCAGAGCAGGCCCTGACGCTTCAGCGCGAGGTAGTGGTCGGCCAGCCGCACCGGCAGCTCGTCGGGCGCGGCGTCGATGACGTCGACGCCGAGCTGCTCCAGCGCGGATGCCGTGCGCCGGCGCAGCGCGACCGTGCGTTCCGCTGCGGCCGCGTCGTAGACCTCGCCGGTGGTGGCCCGCGCTGAACGCATCACTGCGAGGGCCGGATCGGTGACCGAGGCGACGACGACCCGGTGGTGAGCAGCGAGGGCCGGGAGCACCGGCAGCAGCCCCTCCTCGATGGCCGACGACTCCAAGGAGGTCAGCAGCACCACCAGGGCCCGGTGCGTGCCGAGCCGCACCACCTCCGTGGCCAGTGCCGACCAGTCGGCCTCGACCAACCGGGCCTCGACCGGCGCGAGGGTCGAGATGGTGTCGTGCAGGAGGCGCGCCCGGTCGGTTCCCGACACCCGGGCGTGGATCACCCGGTCGCCGGCCAGCACCTGCACCCGGTCGCGGGCGTGCCCGGCGAGCGCGGTCAGGAGCAGCGCGGCATCCATGGTGGCGTCCAGGCGCGGCGAGTCGCCGATGCGGCCGGCGCTGGTGCGCGAGGTGTCGAGCACGATGACCACGCGGCGGTGCTGCTCGGGCTGCCAGGTGCGCACCACGAGGTGCTGTCGACGGGCGGTGGCGCGCCAGTCGATCGAGCGCACGTCATCGCCGTCGACGTAGTCGCGCAGGCTGTCGAACTCGGTGCCCTGGCCCCGGGTGCGCACCGCGGCCCGGCCGTCGAGCTGGCGCAGCACCGCCAGGCGGCTCGGCAGGTGCTTGCGGGACGGGAAGGCGTGCAGCGCACGGATCGACCCCGGGACCGGCACCGACCGCTGGCGCGCCGCCAGCCCGAGCGGCCCGAGCACGCGCACGGTGACCCGGTCGGCGACCCGGTCGCCGCGCCTGGTGGGTACGAGGTGCGTGGTCAGCCGCACGCGTTCGTGCGGCGGCACGAGGAGGTCGTGCACGGCATCCACCGCACCGGCCGAGGGCGGCCACGCATCGCGCAGGACGCCCCGCACGCCGCGCCCCGAGGTGTTGGTGACCCACAGGCTGCTCGTCGTCGTCTCGCCGAGCCGCACCTGGGTGGGCTCGCCGCGCACGATGCTGAGCACCCGCGGCCGGCTCGCGAGCAGCACGTCGAGCGCGACGAGCAGCAGCACCAGCAGCAGCCACCAGCGCACGGTCGAGGCGTGCGGCCACACGGCGACCGGCGCCAGCCCCAACAGGGCCAGCACGACGGTGCGCCAGGTGATCGCCATCAGCGCGGGACGGGCACCGACCCGAGCGCGCTCTCGAGCACCGCGGCCACGCCGACGCCCTCGAGCTCGGCCTCGGGGCGCAGCGAGAGGCGGTGGGCGAGGGTCGCGTGGGCCAGCGCCTTGACGTCGTCGGGCGTGACGAAGGTGCGGCCCGCCAGCCACGCCCACGCCCGGCTGGTGGCCATGAGGGCGGTGGCGCCGCGCGGCGAGACCCCGAGCGACAGGGAGGGCGACACCCGCGTGGCCCGGGCGATGTCGACGATGTAGGTGGTCACCTCGTCGGAGATCTGCACCTCGCGCACGGCAGCGACGCCGGCGTCGAGGTCGCCGACGGTCGCCACGGGCCGGATGCCGGCCGCGGCCAGGTCGCGCGGGTCGAACCCGCTCGCGTGCCGTCGCAGGACCTGCACCTCGTCGTTGCGCTGCGGCAGCGGCAGCACGACCTTGAGCAGGAACCGGTCGAGCTGGGCCTCGGGCAGCGGGTAGGTGCCCTCGTACTCGACGGGGTTCTGGGTGGCGGCGACCATGAACGGTGAGGGCAGCGGGTGCGGCTGGCCGTCGACGGTGACCTGCCGCTCCTCCATCGCCTCGAGCAGGGCCGACTGGGTCTTCGGCGGGGTGCGGTTGATCTCGTCGGCGAGCAGCAGGTTGGTGAAGACCGGCCCGGGGCGGAAGGCGAAGTCACTCGAGCGCGCGTCGAACACCAGCGAGCCGGTGAGGTCGCCGGGCATCAGGTCAGGGGTGAACTGCACCCGCTTGGTCTCCACGTCGAGCGCGGCGGCGAGGGCGCGCACGAGCAGCGTCTTCGCGACGCCGGGCACGCCCTCGAGCAGGATGTGGCCGCGGCACAACAGGGCCACGAGCAGTCCGGCGACGGCGGCGTCCTGGCCGACGACCGCCTTGGCCACCTCCGCGCGCACGGCCAGCAGCGCCGACCGGGCGCGTTGCGCGTCGGCCGACGGTCCCGTGGACGCCGCACCCGGCGCGGGAGCCGCACCCGGCGCGGGAGCCGCACCCGGCGCGGGAGGCGGGCCCCCGGCATCCGGCGGGGGCGGACCGGGGTCGGTGGCTGGTGGGCTGGTGGGGTGCTCGGTCATGGGTGGCGGACCCTCTCCTCGAGGTCGGTGAGCTGCTGGGCCAGGTGGATCAGGGCGGTGTCGTCGGCGGGTGCGGGTCCGCACAGGATGTCAGCCACATCGGGGCCGGGCAGCCCGGTGGACAGGGACACGGCGTGCACCAGGGCGTCCGGGCCGGCGCCGCGACCCAGGGCCAGGCGCCGCGCGAGGCGCTGCGAGCTGCCGGCCCGGAGCACGGCTGCCGCGCGAGCCCGGTCGCCGGCCTTGCGGTAGAGGCGGCCCCGGCTCTCGGTGGTCTCGATGGCGCGCACCACCACCGGAAGCGGCTCGTGCACGAGCGGGCCGAGGCGCCGGCCCCGCGAGAGCGCGAGGAGCACCACGGCGCTGAGGAGCAGCACGATGGCCGGGCCGGTCCAGGAGGGCCACACCGAGCCGCCGCCGAGCGGGTCGATGCCGCCGGGGCCGGGGGCGAAGGCGTCGCCCGTGCCGGGCTGGTACCAGACCAGGCGAGGCGTCGACCCGAGGGCGCGCACCGCGGTGCCGGCGTGGCTGTCGTCGGTGATGAGCTCGTTGGTCCAGGCCGGGCCCAGGCCGGCCAGCACCGCTTCGGGGTGCGCGGCGGTGGCGTCGAGCTGCACCATGGCGGCGCCGTAGCGGCCGTCGGGGTCGGGCCGGTCGGGCGGGCCGTCGGGCGGGCCGTCGGTCGAGGGCAGCACGAAGCACGAGGTCGCGCCCGGGGCGTCGCCCTGCACCAGATACCTCGTGTCCCACGCGGTGACGACGTCACTCCTGCGGGCCACCTCGCTGCTGCACCCGGCCACGAGGGCGTCGCCACCACCGGGAAAGGCGTCGACCGGCATCCCGAGGGCGGTGAGCTGCTCGCCGCCGACCCCCAGCAGCACCATGCGGCCGGCCGGCCGGGCCGACACGGCGAGCCGCTCGGTGGCGCCCGGGCCGAGGTCGGTCGGGTCGCCGACGAACACGGTGGTGTCGGCACCGGGTCGGCTCGCCTCGAGGGCGTCGATGGACCGGACGACCTCCACCTCGACCCCTTGGGTGCGCAGCACCTCGGCAAGAGCTCGCCCACCCTCGGGGCCGGGGTTCTCGGGGTCGAGTGCGCCGGTGGGGCGTTGCGCCGACAGCGCGAGCAGCACGACGAGCACCAGCCCGAGCCCGACGACGCCGGCGTAGGCCGCCGTGCGACGCACCCGATCGCGGGTCCAGCGGGCTGCCGCGGCGGGTTGGGCCGGCGCGCCCGTCGCCTCGAGGGTCGTGCTCACCGCAGCCCCGCCGTTGCCGGGTCGGGCAGCACCGGCCGCGTGGTGGCCAGTGCGGCGTCGAGCGCCACGAGGTCGCGGGCCGACTCGAGCCGGGCCGCGCGTCGGCCGTAGCGCACGGCGTCGAACACGTCGGCCGCCGTGGCGAGCGACGACGCGGATGCCGGGAACACCGGCCCCAGCGCGACCGCCACCTCGTGGGCGGTGCGTCCGGGCAGGTCGTCGAGCAGGGTGCGCTCGACGGCGGAACGGGCGATCGCCCGGTAGGCCTCGAGCACGGCCGTGTCGGCGTCGCCCGCGTCGAGCGCCACCCGGGCGGCGGTGCGGTGCTCGGCGGCGGTGCGGGTCGGGCCCTCGAGCACGCCGGTCCCGCGCCGCCCGGTCATCCGGCGCTCGGCGCGCAGCGACCGGGCCAGGACCAGGGCGACGACGGCGGCACCGACGAGCACGGCGACCCAGATGGTCCAGGGGGGGAACCCCACGCCCTCGCCCCCGGAGCCCAGCCCGGTCAGCCAGTCCCAGAGTCGCTGGAGCAGGCCCTTCTGCTCGTTGTAGACGCCCTTGCGCAGCTCGTCCTCGAGCCACCGCCGCGCCTCCGGCGACGTGGGGTCCAGGGGTGGGTCGAGTCGCACCGGCTCAGCGGGCCCTGGCGGCGCTCGGCCACGGAGCGGGACCACCCTGCTGGGCGGCGTGGATGAGCTGCACGTCCAGGCCCTCACGCCGGATGCGCTGGTCGATCGTCATCAGCGCGTCGACGCCGGCCGAGAAGGGTGTGGTGATCGCCCCACTGATAAGTGTGGCGATGCCGGCGAGCACCGCCTGCCAGATGAACAGGTTCTGCTCCTGGCCGACGATCAGGACCAGGGCGAGCCCGAGCAGGCTCAGGGGCACGGTGATGATCTGCGCCGCGAAGCCGACGACGATGGAGGTGAGCAGGCGGATGCCGAAGATGCGCCAGAACGGCATTCCGGAGGTGAGCTGCCACGAGCGCGCGAAGGCCGACCGGACGCCGCGTCCCTCGAGCACGATGACGGCGGTGACGAACGCCAGACGGGTCCAGAGCCACAGGTAGAGCAGCACCGCCACCAGGCCCGCCAGCAGGAGCACCAGGATCGGCCCCGCTTCGGCACGGCCGATCGATACGAGCCAGGCGACCGGCGGGCCCAGGAGCGCCGCCGTGATGAGCAGCGCGCCGACGAAGGTGACCAGCACGGCGCCTGCGATCGCGAGGAGGCGCCCCTTGGTGCCGTCCCAGGTCTCGCCGATGCCGACCTTGCGTCCGAGCACGGCCTGGCCGATGACGTACGCGAGGAACCCGGTGAGGGCGATCGAGGAGATGATCGACCCCAGGGCGGGCAGGTAGGTGCCGACGACGCCGTAGAGACCGAAGTCGTCGTCCTCGAAGCTGAGCGTCTCCTTGCTCGCCACCCAGGCGCCGAGCGCGGTGGTCGGCACCAGGCAGACCAGCGAGGTGAGGACCGCCAGCCCGATCGTGGCGGCGATGTTTCCCCGGATCGCCTTGGCGACGGCACCCCAGAGGTCACCCAGGGTCAGTGGCCGCAGCGCGATGATGCCGGGCCGGAACTCCATGCCGGCGATGCGAGGCCCGGCGGCCGGCGGGGGTGCGGCGAACCCCGGCGGGGGAGAGGCGCCGTACCCGGGGGGCGGTGCGGGGTAGCCCGGGGGTGGTGCAGCGTAGCCCGGGGGTGGTGCCGGGTAGCCCGGGGGTGCTGCGGGGTAGCCCGGGGGTGCTGCGGGGTAGCCCGCTCCGGGTGCCGCGCCGTACCCGGGGGGTGCTGCCGGGTAGGCCTGTGGGGGCGGTGCGTACCCGGGGGGTGGGACCGGGGCAGCGGGCGGTGACTGCTCGGGGGGCGGCGCGGATCCCGGTGCGACCCACGGTCCCTCACCCATCATCGCGTCCCCTTCTCAGCCACGGCACGACCCTAACCGACGCATCCGAGCGCGCTGTGCCGGGTCGGGTCCTTCCCGCTGCTAGCTGGTGATGCGGTGGTCAGCCGACCGGGGCGAGCTGCCGCTCGAGGTCGCTCGCGCGTGCCGGCTGCGCGCCCAGCTCGGTCTGGCGGCGGACGATCTCCGGCTCGGCGCGCATCAGGGTCAGGCCTCGCCGCACGAGCGTGACCGGCGGCTTGCGGCGCTCCTTGAGGTCGCGGGCCAGGCGACGCACGAACGTGACGGCCGGCCGGTGGTGAACGCACCAGGCGCTGTGCAGCACGCCGCACGCCCGCAGCCGGCCGACGACTTCGGCGGCGAAGATGCCCTCGGCGATGACCAGGGCGGTCGGGCCGGCCGTGACCTCGTGGTGCCCGACCGCGCGGCTGGTCGAGATGTCGTAGACCGGGGTTTCGGTGCGACCGGTGTCGACCAGCTCGCACAGCGAGGCGACGGCCCGCTCGGCATCCCAGCTGTCGGGGTGGTCCCAGTCGATGATCCCGAGGCCCTCGCTGCGCGGCATCGCGGGGTCGTCGAGGTCGCGGTAGAAGTCATCGAGACGGAAGATCGGCCACCCGTGTGCGGAGTGCAGCCGAGCCGCGAGCCGCGACTTGCCGGCGCCGCTGGGCCCGGCGAGGACGACCACCCGCCGGCGGTCAGGGGCGGCGGGGGCCGTGTCGGGGGAGCGCCGCCCTTCGTCAGTCACGGGCCACGAGCCTACGGCCCCCCGGCTGGTCCCAGCTTTCTCGCCCGATGCGAGTACCTTCACCTTCGCACCCCAACGGTTGGGGTGCGAAGGTGAAGCTTCCGGCATCGGGCGAAAAAGTTGGGACGAGTGCTGGGATGCCGGCGCGCGGGTCGGGCGCGTCAGCGGCCCTTGGGGTGCCAGACCGTCTTTGTCTCGAGGAAGGCGGTGAGCCGCGAGAGGTCCGGCGTCACGAAGAAGTCGGGCTCGACTGCCTCGGTTCCAGTGCCACCCGGGCGCAGCACTCGCTTGAGGTTCTCGGCCGCAGCCTCCTCCAGCGCACCCCACTCGACCCCGTCGGCATCCGCGGCACCGGTGAGGTCGATCGCGTTGACGTCGCGGTGGCTGGCGAGCCACGGCGCCATCTCGGCGGTGCGCCCGGTGACGATGTTGACCACGCCGCCCGGAACGTCGGAGGTGGCGAGGCACTCGGCCAGCGTGATCGCCGGCAACGGGCGGTCCGCACTGGTCAGCACCACGGCCGTGTTGCCCGAGACGATGACGGGGGCCACGACCGACACCAGCCCGAGCAGGCTGGACCTCTGCGGCGCCAGCACCGCCACGACACCGGTGGCCTCAGGGGCGGAGATGTCGAAGTAGGGGCCCGCCACGGGGTTGAGCCCGCCGAGCACCTGGGTGAACTTGTCGGACCACCCGGCGTACCAGACCCAGCGGTCGATCGCCTCGGACACCACGGCCTCGGCGCGCGCCGCCGTCAGCCCCTCGCTGTCGCGCACGTCCTGCACGAGCTGCGCCCGGCGCGACTCCATCACCTCGGCCACCCGGTAGAGCACCTGGCCGCGGTTGTAGGCCGTGGCCCCCGCCCAACCCGGCTGCGCCTTGCGCGCCGCGACGACGGCATCCCGGGCGTCCTTGCGTGAGCCCAGCGCGGCGTTCGCGAGGAACTTCGGTACGCGAGAAGCAGACCCGCGGCGCGCAGCGGCACCGGACGGCGCGGCATACACCTCGTAGGAACGGCCGCTCTCGCTGCGCGGGAACTTGCCGCCGATGTAGAGCTTGTAGGTCTTGCGGACGTCGACTCGCGCAGTCACTTCGCACCCCCAGTGCTCACGTAGGCCTCGAGCCCGTGCCGGCCGCCCTCGCGGCCGTAGCCCGACTCCTTGTAGCCCCCGAACGGCGAGGTGGGGTCGAACTTGTTGAACGTGTTGGCCCACACGACGCCGGCGCGCAGCTGGTCGGCGACCCACAGGATGCGGCTGCCCTTCTCGGACCAGACGCCGGCGGACAGGCCGTAGGGCGTGTTGTTCGCCTTCGCAACCGCCTCGGCCGGGGTGCGGAAGGTGAGCACCGACACCACCGGCCCGAAGATCTCCTCCTGGGCGATCCGGTGCGTCTGGCTCACCCCGCTGAAGACGGTGGGGCGGAACCAGAACCCGTTGGTCGGCAGCTCGCACCCGGAGTCCCAGCGCTCGGCGCCCTCGGCCTCGCCGACGGCCACCATCTCCTCGATGCGGTCGAGCTGCTTGCGGGAGTTGATCGCGCCGACGTCGGTGTTCTTGTCCATCGGGTCGCCGACACGCAGGGTGGCCAGCCGTCGCTTGAGCCGGTGGTCGAGCTCGTCGGCGATGCTCTCCTGCACCAGGATCCGGCTGCCCGCGCAGCACACGTGGCCCTGGTTGAAAAAGATGCCGTTGACGATGCCCTCGACGGCCTGGTCGATGGGGGCGTCGTCGAAGATGATGTTGGCCGCCTTGCCACCGAGCTCGAGGGTGGCGGTCTTGCGGGTGCCGGCGATCGAGCGGGCGATCATCTTGCCGACCGCCGTCGAGCCGGTGAACGCGAGCTTGTCGATGCCGGGGTGGTCGACGATGGCCTGCCCGGTGGCGCCGGCACCGGTGACGATGTTGACGACACCCGGGGGCAGCTCGGCCTGCTCGCACACGTCGGCGAACAGCAGGGCGGTGAGCGGGGTGGTCTCGGCCGGCTTGAGCACCACCGTGTTGCCGCACGCCAGCGCCGGTGCGATCTTCCACGCGAGCATGAGCAGCGGGAAGTTCCAGGGCACGATCTGGCCCACGACGCCGAGCGGGCGGGGGTTCGGGCCGAGGGAGGCGTGGTCGAGCTTGTCGGCCCAGCCCGCGTGGTAGAAGAAGTGAGCCGCAGCCAGGGGAAGGTCGACGTCGCGGGACTCCTTGATCGGCTTGCCGTTGTCGAGCGTCTCGAGCACGGCGAACTCGCGGGCCCGCTCCTGCAGGATGCGCGCGATCCGGAAGAGGTACTTGCCGCGGTCGGCACCACTCATCCGGGACCACACGCGGTCGTAGGCGGTGCGTGCGGCGCGCACCGCGGCATCCACGTCGTCGGCACTCGCCTCGGACACCTCGGCGAGCACCTCCTCGGTGGCAGGGTTGAGCGTCTTGAACGGTGCGCCACCGGTGGCCTCGACGAACCGGCCGCCGATGTAGAGGCCGTAGCTGCTCGCGATGTCGACGACGGCCCGGGACTCGGGTGCCGGGGCGTACTCGAAGGGGGACATGGTTCTCGTTCCTCGATCCGTGCTGCTCGGTCGCGGTCGCTCGTGGGGTTGAGTCAGTAGAGGCTGGGGGAGTCGTCGGCCACGTAGTCGCCGCCGGAGTAGGCGCCGGTGCGCATCCGCTGGCGCTGCAGGATCAGGTCGTTGAGCAGGCTCGAGGCGCCGAAGCGGAACCAGTGCTTGTCGAGCCAGGCGTCGCCGGCGATCTCGTTGACGGCCACGAGGAACTTGATGGCGTCCTTGCTCGTGCGGATGCCGCCCGCGGGCTTCACGCCGATCTGGTCGCCCGTCGTCTCGCGCCAGTCGCGCACGGCTTCGAGCATGACCAGCGTGACCGGAAGGGTCGCGGCGGGGGAGACCTTGCCGGTGGAGGTCTTGATGAAGTCGCCGCCGCCGAGCATGGACAGCCACGAGGCGCGGCGCACGTTGTCGTAGGTGACGAGCTCGCCGGTCTCCATGATCACCTTGAGCCGGGCGCTGCCGCAGATCGCCTTGACCTCGGCGATCTGGGAGAACACGGTGAGGTAGTCACCGGCGAGGAACGCCCCGCGGTCGATGACCATGTCGATCTCGTCGGCACCCGCCGTCACGGCATCCGCGACGTCGGCGAGCTTCACGGGAAGGCTCGCGCGGCCGCTGGGGAAGGCGGTGGCCACGGCCGCGACCTTGACGCCGCTGCTGCCGAGCACGTCCTTGGCCGTCGTCACCATGTCGCCATAGACACAGACCGCGGCCGGGCGCGGGGTGGAGGCGTCGGTCGGGTCGGGGACGAGGGCCTTGGTCGCCAGGCCGCGCACCTTGCCGGGGGTGTCGGCGCCCTCGAGCGTCGTGAGGTCGATCATCGAGATGGCGGTGTCGATCGCCCACGCCTTGCTCGTCGTCTTGATCGAGCGGGTGCCCAGCCCGGCGGCCCGCTCCTCGCAGCCCACCTGGTCGACACCGGGCAGGCCGTGCAGCCAGCTCGTGAGGGCCCGGTTGGTCAGGCGGGACACACCGAGCAGCTCTCGGGCGCGCCCCGTGGGGTCGACGGCGGTGGCGGTGCTCACCGGTCGAGCATACGGGCGGTGGCGACGGCAGGTCACGGTCTGTGGTGGCGCGCTTCCCCCGACACCGCGGATGTCGTGCCGTCTCCTCCTGACCACAGGGGAGCCGACCGTACCCACATCGACCAATAGGTCACTCGGGGTACGTGCGACCGTACCCACATCGACCAATAGGTCACTCGGGGTACGTGCGACCGTACCCACATCGACCAATAGGTCACTCGAGGTACGTGCGACCGTACCCACATCGACCAATAGGTCACTCGGGGTACGTGCGACCGTACCTAGAGTGACCTATTGGTCACTCGGGGTACGCGTCAGAGAGCGGTGGCGGCCTCGAGGTCGGCGCGGATGCCGGCGAGCCGGGCCGCGGCGCTCGCCCTCGCCGCCCGTACTACCCCGGCGTCCGAGGTCCCGGGCGCGTGCGAACCCACCGGCTCGATCACCTCGAGGTAGACCTTGAGCTTGGGCTCGGTGCCCGACGGCCGCACGATGATGCGGGAGTCGTCGGCGAGGTAGTAGCGCAGGCCCTCGGTCGGCGGCAGCCCGCCGTCGCCGCGTGCGAGGTCGTCGGCGCGCACCACGTCGACGTCGGCCACGGACGTCAGCGGGGAGGCCCGAAGCCGGGCCATGATCCGGCCGATCAACGACAGGTCGTCGACCCGCACCGAGAACGCGTCGGTGGCGTACACCCCGTGCGCGCGAGCCAGGTCGTCTAGGCGGTCGGGAATCGATCGACCCTGCGAGCGCAGGGTGGCGACGAGCTCTGCCACGAGCAACGCCGCGGACACACCGTCCTTGTCGCGCACTCGTGCCGGGTCGACGCAGTAGCCGAGCGCCTCCTCGTAGCCATAGCGCAGACCAGGCACCCTGCCGATCCACTTGAACCCGGTCAGCGTCTCCTCGTGCCGCACGCCGGCGGCCCGGCACATCGCGGCGAGCTGCCGCGAGGAGACGATCGAGTTCGCGAACACACAGTCGGCGGAGTCGGGAAGCACCCCGCCGGCCACCCCACGAGAGAGCACGTGTGAGCCGAGCAGCGCGCCGACCTCGTCACCACGCAGCATCCGCCAGCCGCCCGGGCCCGGCACCGCCACGGCGCACCGGTCGGTGTCGGGGTCGTTGGCGATGACCACGTCGGGTGAGGTCTGCTCCGCAAGGTCGAGCGCGGCATCCATCGCCCCCGGCTCCTCCGGGTTGGGGAAGGACACAGTGGGGAACATCGGGTCGGGCTCGGCCTGCGAGGCCACCGGGATGGGTGCCGCGTAGCCGGCCGCCAGGAAGGCCCTCCGCACGGTCTCCGAGCCCACGCCGTGCAGGGCCGTGTGCACCACGGTGACCTCCCGAGGACTGTCCGGTGACACCACCGTGCGCACGTCGTCGAGGTAGGCCTCGAGCACCGAGTCGTCGAGGGTGTGCCAGCCGTCGGCGGCTCGGGGCACGGACGCCACCGTCGGGACTGCGGCGATCTCGGCGGCGATGAGCCCGTCGACCGGCGACACGATCTGCGAGCCGTCGCCGAGGTACACCTTGTACCCGTTGTCCTCGGGCGGGTTGTGCGACGCGGTCACCATCACGCCGGCATCCGCGCCCAGGTGGCGGATCGCGTACGCCAGCACCGGGGTCGGCAGCGGGTGGGGCAGCACCATCGCCCGACCCCCCAGGCCGACGACCACCGCGCAGGTGTCGTGCGCGAACACGTCGCTGTTGGTGCGGGCGTCGTAGCCCACGACGACGAAGGGTTCGGGGTCGAGGGTCTTCAGGTAGGACGTGAGCCCTGCTGCCGCACGGATGACGACCGCGCGGTTCATCCGGTTGGGTCCACCGCCCAGGCGGCCGCGTAGGCCGGCGGTGCCGAACTCGAGCATCCCCGACATCGCGTCGGCCAGCTCGGAGGCGGCGTCCGCGTCGCCGCCCTCCGCGGCGCACGCGAGGCCCTCGAGCTCGGCGCGGGTGGCGGCATCCGGGTCGTCCGCGGCCCAGGCGCGAGCGGCAGCGGGCAGGTCGGCGACGGGGTCGGCGGCGGGAGCCATGGCGGGCCTCAGATCCGGCCGACGACGGCGGCGAGGAGACGACCGCAGCGATCGGCGGCGTCGCGGCCCGCCTCGAGCACCTCGTCGTGGCTGAGCGGGGTGCTCGAGATGCCGGCGGCGGGGTTGGTGACGAGCGAGATGCCGAGCACCTCGAGCCCGCTCTGCCGCGCGGCGATCGCCTCGAGGGAGGTCGACATGCCGACCAGGTCGCCACCGAGGATGCCGGCCATGCGCACCTCGGCCGGAGTCTCGTAGTGCGGCCCGCGGAACTGCACGTAGACGCCCTCGTCGAGCTCCGGGTCGATCTCCTTGGCGATCGTTCGCAGGCGGGGTGAGTAGAGGTCGGTGAGGTCGACGAAGTTCGCGCCCTCGATGGGTGAGGCCGCCGTGAGGTTGATGTGGTCGCAGATCAGCACCGGCGTGCCGGGCACCCATTCCCGGCGAAGCCCGCCGCAGCCGTTGGTGATGACCACCGTGCGGCACCCGGCGGCGGCTGCGGTGCGGATGCCGTGCACCACCGCGCGCACCCCGCGCCCCTCGTAGTAGTGGGTCCGGGTGCCGTAGACGAGGGCTCGTCGGCCGGTGTCGCCGATGGCGACCGAGCGCATGACCCCCGAGTGGCCCGCGACGGCGGCCCTGGCGAAGCCCGGGACGTCGGTGTTGTCGATCGTGGTGTGCGTCTCGCCGATGAGGTCGCCGGTCTGGGCCCAGCCGGAGCCGAGCACCAGGGCGATGTCGTGCCGCTGCACCCCGGTGCGCTCGCGGATGACGGCGGCGGCGGCGTCGGCGACCTCGAAGGGGTCGGTCGCGGGGTCGGTGAGGTCGTGGGCGGCGGCGTTGTCGGTCACGCAGCGCAGCGTAGCGAGGCCGTGGGATGCCGGGCCACGCACGGGGGCGCCCGACCTCGCCGTGCCCGTTCGAGGTGAAACGCAGGCGTGAGGGACCAGGACATCACCTCGAACCGGGAGGTGGTGGGGTGGTTCGAGGTGAGATGCAGGCGCGAGGGACCAGGACATCACCTCGAATCCGTGGGTGGCTGCGGTGGTTCGAGGTGCTCGTGGTCGCCAGCTCGCAGCTCGCCGACGTCGTCGACCGCCGCCCCGTCCGCCGCGCCGCCCGCCGCGCCGCACGGGGCGGGGCGGGGAAGCGCGAGGAAGTGCTCGGCATCCGGGCCGGCCGAACCACTCGTTGAAAGTTTGTCGAAGGAAGTGCATCCACGAGGACCGCGCCGGCGGAAGAAGTGGTGTCAGATCACCTCCTGAAAGGACTCCCTGCGATGCGACGCATTCTTCCCGTGGCAGCCATTGCGGCTCTCGCCCTCACGACCGCCGCCTGTGGCAGCGACGACGCCGACACGGCCGCCAGCAGCTCCGCCCCGATGACCAGCTCCGCCCCGGCGTCGCCGAGCGCCTCGCCGAGCGAGTCGATGGCCTCCGCCGACATCGTCGACACCGCCGTGGCGGCCGGCGACTTCACCACCCTCGCCGCCGCCCTGACCGCGGCCGAGCTGGTCGAGACCCTCAAGGGCGAGGGGCCCTTCACGGTCTTCGCCCCGACCGACGCGGCCTTCGCGGCGCTGCCCGCGGGCACCGTCGACACCCTGCTCAAGGACCCCAAGGGTGACCTCACCCAGATCCTCACCTACCACGTGGTGCCCGGCAAGGTGATGGCCGCAGACGTGGTCAAGCTCGACGGGCAGAAGGTGAAGACAGTGCAGGGCGGCGAGCTCACCGTGAACGTCGACGGTGACAAGGTCACCCTGACCGATGCGGCAGGCGCCACCGTCAACGTCACCGCGACCGACGTCGAGGCGAGCAACGGTGTCATCCACGTCATCGACGGCGTGTTGATGCCGAAGTGACCTGAGCGGCGGATGCCGAAGTGACCAAGCCGGCGGATGCCGGGCCCACCCCCCGGTAGCCGCCAACCACCCATTGCGAGATACCCACCTCCCGCTGCCTCCTGGGCCGCGATCAAGGTGGGTGTCTCGCATTGAAGTCGGCAGCAGCCGGGGTGGGGGTCGGGGTCGGGGCCTGGGGTCGGGGTCGGGGTCGGGGCCTGGGGTCGGGGCCTGGGGTCGGGGTCGGGGCTCAGTCGAGGTGGGCCAGGCGTGGCCAGAGCTGCGACCACGGCCGCAGTGGGTCGCGGCAGACGGCGACCGGTGCCCCCCGCTCCTCGTGGTCGACCCCGACCCCGTTGTCGAGCCGAGCGAGCACCGAGCACGACGCGGGCCCGAAGCGCGCGATCGCCCCGGCCTGGCCGTAGCACGTGGTGATTCCGCCCGCCCCCGGGTCGACAGCGGCGGCTGCGGCCTGTCGCGCACACGCCGTCCACCCCACCTGGTCGGACACCAGGACGCTGACGTCCGGCAGCGGTGTGCCACCACCACGGCCGGCGCCGGTCCCCACCGCACCGGGCCTTCGTCGTCTGCGCCATGGCCCGCCCGGAAGCTCACCCCGCGACGGCCAGCGCGGCGTCGCCGCGGGGGGAGAGGCTCACGGGGTCGCCCGGGGCGAACCCGGTCACCTCGGTGTTCGCAACCTGCACGGTGAGGAGCGTGCCGTCGGGGATGCGGACGATGACCCGGCCGTGACCCCCGAGGAAGCTCGCGCTGACCACGGATGCCGTGCCGTCGGCCGCGTGCTCGACGTGCACCCCCTCGGGGCGCACCAGGACCAGCGCCTCGGGGCCGCTTGCGGAGCCGGGCAGCAGCGGCACGCTGCCGCCGAGGAGGTGGGCGGTGGTGCCCTCCACCCGGGCCCGAACGCGGTTGGTCAGTCCGACGAAGTCGGCGACGAAGGGGGTCTGCGGTGCGCTGTACAGCTCGGCCGGGGGCGCGAGCTGTTCGAGCCGTCCGACGGACATGACGCCGACGCGGTCGGCCACGGCGAGGGCCTCCTCCTGGTCGTGGGTGACGAAGAGGGTGGTGGTGCCGACCTCGAGCTGGATGCGGCGGATCTCGTCACGCAGCTGGGCGCGCACCTTGGCGTCCAGCGCCGACAGCGGCTCGTCGAGCAGCAGCACCTGCGGCTCGATGGCCAGCGCCCGGGCGAGGGCCACCCGCTGCTGCTGCCCGCCGGAGAGCTGGTGGGCGTACTTGTCGGCGTGCGTGTCGAGCCCGACGAGGTCGAGCATCTCGGCGGTTCGTGCCTGGCGCGTGGCCCGGTCGCGGCCGCGCAGCTCGAGGCCGAACTCGACGTTCTGCCGGGCCGTCATGTGCGGGAACAGGCTGTAGGCCTGGAACACCATTCCCATGTCACGCTTGTTGGCGGGCACCCGGGTCAGGTCGTGCCCACCGACCTCGACCGTGCCGGAGTCGGGGTCCTCGAGCCCAGCGAGGCAGCGCAGTGCCGTGGTCTTGCCACACCCGGAGGGCCCGAGCAACGCGACGAACTCACCCGGTTCGATGTGCAGGGTGAGCCCGTCCAGGGCCGCGACACCGCCGTAGACACGGTGCAGGTCGGTGAGGCGCACGGCGGTGCCACGGGTGGGGGCGAGCGTCATGCGGCGGGCTCCTTGTGGACGGCGCGCAAGCGCCTGAGGCGGGCGAACGGCGAGCTGCCGGCGGTGCTGCTGCCGACGAAGGACATCGCGAAGAGCACGAGGAAGGCGAAGGCGAGCGCCAGCAGACCCACGGCGACCGAGATCTTCGCGTCGGACTTGCCCAGCTCGTACATCGCGACCTGGAGGTTCTTCTTGCTGAACAGCAGGGCGATGGTGAACTCGCCGAGCACCAGTGCGACGGAGAGGAACGACGCCGAGAGCACCGCCGAGCGAAGGTTGGGCAGCACGATGCGGCGCATCACGGTGAACCACGACGCCCCGAGCGACCGGGCCGCCTCGGACAGGGTGCGCACGTCGATGGCGCGCAGCCCGGCATCCAGCGACCGGTAGGCATAGGGGAGCACGAGCACGACGTAGGCCAGGGACAGCCACAGTGTCGAGGAACCGAGCAGGTAGTAGACCCAGGCGTAGACCGGCCCGAGCCCGACCACGAGCACGATGGCGGGCACGGTGAGGGGGAGCAGGCAGATGAACTCGACGGTGCGCGACAGGCCCGGCAGGCGCAGCCGCACCCACGTCATCGTCGGCACGAGGATCAGCAGCATGACCAGCGGGGTGACGATCGCGAGGCCGACCGAGGCGAGGAAGCCCTCGCGCAGGGCCGGGTAGTCCGTGGTCACCTTGCTGACGTCGACGAGGGTCAGCCAGGTCTCGGTGGTGCGGCCGTTGCCACCGGGACCCTGCGTGGTGAAGTCGAAGGCCCCGAGCAGCGGGGCGGCGAACGCGGCGACCGCCACGGTGAGCGCCACCCAGCGGAAGGCGGTCTGGCGGCGCCGGTACGCCGCGCGCTGGCCGCTCATCGCTGCATCCAGCGGCTCGCCCGACGGTCGAGGAACACGTAGGCCGTCATGACGACGGCGACGACCACGACCATCGCCAGGGCCATCGCCTTGCCGACGTTCTCCTGCCCGAGGATGACCTCGGAGCTGAGCGTGCCGGCGATCTGCAGCGGCAGCAGCGGGGTGCCCTGGGAGATGAGGGCCTTTGCGGTGGCGTAGGCGGAGAACGCGTTCGTGAACAGCAGCAGCATCGCGCCCACGAACGACGGCAGCAGGATGGGGCCGGCGACCCGGCGCCAGAACGTCCAGGTCGAGCCCCCGAGCGTCTCGGTGGCCTCACGCCACTGGGGCCGCAGCCCCTCCACGGCAGGGAGGAACACGATGACCATGAGCGGCACCTGGAAGTAGAGGTAGACCAGCATCAGGCCCTTGTTCCACCCGTAGAGCCAGAAGCCGGTGCCGGTGTCGACCCCCATGTTGTTCAGCCAGAGGGTGATCAGACCGGTCATGCCGAACGACGCGGTGAACGCGAACGCCAGTGCGACACCACCGAACTGGGCGAGCACTCCGCACAGCGAGGTGATGAAGCGCTTGGTGACGCTGCTCGCCTTCGCCGTGCTCACGGCATACGCGAGGATGCCGCCGATCACCGCGCCGCCGACGGCGGTCACCGCGGAGAGCACGACGGAGTTGCGCAAGGCGCGCATCACGGCCGGTGTGGTCAGCGCCTGAACGTTGCCGAACGTGAAGCCGTTGTTGCCGTCGAGGAACGCACCGACCAGCACCACCAGCGTCGGGATCAGCAAGAAGACCGTCGTGTAGGCGAAGAAGGGGACGACGCCCAGGAGGGCACTCGACGGGCGATGCCTGCCGAGTGCCCTCCTGCGGGGTGCGTCAGCCAACCGCGTTGGCCCAGTTGGCAGCCAGGTAGGTCTTGCCGGACTCGGCGTCGGCCTGGGTCGGCACGATCGGGGTGCCCTCGACGGGGGGCAGCGCGGCCGCCGCCTCCATGTCGAGCGTGCCCGCCGTCTTCATGGCGTCGAAGCGAATCGGCCGGGCGCCACCCTTGAGCCAGAGGTTCTGGCCCTCGTCGGAGTAGAGCCACTCCTGCCACAGCCGCGCGGCGGCCGGGTGCGGGGCGTCGACGTTGATCGCCTGGAAGTAGTACCCGGCGATGACGGACTCCTTGGGCACCATCACCTTCCAGCTCGGCAGCTTGGCCGTCTGGGCGGCGTTGAGGTAGTCCCAGTCGATGACCACGGGGGTCTGGCCCGACTCGATGGTGGCCGGGGTCGGGTCGACGGGCAGGAAGTTACCGGCCTTGTTCAGCTGGCTGAAGAAGTCGACGCCCTTGGTGAGGTCACCGACCGTGCCGCCGTTGGCGACCGAGGCCATCTGTACCCCGGCGAAGGCCGCGCCGGCCTCGGTCGGGTTGCCGTTGAGGGCCACCTTGCCCTTGTAGTCGGCCTTGAGCAGGTCGGCGACGCTGGTCGGCGCGGGCACCTTGGCCGAGTCGTAGCCGATGCTCATGTAGCCGCCGTAGTCGTTGACCCACAAGCCGGTCGGCTCCTTGAACTCGTCGCCGATGTCCTTCCAGGTGGCCACCTGGTAGGGGGCGAACATCGCGGTGTTCGCCAACGCCACGGCGGCACCGACGTCGAAGACGTCCGGGGCGCCGGCCTGGCCCTTGAGCCGCTGGGCGGTCGAGATCTCGTCGGCGCTGCTCGCGTCGGGCTGGTCGCTGGTGATCTTGATCTCGGGGTACTTCGCCTGGAAGCCCTTGATGACCTCGCCGTAGTTCGCCCAGTCCGGGGGCAGGGCGATCACGTTGAGGGCGCCCTCGGCCTTGGCGGCGGCGACGAGCTTGTCCATCCCTCCGAAGGCCTCGGCGGAGGTGGCGGTCTTGGCGTCGACGGCTGCGCCCGAGCCGGAGGCGGCCGGGGTCGTGTCGTCGTCACTGGGTGGGGAGCAGGCGACCACGGTCGCCGCGGCGAAGCCGATCACGGCGAGGGCGCCTGCGCGCCGGGTGAAGGAGTGGGTCATCGTTGGCCTCCGGGTCATGGACGGCAGTGCCGGGGTCTCGAGATCGAGGCCCTTTCGCACTCTAGGGAACCCTGACTTGGTTCGGAACAGTACCTTTGTGTGTCGTTCGAGACGCTATGCAAACGTGACCGGCGCGCTGTTCGCCGTTCACCGGGGGTTCGCCCCGATGGGCGCACGCAGGAAGCGGAGTGGGGACGGCCGGCCGCCGCCACAATGGTTGGATGGTCGGCGTGAGCGCGCGGTCGAGCAGAGTCGTCATCCTCGGTGGGGGGCCCGGCGGGTACGAGGCCGCCCTCGTCGCCGCCCACCTCGGTGCCGAGGTCACCGTGGTCGAGCGTGACGGACTCGGCGGTGCCGCTGTGCTCACCGACTGCGTGCCGAGCAAGACGCTGATCTCCACCGCCGACTACATGAGCGACTTCGAGACCGCACACGAGCTCGGCGTGCACCTCGAGGACGCCGACGGCGACGAGGTCGCGGATGCCGTGGCGGACCTTCTTGAGGTCAACGCCCGGGTGCTCGACCTCGCCGCCGCGCAGAGCGACGACATCGCGACCCGGCTGGCCGAGGTGGGCGTGCGCGTGCTCTCCGGGCGCGCCGTGCTCACCTCCGCCACCACCGTGCGCGCCGAGACGGCCGACGGGGTGCACGAGCTCGAGACCGACGTCGTGCTCATCTCCACCGGCGCCACCCCCCGCGTCATGGACACCGCGCTCCCCGACGGCGAGCGGATTCTCACCTGGCAGCAGATCTACGACCTCGACACCCTGCCCGAGCGGCTCGTCGTCGTCGGCTCCGGCGTCACCGGCGCCGAGCTCGCGCAGGCCTACCTCGGGCTCGGGTCGCAGGTCGTGCTCGTCTCCTCCCGCGACCGGGTGCTGCCCGGTGAGGACCCCGACGCAGCCCAGGTCATCGAGGACGTCTTCACCAAGCGCGGCATGGAGGTGCTCGGCAGGTCGCGGATGGCAGCCGTCGAGCGCACCGCCGACGGTGTCGTCGTGCGCCTCGAAGACGGCCGCGAGGTCGCCGGTTCGCACGCCCTGCTCGCCGTCGGCTCCGTCCCCCAGACCCGCGGCATCGGGCTCGAGGACGTCGGGGTCGAGCTCACGGCATCCGGGCACGTGCACGTCGACAAGGTCTCGCGCACCTCGGTGCGCGGCGTCTACGCCGCCGGTGACTGCACCGGGGTGCTGCCGCTCGCCTCGGTGGCGGCCATGCAGGGCCGGATCGCGATGTCGCACGCGCTGGGGGATGCCGTCGCGCCGCTCAACCTGCGCGTCGTGTCCGCCAACATCTTCACCGACCCCGAGATCGCCACCGTCGGGGTGTCCCAGAAGGACGTCGACGACGAGGTGGTCGACGCCGAGGTGCTCATGCTGCCGCTCTCACGCAACGCCCGGGCGAAGATGCTCGGCATCACCGACGGCTTCGTGAAGCTGTTCGCGCAGAAGGGTTCAGGGGCGGTGGTGGGCGGGGTCGTGGTCGCGCCACGGGCGTCCGAGCTGATCTTCCCCGTCACGCTGGCCGTGCAGCACCGGCTCAACGTCGACCAGGTGGCGTCGACGTTCACGGTCTACCCGTCGCTGTCCGGGTCGATCGCCGAGGCGGCCCGCCGCCTGCACGCCACCGACTGACGCACGACCGGGACGGCATCGGACCGCATCCGGCGGCATCCGGCGCGGCACCCGGC
>JBBQWX010000048.1:0-25832 GCA_038210185.1 Actinomycetales bacterium
GCTGGCCAACACCAGTCACGGCGACGCCTGCCTGGCCGCACTCGACCCGACGCTGCGGCTCGTCGCGGCCGCGCACCACCGAGCCGGACGCTACCGACTGGGTACCGAAGGGCTTGACCGGTACCTGGTCCCGAAGCGACCCGAGGCTGCGAACGTCGCCCAGATCCGCGCCAGCGGGCGCGGCCTCGCATACACGAACACCGCTTTCGCGTACCTGTTCCAGGACCTCAGTGCGGCCACCGATTCGTCCGGTGCGTCATAGCGCCGCGAGTCGTCCAGGCGGTCGTGGCGTGGGACCTGTGGGCAGGTGCGGCTCCGAGCGCCGCTATGAGGGTCTGTCGTCGGCCAGCCCGGCTCGGCGGGCCTTCACGATGGCGCTCGAACGGTCGGAGACCTGAAGCTTCGTGAAGATGTTCGACGCGTGGTTCCGCACGGTTTTCAGGCTGATCATCAGCTCGTGGGCGATGGTGGCGTTGCCCTTGCCTGCGGCGATCATGACGAGCACCTCCCGCTCGCGTTCCGTGAGTGCAGGGAATGCTGCGGTTGTCGAGCCTGCCCCAGCCGCGAAGTGATGGACCACCCGGGAAGCGACTTCGGGGCCGAAAATGGCCTCGCCGGCCGCGACGGCACGGATGGCGCGGACGATCTCGTCCTGGTCCGCCCCCTTGAGCAGGTAGCCGCGGGCACCTGCGCGCATTGCGGTGAAGACGGATTCGTCGTCGTCGAACATCGTGAGGACGACTACGGCGGGTACCGGCGCAGGGGCGAGTCGATTGATTCGCCGGGTCGCCTCGATGCCGTCGAGATCTGGCATCCGCAGATCCATGAGGATCACGTCCGGGGCCAGGGCGCCGACCATCTCCACGGCGACTGCGCCGGTATCGGCCGAGCCGACGACCTCAAGGTCGTCCACTTCGGCGAGCATCAGCGCGAGCCCCCGGCGGTAGGCGGGATGGTCGTCAGCCACGAGGACGCGGATCATCGGAGTGCCTCGGCACCGACAGCATCCGCGGAATCGGGCTCGGTGGGAACCGCCGGGCGTCCCGGCAGCCTGGCGTGCACGACCAGACCGCCGTCGACTCGTGCTCCGATCGTGCAGGTCCCACCCAGCTCCGCGGC
Source organism: Actinomycetales bacterium (assembly GCA_038210185.1). Taxonomy (GTDB): domain Bacteria; phylum Actinomycetota; class Actinomycetes; order Actinomycetales; family Dermatophilaceae; genus Fodinibacter. Next base: position 1,120 of record JBBQWX010000048.1, read on the forward strand.
CCGTTCGACCATCGAGATCCAGCCGACCCCGCGTGGCGACTCTAGGTCGGCGCCTACACCGTTGTCGGAGACGATGAGCTCGAGCCAACGGTCACACCTCAGCTCGACCCGACACCGAGTGGCGCCGGAGTGCCGGGCGACGTTGGTCATGGCCTCCGAGGCAATCCGGAAGGCTGCCACCTCTGACGCCGCGGGTAGCGAAGGCAGGTTCGGCGCAGGGCACATCTCGAACACTAGGTCGCCGGTCGTGAGCGATGCGGCACGCTGACCTATCGCCCCGGCGAGCCCGAATTCGTCGATTGCGGGTGGCCGGAGTTCGTCGACCGCTCGCCGTACCTCGGTGATCGCTGCCTTGGTCTCGTCCTTGATCTCCCTCAACAGGGCATTGCGCGACGTGGCATCTTGGCGCGACCGGGCTGCCTCAAGCTTGAGCAGGATCGCGGCCAGTGATGGCCCGACGCCGTCGTGCAGTTCGCGGCGAAGGCGTTTGCGCTCCTCCTCGCGGGCGGAGACGATCGCGGACCTCGACGTTTGCAGGTCTTCGGCGAGCTGGGCGGCGCGCACCGTGACTGCGGCCTGACGGGCGAGGTCACCCAGCAGGGCGGTGTCAGCCGCTGAGAGTCGGCGACCCGGGGGCACCTCCACCACGAGCTGACCGACGAGCTCGTCCCGGTGTACCAACGGCACCTGGACCGTGAACGAGTCGGTGGGCAACTCGGCATCCGGGGACGACACCCACACTCGTTCGACCTTGAGGGCGTCACGCACCGAGGCAGTGACCGCCTCGACCACGTGCAGCGGGTCAGCGGACTCCAGGCGCGCGCCGAGCCTGCGCAGCGCCACCGCCGGTTCGGAGCGGTAGCCGTAGACCCACCGCTCGATCGTCCGTCGCACCACGGAGTACGCGGGCTGCACGGCCACCGCGACGATGGCGACGGCGAGCACACCCGCGGCGGTCTGCCCGACGACGCGCTGCGCGGCGAGTAGGAGAAGCACGTAGAGAGAAACCACCGCGGTGAGCAGGGCGCCGTAGGTAAGGGTGCGGCTGAGGACGAGCCGGATGTCGAACAGCTGGTGGCGCAGGATCGCGATCCCGAGCGCGACCGGCAGTGCGGCACCGGCAAGGGTCAGGGCGACACCGGACGCGATCGGGCTGTCGTCGAGGACGAAGTGCCCCACCCACAGCAGCGCCAGCGACAGGGGGATGCTGGTCGCTCCCCAAACGAGCCACAAGAGCTGCAGCCGAGTCGGCCCGGAAGAGCCATTGAGCCGGGCCCTCACCGCGAACGCCGCACCGAAGAACAGCATGACGGTGAGGACTAGGCCGGCGACCCCGAGCACCGCAGAGACCGGTTCCGGGAGCCAGGGCAGCGGTGGGTCCTGGCCGTCGTGGGTCTCGCGGAAACCGGTCACGTCGCCGGCGGACCCGATGAGGAACGCGACGACTCCGGCGAGCCCGCAGTTCATCCAGCGGCGCCACCGTGCCGACAGGGGGTGACCGTCGGGGACGAGGTACGCGATGACGGCCAGCCAGGTGAACAGGAAGACCCAGGAGCCCGACGCGAGCTGGTCGACCATCATCGCTGCGGGGGTCGTGCCGGCGCCCTGGCTGAGGAGCAGTGCGCCGAAACTCACGCCCTGGGCGACGAGCAGCCAGCCGATGCGTCGTTGTGCCGAACCCACCAGCACCATGAGCCCGACGAGCACGGCAACCCCGGACGCGAGGAGAACGGCCACCACTTCCATCCGGCCAGTGTGGAGCCTGCACGAGTAGTGCGGAATGGTCCCCGGGAACTCTTCCCGGGTCGGGCGGGACATCTGGCTCGTGTGCTCGGGCCGCCGGGACGCCCATCCTTGTGCTCATCGCAGGGCCGCTCGGCCCCGCTCGAGCGAGAGGGCACGAACGATGTCTGTCACCTTCGAGAAGGTTATGCCGTGGAGCGGCGCCGTCGCGGGACTCTGTTGGGTTGCGCAAGACGCTCTGCGCCACACCTCCGCCACCGACCTGCCGGGAGGAGCATCCACCCAGGTCATCCGCGACCACCTGGGGCTCAACTACGGATCGCAGGCCAGCCTGGTCGTCATGGGCGTCGCGTTGCTGTGTTTCGCGACGGCGGTTCGCACGCTGTTGCGGTCCGGTGAAGGCCGCGAGTCCACCTACTCGAGCGTCGCGTTCGGGGGCTGGCTGGTGGTCGTTGCCGGCCTCTCGCAGATGGTCATGTGGAACTGGGGTCTGATCAACGGTGCCGCAGACGCCTCGGACGACTCGGCGCTTCACACCCTGGACTACGTGTCGTACTTCGGCTGGGCCGGGATGGGGATCGGCTTGGCCGCCGCGTTCCTCGCGATGGGGCTGGGCGGCATTCGCACCGCCGTCCTCCCGAGGTGGTTCGCGATCCTCACCTTGGTGCTCGGTGCGCTCGGTGCGCTGGGCAACGCCGGCATCCCCCCCGGCGGCCTGGTCACTTACGTACTGCTGCCGTTCTGGCTGATCGCTGCCTCGATCGTCGTCGCCCGCAGCAGCAAGCGCGCGGCCGACCCGACCCGGCAGGCCCTCGTGACGGTGCAGGAGCCCCGATGAACCGCCGCGTCGACCATCGTGGCGATCGGGTTTCGTCCCCTGACGACTGGGCCGGCGCTGACGCCTCCGCTCGCAACATTCGGGGCGCTGCGCGATCTCGGATGTATACGCGTTCCGACCCCACCTCGAGACTTGGCACACTGGAGGCATCCGCCACGAACCGTCCCTTCTCACTGGCCAGCATCGCCACCGTCACCGCACTTCTCATTGCTGGCTGCTCCGGCACCGCGGTCGACGATACGTCGGCCTCGGATCGCGGCGTGGCGGCACCATCGACCACGGCGATCCCTTCCGTTGCGCCATCCGGAAACCTGAGCGTGGTCAGCCTCCCCGTCGCAGAGGGCGCAGACGTGGACGGACTGGTCAACGTCCGTGGGCACGATCTCGCCCTCCACTGCACGGGGTCCGGGAGCCCGACCGTGGTGATCCTGCACGGGTGGATAGATCAACCGGGAGTCACGTCCCACGACTACTACGGGCCCCTGACTGGTGAGCTGAAGCCGGACTTCCGCGTCTGCAGCTACGACCGCGCCAACGTCGGCGACAGTGAAACCGTCGAGGGGACGCAGACCCCGGAGATGGTGGTCGGCGACCTCGACGGACTGATGGAAGCCGTCGGGGACGACGGACCGTACGTGCTCATCGGTCAATCAGCGGGCGGCATGGTCGCGTCCGCGTATGCCGTCGCGCATCCGGACAAGGTCGCCGGCATGGTGATGGTCGACGCCAGCTTCGACGACGAGATCACCCTCGAGGACGTCGGCATGGTCCCCGAGGGAAGTGGGCCCTGCGACCCAGTCAACCGCAAGGCCGATGGCGAGGAGTCCCTGCAGAAGATCGACAACTGCGCGATGTACACGTGGGCCTACGACCGACGCGACATGCGGCCCGCAGTTCCGTTGGTGTACCTGGCGGCGAAGCGGGCACCGTGGAGCGAGCAAACGGAATTCGGGCCGGACTACACGAAGGCGATCATCCCCCTCCAGAAGTCATACGCCGCCAGCTGGTCCCCGGGGAGGTTCGAGTGGGTGGACTCCGGACACAACATTCACGTCGAAAAGCCAGGCGCCGTCGGTGATGCTGTTCGCTGGGTAGTGGATGAGGAAGGCCGCTGAACCCCGAGTCGGTCTGGACAGACCTGCGTCTCAGCGCCGCCAGTCGGGCTCCGTGGCGTCTTGACAGAGCGGAGGGCGCCGAGGCACCCCAGTTCAGGGGAGGCGTCCACGCGCACCGTCTCACCCCGGAATGCCCCTGGAGGCGTGCGATGGCGGACCGTAGGACTTCTTCTCCGTGCCGCAACGGCGGCAGAGGTCGAAGCCGGAGCCGGGGCCTCCCCTCTCGGTATTGACCTGGTGCTGCCATTCATGGCGGCCTACGAGACACAGAACGTTCTTCATGGTGCACCTCCAGCTCGCGTGACCCAAGTGTCGACCCCGTCGGATCGGGTGGTCAACGAGTTGCTACCTGGGGCCATCACACTCCGCGGCGCACCGCCGGGAGCCGACCATCCCCGGTGATTGCGTCAAGCGCAGCTGACCGGTTCCTCGACCGCCCGCGGCCAGCGGTGAAGGCCCATGGGCAGATCCGTAGGCGTGCGACCTGTCGTTCTTCGGCGCGGATCGACATGCGTCACTTCGCCGCGAGTGAACACACGCCGAACCGTCCGCAAATGCCGCGATCCGGGCGCGCGCAGACGACGCGATCAGGCGGCGGTATGACGCACCCCGTCGTCCCTACCCGAACGACATATCGCGGCCTGTGAGTGCCGACATGGGGCCTTTGCGCATCGCTTGCCAGCCCTCGTCGCCGACGCCGACAATGCGGTATGGCCGTCGTGAGAGCACTCAGCGTCCACCCCGAGGCACAGAAGCGGTTGGCCTTCCTTGACGCCTGGCAGCGGCCATGATGTCCGCGCCTCCGCTGGTGGTCTGACACGTGGTCGCCTCGGGCGCGCTCGGTTTCCTGTTGGGTGCTTGGGTGGGCGCGCTCGCGCGGCTGTGGATGCGACTGATCGTCGTCCATCCGGAGGGGTTCAGCTGGTCCGGCACGCTAGCAATCATCATCAGCGCGGCGATCGGCGGGCTGGGACTGGGGCTGTTGCGATGCGCGCGCCTGACCGGCCGCTCGAAGCTCTGGCGGCTCGCGGCTCTGCTCGCGCTCCCGTTCCTGGCAGCCCCCATGGGCCTGGGGGTGTTTCTGCTCAGTGCTGTCGTCGGAGGGTGGGCACTCGCCCACCGTCGGCCGACCTGGTTGGCCCCGGTCCTGGCAGCGGTCTGGTTCGTGGCTCTGCCCTTCATCGCCTACGCGGTCGGTGACCCTGACCACCACAATCTGTACGACGGTGCCCACTACCTTTCGATCTCGGTCGGACTCTGGACGCTTGCGGCGCTGCTAGCAGTCGGTGGTCGCGAGCTCTTCGCGCCCTGGCCGGTGGTGGCCCGGCAGTGACCCGGATCCGCTACCTGCTTGCATCGCCGGTCGTGTGATGCCGCCCTGGAACTCCGTGGCTTTCTGGGCGAGGCGTTGTCCCTAACAGCCCGGGGGAAGCCATAGGGCGGCAGGTCCAAGGGTTGCCCGCCTCCCGACCTCCAGGCGCAGCCCTACAACGCACGCAACCCGCCGTCACGAAGCCGGCAGGCGGCGCTATGACGCACCTCAGCTACCCCAACGGTTGTGCGAGGCCCCAGCGTTAGGGGCGCAGCTGAGCGAAGTGGCGTGCCAACTCCTTTGCGTTTGGGGGGCGTCAGGAGGGGTAGTCGGGCCCGGCCTCCAGCCGCAGCCGGAGCAGGACGTCCAAGGCCACCGAGTCACCGTCCCGGCCACCCGCTCCGACCTGGAGCGGGGCGTCGGTGGGCTCGACGTGGACGCCGGCCAACCGTCCCCGCAGGCTGGGCGCCACGACGAGCACGTACCAGCGGCCGTCCGTGCCGACGGCAGCCCGACGGTCCCGCCGCACGTACCAGCCGACGACGTCGGTGCGCAGGCTCCCGCCGCCGCTGTAGGGGAGTGCCCGCAAACGAGTGGGTTCGACGCCCGCCGACCGCATCGCCTCAGCGAAGGCCGCCACCATCGGGGCCGTCCGCCGCGCCTCGGCCTCTGCCGCCCGCGCTCCAGCCGCGTGGTGGTACTCGGCGTTCTCCCGCGCTTGGCGGCGACGGAGAGCGGCCGGGTCTGAGGGCTCGCTCTCCGGGCTCATCGGCCGATCATCGCAGCGAGTGAGGCCACTTGTCGGCCCGGGTGTCGGCACTTAGCACGCGAAGCCGCCGAACGCGTCAGGTCATTTCGCTTGTCCGAATCATGGGTGTCTGTAGGGCAGATCGACGCGCCGACCGATCAATAACTGCGTGAGCTGTTCATTTTGAGCGACCTCCGCGCTGGTCGAACTTGGAGGATCCAGATGTAGCGCGTCGTAGAGGGTGAACCGATTGAGGTCGAGCAGCACGGCAACGGCGTATGTGTATTCCTGCGCTGATGCCACTGAGCCGCGGTAGCAAAGGTGCGCGAATGCAAGCGGCACGATCGCGAGCGCCAGCAGCCATCCGCTGGTGATCAGCCAGGCGAACGTGAGGAGAGCGGCGAACAGGCCCACGGAACAAAGGCGCACAGCTCTGTCGAGCTGCTGGCGGGCGTCCGCTACGTACGCCGATTGCTCGGCGGGCGCCAAGAGGCTGATGTGGCCAGCCACCGCAAGCGCACTGAGTCCGTATTGCTGACCGACCTTGTCCTCGTCTCGCCTCAACGCGTTCCCGAGACGAGTGGGCATCGTTCGGTTGCCCTCCACGGGGAAACCCTCGCGGGCCTTCGCCGCCGCGTCTCGTCTCCACTCGCTGAGGAAGGCTATTTTGCCCCCCGGAGATGCCAGCCATCCACCGCGAAAATCAGCGAAGTCATCGCCGTCTAACGCGATCCCGGAGGCCGCGGCGGCAGATGTCGCATGTCGCTCGACCGCCTGGGCGGCTTGCTCCTCAACATCCTCCAACTTTGTCGCTCTGGCGCGGTACGTAAGCGCCCTCCTGTGAGCGAACGCGACGGCTACCCGGCTCGGACCCCAGTAGCCCTCTAGAAGCTGGGTCGTCGCGAAGAGGAGGGGATGGAGCACGAGGGCGACGATGAAGGTGGACAAGAGCAGGGCCCCGGCCCTCGCGAGCGACCACTGGGTGATGCTGGCTTGGAACGCCTCCGCGTTGAACGCCGCCCCAAAGGGAAGCGTTGCCGGAACCAGGACGAAGATCCAACCAACCAGCACGAGGGCGGGCAACATAGAACTGAGGCTGAATGAACGCCCAACCTTGTTGCCGACTTCGATGGCTGAGTTTGCGATCGACATAGTCGTCTCAATCGGCCCGAACGAACGTTGTGAAGCACTGCTTGCACTTGAGCAACCCCTGGCTGTTCCACTTGAGCCGTCCGGGGCACCCCGGCTGCGTACATGCACGACCCTCGCGATAGAGGTGGCCGGGCATCCTGATGCTGGGCCGTTGGTCCGGATTGAGGATCACGACGGCAAACAGCACGCGAGCTAGAGCGCGACAGATTCGAAGTGCCATGTACTACCACCCCTTCGCGCCGACCGGACCAATTATGGGTGTGTCGCACCCGAGAAGATAGGCCCACCTGCGATTAGGTTGGACGATCCTCACATCGGAGGTGCTGCCATCAGACGACTCGCATCTCCATGGACGCTCGCCCTGGGGGCAATCCTGGCCATCGCGATCTCAGGAGCGCTCTGGCGCCCACAGGGGGCGTGGATTGCATTGGCAGCCGTCGCAGGGCTGGCGGTTGGGTACGTCATAGCCGTGCTGGACACTCCAGACAATGACGAGGTCGACAAGGGCCCGAGAGTCGAACAAGCCAACGGCACGGCGGCACCGGCAGTCACGGCAACCAGCCAACCAACCGTGGCCGCCAAGGCGCAAGCGGGAGTTGATTCCTCAGAGCCAGCATCAGGTTCTGACCACCAAATGGGGGGCATGGCTCAACTCGCCGGCGCCAACCTCAACGGGGCGCGCTTGCGAGGAGCCAACCTTCGTGGCCTCGATCTGCGTGGCGCCGACCTCCGGAATGCGGACCTCAGCGGCGCAGATCTATCCAACGCGCAACTCGGAGATTGCATCGACAATTGACACGATTGGCCACGTCGACCGCAGCGACCTACAAGGTCGGCTGGCGGCGCTATGACGCGACGTCCACATGATGGCGCGGCGTGCAGGTGGCCCTGTCCAAGTAGCCGGTCGCTCACTCAGGCGCGCCATGGGGTTCCCACGTTGCACCCGGGCGCGGCACACTATCGGGAACGGCAACGGCCCGCGGCGCAGAACGCCCGGCTTTCGCCGAACGGACGGGGGATGCAGCAATGGCCGTCGTATTCACCGCGACACCGAACCCGGTCCTCTTCACCCAGGCGCAGGTCGCGGGCAAGGCACGCAAGACCGTGAGCCTCTCTTGGGGCACCGGCAACCCTGCAGTTTCGGCCAGTGTCTACCGTTCGGCGAACGCTGCTGCGGAGTCGGTGCTGCCCGGCGCCGCGAACAAGGCCGCCAGCACTGGAACGGTCACTAACGATCTCGGCTTCTCCGACACGGTCGTCTACACGCTGCGCGACACCGCGAAGCGGTCCCTGGCCCAGGTGACGGTGCGCACCGCGTTGTCGATCCCTGCTCCACCGGTGCCGCCGTCGAGCCCGGCGCAGGATATCCGCGAGGTGCGAGTCGTCGCCCGCGGCGACGTCATCTGGCTGCGCTTCGGCACCGGCCTGCCCAGCTCACCGTGGGTCGAGCTGATCGACGCGTCGACGAACGCGCTGGCCGGCTACTGGGCGCGCCCGGGCATCGGCACCACGCACTCGATGATGTTCGACGGCATCGGTTCACCGCTGCGCCAAGGACACGAGTACCGATTCCGGATCGTCGCCGAGCGCAGCGCCACGGTCGATCCGCGCACCAACCCCCAGCTCAGCGGTCGCATCGTCACGGGCACCCGCCGCGCCGTCGTCCGCTTCGGCGGCGCCTCCCTTGCGCCGCGCGGTCAGGGGATGTTCCTCGGCTTCCCCTACTCGTTCTACGCGGCGGCAGGCGATGTCGACGCGTGGACCGTGGGGGGTCATCGCACGCTGGCCGACCCGATGCCCGCGGGCGGCTCGATCATCTTCGACCAGGAGATTGCCATCGAGCAGGCCGGGCGCACGCTCTGGGCGTCGCTGACCGTGCAGCACATCAACTCCGGCTCTTGGTGGGAGTGGACCCCTTTCGCCACCGATGTCACGCAGGAACCGCGCACGCCACCCCCTCAGGGCATCTCGGGCTGGTCGAGCGAGAGTGAGGACGTGCAGCGGGCGGTGATCTACCTCCAATGCCACCCGAGCCTACAGACCGGGCCCGACCCGGGTCCGGTGCTCCCGCTGGCCGAGTCGCACACGTACACGCTCGGTAACCCGAACGCGTTCCAGGCCTACGAAACAGCCCTGTTCGTCGATATCACGCTCACCGATGGGGACTGGAACTTCGACGGCTGGAGCCCCCACGACATGCGCTTCTACCGTTTCACCCGTGCTGTCGTCACCCAACTGCGGCCCGGCCTCGTCGCCGCTCTAGGTGGCAGTCGAGCTGAGTCGACGACCCTCGCGCTCGCCCCGAGCGGCCACCTCGCAGTGACCCGCCAAAGGAAGGCCCAGGCAGCGCACTCGGTGGCTACGACCTCCGCCCAGCTCGTGCCCGGCACGATTCGCGCGGCCGCAGCGATCAGCGCAGACGACGGCAGCGGGCATGTCGCCGGCATCGACGACAGCGGCCGCGTGTACTGGACGAGCCTCGCCGACACCGACCCGACGTGGACCGACCTGGGACTTGAGGAGGCCACCGAGGTCACGCTGGCGGCGGGTGCCGATGCCGTGCACGTACTCGCGATCACTGCCGACGGCCGGCTGCGCCATGCCGTCGCGGGCGCCGGTGCGCAGTGGTCCGAGCTCGGCGACGGGGTGCGCTCCTGCGCCACGATCGGGTCCGACGGCGCCGCGCCCGCGGTCGTCGCAGTCTTCACCGACGGCGCGGTGCGCCATCGCGGCCTCAGCGCAGACGGCGAGGACGCCTGGACCGAACTCGGGACGACCGCGCCCGGCGAGGTGGCGGTGGCCCGTCACGACGACGGGTCGCTGAGCGTGCTCGTGCTCGCCGACGACGGGCCCGTCGCCTTACTCGGGTGGCCGCGGTACCCGCATCCCGACGCCGCTCTCACGTGGGAGCGGCTCGGCGACTACGCCGACCTTGCTCGCGGGGCGGCCGCCGCCTACACCAGCGAGCCCGAACTCGGCCTGCCCTCGCAGATCGAGGCCGACCGCGGCCGTTGAGCCAAGACGCACTCAGCCCGCCCGTTCCACACCTCCTGGATTGGCCACCCAGTTCCGAGGACGCTTGGAGGCGCCACCGGATTCCGCTGGCGTGTGACGATGTCGCCGATACTTCCTGTCAGATCTACCTGGTCGTGAAAGGTGGTATCCGGGTCCGATAGCGTGCGAGCGGGGCAGCGCTTCAGCCGGCAAAGTCGGATGGGATCGGACTCACAGACCCGCCTAGCCGGCAACTCCTGACGGCCTGCCGCTTGGCGGCGGTGTGACGCAAATCAAGACGGTGCCGCTGACCACTCAGAGGTAACGTTAGGTCCACGCCAACTCGACGTGCACATGTCCAAATACCTACCAACCACGGGCTCTTGAGCGACAAGAACGGCCCGGTCGAGGGGCTCGTTCGCCGCCCTTGCTGATCTTGTCGACGGCGGCCTACCGTCGGCATGCCGGTACAACGCGTGGTGGGCCACCGACGTCACTCACGTGCAATGCAGGTCGTGGATTTCTGCCGGGTTCCGCGCCCAGCCCGACCTGCCAGCCCTCAGAGTGCGCTTCGTTCCCAACTGAGTGCGCGCCGGACCCTGTCCTGCAGGCACGCACCGCGACCAAAGCGCCTCGCGGCACGAGGCCGGAATCACGAAGCAGGCGGGCGCTCGAAAGGTATGCGCCGGTTTCGTGCCGTGACCGATACAGATCGCCTTTGGCGTCCGTTAGTAGCAGCGCCTCGCCGCCTCGATCCATGCGTAAAGCACTTCCCTCAGCCCCTCTGCACATGCATGCTGGAAGCCTAAGTAGGGCGCACCGACTGGAAGTACCTCTGGAGGTCAGCATGTCGTTCGTCGTCAAGGTCGGCGGGAGCCTCTATCTCGACGAGAGCGGGAAGCTGACCACAGGTCCGGCCGACGATGTACAGGTCTACTTGCCGCCCCAAGGCATCCACTTCGAGGCCAAGAAGTTGGAGGATGCGTTCAAAGAGCTCGGGGGTCTGCTTCCATCCTCGGCTGAGGACATCGAGGCCTGGGTCGGGTATGGCGCATCCCGGGAGCTGGTGACCCTACTGAGTTCGGTCGCGGGCCTCGCCAAGATCGCGGCGACGGCGGTCTCGGTTTATGTTTGGGCGGTCGGCGTGATGTTGTCGATCATGAGCATGCTCATGGAGGACGACGGTTTGAGCCCGGAGCTCGCGAAGGTTCTCTACAGCCTGAAGGGCCAGGTGACCGGACTCGAGCAGATCGCCCGAGCCTCGGACATGGTCGATATGCACGCCAACCTGGACGGCCGAATCGACGTCGTTGACGGGCTGCTGCGCCGCCTGTCGGTGGAGAAGCCCACAGGCGCAGCCAGGGCGGCGATCTTCGCGGAAATGAGGCACGTCGTCGACGAGGTCGCCGTGCCGCTGTCACGCATCCGTGACCAAGAGTGGGCGGCAACCTACGACGCTGACTCAAATAAGGGCCGCGGCTTCCTTGCCGGGCTCCTGGTTTTTCAGCGCTCGGACGGCACGGTCCCTGCGGTCCCGATGGCCCCGCCCACAGTCACCCGCTTCGACTACCGGTTCGGTGTCCCGATGCTGCTATTCACCGCCACCACATACACGACCCTCGCGAGGGTCGCCATGCCGTGGTTTCGGTCGTCGGGCAGCTACGTCAGCCAGCTGCGCAAGACAGCCGACGCGATCGACCGATTCGTGGTTCGGATGCAAGACGAGTGCCTGGCCCGCACGCTGTACAGCTCAGACAACCCGCCGATGCTCTTGCAGCAGCGCCTCTGGCCCGTGTTCGAGATCCCGATGGGCGGCGGGCCCAAGGCGTGGAATACGTATCACGCGTACGCCGTCGGAGCCTTTGACCTCGTCCGCTACGACGACAAGTTCCTGATGGACTGCTTTGCCCGCCAGTTCGCAGCTGGGGAGGAGATCGGCCCACGCGGCCTGTTCAACTACCATTGGTGGCCTCCGGAGAACTCCGACGACGATGTCGTTGCTGCTGCCGCGAACGCGAAGTCGGCCGACGATTATGCCCGGCTCCAGATGGTGAGCGGGATGCTGCATCTCGTGCACATGGCGGCGACGTTGCGCTTCCTTTCGACCCCGCCCGACCGCAGCCAGACCGTCGACGGCTCGGCCCGCGACAGCCGTGCGCTCATCAATAGCGCATCGACAACCGCCACCAGCCCTTCGGTCTTGCCGAAGGGGGTGATCGAGTCGCCGGCGACTCGCAAGCGCTACGCGGCCGCCGCGGTTGCGCGGATCCGGACCCAGGAGCCCGGATACGTGCCGTCCTTCCGCTACCGAGTCGTCCTGCGTACTTTGCGTTCCAGCTTCGGATCTGAGGGTTGGCGCCACCTTGACTATGTGGGTGACGTCTGGCGTCCGGGCTACGAGTCGACGCAGGCGGAGCCAAGGGTGAAACGTCTGCGAACAGAGTTTTTCGGGAGCTCGGTATTATCCGAGGTGGTGCTTTACGAGGGCATCGCCCCGACAGTGCCCGTGCACCTTGCCGGCGAGCGCACGATCAACGCCTCAACGTTCGATTGGTACTTGCCCGTCGGCCGCGGCCCCGAGTTGTCCGACACGATGGCGTACGCGGATCAGATGCCACTGCGGATCCTTGGCGCCGTCGACGGTACCGCCGTCGCGACGGGGGGAGTCTCGCCCTACCTGCTGGGCGGGGCAGCAACCTCGCGCGAACTCGCCGATACATCGCCGCTAGCGGGACATCTGGCTCCCGCTTCCCCGCCCGAACCGCCGACGCGCGGAATGACTCTTCGCGCGCCATCTCTCAGCGACGTCGTCGATGTGGACGCGGCCAGCGCTTTCGCCGAACGTGCCCTAGACGCAGCAGAGCGCCGCCACGTGGCCGAGGAGCACGTGCAGCTCGCGTGGGAGCTGGACTGGGCCGACGGCCGGTTGGATGTACGCCTGCGCGGACACCCCGACAACCGGCCCTTCCAGGTGTATGTCGTGGTGGAAGAGGTCGTATTCTCCGGCGATGTCATCGACGCGGACCTGAAGGACGCTTCGGACGACGTGCGACTCACGGAGCGCCTTCAAACCGCCTTCCTGACAGAGATCGTCAACGAGGTCATCGAAGTACCCCATTCGTTCTTCACCGCCGAGCATCGCGCCTTAGTCGAAGCGGCAAAGCGCTGGCGAGAGTTCCTGAGCCTGTACGCGGAGGACCGTCCCATCGGGCCAAGCGATCCCATCGAGCAGCACGAGCGGGAGATGCGGGAGCTGGCGAAGGCCTCCCAAAGTACAGCCACCCTGGCCGAGACGGTTGCGGCGCACGCAGCGTTCGCAGAGCGGACTGCCCCGGCCCTCTGGTCCTTGGTGACGGAGGCCACAGGGAACGGATAGCCCAGTTCGACACCGCCGGGGGGTGCTCGGGTCCTGTCGGGGCCCCGGTCACGTGCCACACCAGCGCCAACTTAGTGCACCGCCGGAATGGAGGGACTCAGCGTCGATTCGTCGCCCGAATGGCGTGGCTGCCGTCCCGAGGGGGCGATGCCTTCGAGGTGCTCGACGGTGCGGCGCAGTTCGCTCGTGGACAGCGAACTGTGTACTGCGTACCTCCGGACCGGGGGCCGTGTCGTCGAAGGGGCGACCAAGAGGGCAGGCTCCTTCTCTTCCGCCGTGGCTGGGCCGATCGTTCCCCTGGAACGGCAGAATGAGGTCGTGAACGAAGCGCTCGCGTGGGACGACTCTTTGAGAGCCGACTCATGCCGTCGTCTACTAGATCGTTTGAGACGTTGCTGCTTCACAGCGGGTAAATCCCACAATCGGCGCAACCGCCGGACATGCGGCGGTTAGACGCATGTCGCTGAGCCTCAGGCCGATGGGCTTGGACCACCTGTGATCGGGGAGGCTGTCCCGCCACGCGGCGGTCAGTCGCGCTGACAGGTAGCCGGAGCGCACCCCCGTGCCTACAGTGGATGTGTCGCTGGCTCTCTCCAGATTAGGAGCGCATCATGACTATCGTTCACGCGACAACGTTTCCCAAGGAAGCCCTGGACACGGTGGAAGCTGCGGCCAAGGCGGCGACCGCCGTCGACGGGGTCGTCGGGTACCGAATTCTGGGCGGCGGGGACACGATTACGCTGCACTTGGAAGTAGCCGATCACGCGACCTTTGACCGGATCGGGGAGCACGGCGAGGCGAGCAAGGCCTCGGCAGCTCTGTGGGAGAAATATCCCCCACAGAACCACCAGTTTCTACACGTGCTCTGCTGACCGGTTCCCTGCCCGAGCACGGTTCCGGATGTTCGTCGGTAGGGCTGTTAGCCGACAGCTTTCCGGACACGCTCGCTAAGAGCCCACCTCAGCTCGCCGTCGCCAATCCTCGTGATGGCGTGTCCACGGCCGGCTCGATCGCCGATTCAGCTGAGGAGTTTGCCGGCCACTGAAGCCCCACGACCAACGCTGCCAATCCGGCACCTACTTCGTCTACGCCCTTGGATTTCACCTCGAAACAGTTGCCTTTGGTCGACTGGCGGCGCTGAGACACGCGTAGACCCGGTCCCCAATTGGCCTGCACGTCGCTCTTCAGGCACGCACTCTGAACTCTTTGCGCTGGCGGCCGCGGCCATCGGTCCACTCGATAATGGCTCGAAAGTCACTGGTGGTCTCGTTGTCGGCGTCCCAGCGCACGGACCTAACCGAGCCACCCAGTGGCGGATCGGTGCCGCCCAAGTCCCGCCACTGCGAGGTGTCGGGTGCGCCAAGACCATCGTTGGCATCGACGAAGAAGGCATGGACGTCGACCGCTTCATGCGGTCCGCGATTCACGACTCTCAGTGTCGGGCGAGAGTCAAGGCCGAAGGTGCGCTGAACATCCATGACGACATCGGCTGTCGCGGCGGCCAGATCGGCGCGGGCCCGGTCATCCCGCTCCTCTTCGCGGCGCTCCCGCTCGATGCGGACGGCCTCCTCGGACGCGGCGGCCTGGCGTCGTGCCTCCACGGCCTGGCTGCGGGCGTACCAAGCCGAGGCACACGCCACGAGCAGCGCCACCACAGAGACGAGGACTGTCGCGATGTCCATGGGCGCATCCTGCCGCTCAACTACACACGCGCGCACCCATTCACAGGACGACCTCCTCCACTGGCGGCGAAAGGACGCATCTTGTCGCGCAGCCCCGGAGGTCGGCCCGGTTCGAACGCTAGGGCAGGTTCGCGACGACCTCACAGCGGTATCCGGCGTCGATGCCGCCTTCGCCGTCGCAGAGGTCGCGTGTGCCGACGCCACCGTCGAGGGCGTCGTTCCGGGGCCCGCCGCGCAATGAGTCGGTTCCGGGCCCACCCCGTAGGAGGTCCTTCCCTCCGGCGTCGCCGACAGTCATGGAGCCGTCGAAGTCGGTGTTGTCGCCAAAGACCATGTCGTCACCGTCGCGGCCGTCGATGACGTCGTTGCCGGCGGCCGTGACGCTGGCATCCGCGACGGAGCTGTCACCGATGAGGACCTCGTCGCCGCTGCCGCCGATGATCGCGTCGTCACCCGCGCCCGTGGCCCGGCCACCGGCGGGGTAGGTGACGTTGTGATCGCCGATGGCCACGAAGCCCCCGTCGGTGCCGAGGTCAAGGAGGTCGTCGCCGCCGCTTCCGTTGGCCGAGACCACACCCTCGCTGTCTCCGATGAGGAAGTCCGCTCCGGGCCCGCCCAGCAGGACGTCGTCTCCGGCGCCGGTGGCCGAGCCCTCGAAGGGCGCGGCCGAGTCACCGACGGCGCCGTCGTCGCCGCTGTCTCCAACCAGGAGGTCGTCGCCGCCGCCGACCGCGTTCCCTCCACCGAGGGTGACGCTGTCGCCGGTCAGGTGCGCGTCGTCTCCGGGGCCACCGAAGAGCTGGTCGTCGCCCCCGCCGCGCGCATCGCCGAACAGGGTCTGGGAGTCGCCCACGAGGTCGTCGGCGCCGTCGTCGCCGAACAGCCGGTCGTTGCCGCCCCCTTCGACGTTGCCGGTCTCTGCGAACAGGTCGCCGAAGAGCTGGTCGTTGCCGGCGCCGCCCAGGACCTGGTCGTCGCCGAGACCGCCGATCAGGAGGTCGTCTCCACCCAGGCCGCAGATCAGGTCGTCACCGCCCAGGCCGTCGATGACGTCCGGGCCTTCGCTACCGACGATGATGTCCCGCCCCGGGGTGCCGGTCGTGGTGCCCGACGAGAAAGCGACAATCGAAGCGCGCACGCCGAGGCATCGCGACGCTTCGAGTGCGGATGCTGATGCCGACGCTGCGGGTACGGCCGATGCGGCCGCCGCCGCGACAAGGATGTTGAGCAGCTGGTTCTTTCGCATGGGCACATGTCCTCTCTCGACTGTTCGGCCGCGTGGGCCGATCTCCCGACGTGACTCGTGGTGGTCTGCGTGGAGCATCTGGTGACGTCGTGACGAACGCGAGCTGCATCTCGATGTCGTTGTCGGCCGCTCGTCCTCGCTTGCTACTTGGGGCTTTTGCATGGGTGTCGATTCGGACGGCCCGTGTCTAGAGTTGCCAGGGTCCAGCGCCTCCGCCGGGTGTCCTCGGGGGGAGCCCGGAGCTGGGTCTCCGGGCCAGCACGCAGGTGGCCGTGATCGGGCCCGCTGCCGCTGGCTTGAAGTGCCTCGCCGGAACGGCCAACATGCCAATACGAGGCAACCCGAGAATGCCATTCGGGATGGTGGCCCGGTCGAAGCAGTTTGGTATCCACGGGTAAGGGGCGCCGATGCCAAGGAGCCGTTTATGGCTGACCCACCCGAAGATTGCCCATGACGTACCTGAAGTAGGGGCTGCTGAGGTTCAGCCCGATGTTGTTGTTGGATGCGTTCCCTTGGTACCACTGGTCCACGATGGCGGCTTGCGCCTCGAGGCCGAAGCCACTCCATGGCGGGCCGGCCGGACCGACAGCGTAGGGCTGCGCGTCGAAGGCTTGCGTGAGCAGCCCGTCACAGATCCAGCCGGCAGTGAACGTGGAGTGCTGTACCTGCCAGGCGTGGGTCAGCTCATGGATCAGGATCTGTCCGGGCTTCGGGTAGTTCTGGTAGACCGCATCCTTGGGCGACTGCATCGCGTTGCCGATGTTGACCAGGATGTGGCCGTCCAGTGCCGGCATCACGAAGGCGCGGCCAGTCAGCCCTGAGAGGTTGGTCAGGCGGATCCGCTGGTAGTCGAGCGACTCGCCGAAGACCGTCTGGGCGAGGGAGATCTCTTCGAAGCTCATCTCGCGGATCTGCACCATGGCATCGACCACAGCCCCTGCGGCGATGCCGAAGACCACGGCCGGGAAAAGCATGCCCGGCCCGAAGACATACACAGTGCCGCCGGTGACCGTGAGCCCGATGACACCGCCCAGGCCCGGTAGGCCGAGACCGGCGTTCTCGAGCTCGCCGCCGGCCAGGAGGCACGCGGCCGCCTGGGTGCCGACCGCCTGACCTAGGACGAAGAACTCGACGGCGAGCTTAAGGACGTCGCCCACCACGCCGACCAGGCCGCTGACATCCTCGGCGTGGGCGACCTGAACCGTTCCGTTGACCAGGGCGGGCCAGCTGTCGCGTATTGAGCGCATGATCTCGACGCCGCCGCCAGGTTGGTCCCAGGTGTCCTCCCGGTCGCCGGGCGTGTCCGTGCCGAAGACGTCTCCGGTGCGCTGGACCGCCAACCGGACGATGCGATCGGGGTGCCCCATCAGGGCCATGCTCACGCGGTAGTGGTACGAGAAGAACCCGGTGGCCCGCATCGAACCGGCGAAGTGGTAGCTGCCGTCCGAGTTGATGGTGAGGCGGACCTCGCCGCCCAACGGAGCGTCGGTCGTGACGGTCAGCCGGAACGTTTGAGTGCTGGGCAGCGCCTTGGCTGTTCGTGCCAGGTCGGCGAGCTTGTACGGCTTCGGCACACCCAGGAAGGTGGCGACCTCGCTGATGTTGACGGTGCTCTCTCGAGGGAACTGCAGCAGGTTGCTGGTGGAGTCCCGTAAGGAGGTCATCGGCATGTCACTGGAGGGCCACGAGAACGGGGATGAGCCCTCGTCCACTCGGGAGCTCGCCGAGCGCCTTGCCGAGTACGGCACCGAAGGCCCGGGTCCGGTCGGCGGCCCGCATCGCGTGACCGGGGACGTCGGAGGTGGTGAGCATGTCGCCGAGAGTGATGGGGGCGCTGTCCGCCTCGGCCAGGCACCAGACCTTGCCGGTCAGGGCCAGCGGGCGTCGTCCTGGCTCGGCCCTGCGATCCAGTGTGATTCCAGGTCGGTACCCGCCAGCGCCCGACACGACGCCGGCGACCCGGGCGTCGTACGGCTCGTCGCACGCCCTCACGGCATCCGGCCCGGCGAGCACCACCACCGACCCCACCGGTGGCAATGAGGGGCCACTGATGCCGAACTCTTCGGCGAGGTCGGCGCCGGACAGCTGAATGTCACCGTGGACCGTGAGGTCCTTGGTGACCTCGACATTGCCGATGAAGTGCCCCGCCAGGCCGACACCCACGGCGCCGGTGTGCTCGCCCCGGATCGCGGCCTGGCCGGTCTTGGTCGTCCCGTACACCCCGCAGCCCGGTCCGAACGTCTCTCCCCAGACACCGTTCTGGTTCGAGGTGGCCTGGGCTTGTCCGACGACGCCCTGCCACGCGCTGCTTTCACCCCACACGCCCGCTGCGGCGCTGACCCCGTGAATACCCGGGCCGGCGGCCTCGGGGGGTCCGGTGTGCACACCCGCGACCGCCGCGCCGCCGGTCGCGGTCGTGCCGTAGACGCCGAACCCCTTGCCGAACGACTCCCCCCAGACACCGTTCTGGTCGGAGGTCTCCAGGGCTTGTCCGACAACGCCCTGCCAACCGCTGCTGACACCCCACACGCCCGCCGCCGGGCTGGTTCCGAGGACTCCCGGCCCCGCCTCGCCCGCTGGGGCGGTGGACGTCCCGGTGACCGCGCCGATGTTCGGATCACTGGTTTCCGCACTGAAGTTCGTCATGGCCTGCCATCCCTTCGATTGTCCCTGCAAGGGCAGTTGGGGCCCCTGCGCGGCCCAGGCTTGTTCACCGTAGGGATGTGGGTCGACTATGGACATACGCACCATGCGTACGTGGGAGCCGACTGACGTGGAGGCGCTCAGTCGACCCGGATCGAGGGTGATCGATGGAGCGAAGTACGCGAGCTCGGGAGGCCGTCACCGACGCCGTTCTCAGTTCCCTCGGACCCACTAGCAGGACGTCGGCTGACGACCACGCGTCCACCGTGCTGCACGCCGCCGGTCTCATCGACCAGGTCCTGCAGGCCCTCCTCGTCGGCGTGGGTGGTGACGCAGCAGGGCTCTGGGAGCACGTGCGAGGCGGGTGGTCCACCCCACTGTTCGTGACACCGACTGACGTGTGGCGACGACTGCCGTACGGCAGGACCCTCACAAGCGAGGCCGCGAGGATCCACCCGGGGGTGCGTCACTGCCTCGAGATGCACCCGTCCGCTCCGTTCACCGTCACCGACCTGATCACCGATCGGGCCTGGCAGGCATCGGACATCGGGCGCACGATGCGACCCGACTGGGGTCGCAACTTCCAGCTCATGGTTCCCGTCGACACGGGCGCCGCATCAGCGACCTTCTGGGTCTGGGTCGTGGGGCGCCAGCAAATCGACTTCGGCCCCGACGACCGTCAGGTTGCCTCGGCCCTGCAGCCGGTGCTGACAGCAGTCACCAGGCACTTCGCAGAACTTCAGAGGGCTGGGCCCCTCGCTGCCCGGGCGCTCGGACTAACGCCCCGCGAGTCTGGCGTGCTCCATCTGCTGGTCGAGGGCATACCGTCAGTGGAGGTCGCGGCCAGGCTGGGGATCTCGATACGGACCGTGCACAAACACGTGGAGCGCATATACCGCAAGCTGGATGTGCACGATCGCTCCTCTCTCATTGCATCCCTGAGGTGACCACGGGAGTCCGCGGTTGCGATCAGGTCTTAGGTGTATTCATCACTCGCACAATCTTGTTCTCGCAAGGACCTATCACGCGGCGATGAGACGCAGGTCCGGGTTGCACCCACTAGCGCCCTTGGGCCTTGCGCTAGCTTGCGCCAAATCAGGGACCTCCCGTGATGAGCGGGCACCAGAGGCACGGCAGACTGCACGGGTGGCTGGCTTTGACTTCGAGTTTCCTTCAGTCGTCACCATGCCCTCTACGGATTGGTCTTGCTTGAGCGCCACAGGCTGGGGCATGCGAAGTCCGGTGTGGTGCCTCTCCGTGGGAAAAGAAGCTTGACCTTCAGGTACTCCAGATTCTTGACGCGACGGAGGTCCTTCGCAGTTAGTCCTCCCCTGTTCCAGCGGAGAACTTGCTCGATCAGCTCCGCCAACCGCCAGCCTCTCCATGTGTGCTCACCGCGAATTTCTGCGGCTCGCGCGCGCTCGGACTTGCTGTGCGGGACGCGCTTGGTCGGAGGGTTCGATGTCAGTGGCATTGGAGACGCTTCACGGTCACGTCCACTGAACGTCGGTCGTGTCGGCGTCCTTGATATTCGCGTTGCGCAGGTTCACTCTGACCAGCTTGGCGCCCTTGAGGTTGGCGCCGGTGAGATCCGCGCCTTCGAAGTCAGCACCTTCGAGATTGACCGCGCCGAAGTTGACCGACTTGAGGTTGCAGCCGGCGAAGTTGAGCGTGGCCTTGTCCAGGGTGGCGCCGGACAGGTCAGCACCGTGGTGCTGCGCCTTGCTGAAGGAGGTGCGCTCCTTATCGAAGTAGGCGGAGAGAGCGGTGCCTTCGAAGTGTGAGCCTGTGAGGTCGGCAGTGGCGAGATTCGCGTCGGCGAGCGTCGCGTCCTTGAAGTTGGCACCGATCAGCTTGGCGCCCGTGAGGTTGGCGCCGGTGAGATCCGCGCCTTCGAAGTCAGCACCAGTAAGGTCCGATCCGGCGAAGTCCATCTTTCGGAGATCAGCACCTGAGAAGTCCAGGCCAAGGGCAGACAGGTCTTCATCAAGATCCGTTGCTGTCGTGATCGGGGAGTCGAGTCCCGAAGGAGGTGGTGTTGAAGTGACCACGGCGTTAGGCGCGGTTGCCGGGGTGGAAGTGCTGGCCGATGCGGCGGAACCTTGGCCGTAGGCGGAGAGGTCGACTGATGACCGTCGAGTCTGCAACTCCGCAGCTGCGTCGGCGTCGATCGACTCGACGAGGCGGTACATCGTGTCGAGCGCTCGCCATGCGTAGTCACTGGCATGGTCACGGCCGGGGAGGTGCTTGTTCTGGTTCCTGACGCCGATCAGTTCGAACGCCCAGCCTCGGTGGTCCTTGCCGAGCACCGGGCCGAAGATGCGATACCAATGCTTCGTGAGAAGGATCAGGCACACGCTGATGTCGATGTGGCTTGCGCACTCTTCGACGCTGCCCGACTCGGGAAGCTGGTGGAACTTGAGGACGTCCTCCACAGTGGGACGCTTGGAATACACGAGAGTCTCGACTACGCCCTCGGTCCACCAGGAGTCGCCGTACTCCTTCTCGATCTCGTGGCAGATGAAGAGTGACAGTGGCTCACGAAGGATGCGCAGGCCTGCGGCGACCAGTTCTTCGTTTGTCGACATCGTGACTTCCTCGCTGCGTGTTGGTGGCCCCGTCGGGCGAAGGAACCGGTCTTGGCTGATAGGGCAAGTTGGGCTGAGCGTCGGCGGTGGTGATGGGGTGAACTGTCGGGTGTCGTGACTACTGCGAGCCGCCGGTCTTCTTCATTGCGAAGGTGCCGTTTCCCTTGTTGACCTTGGTGTAGCCACCGAAGGAGTTGCTGGAGCCGGACTTCTGGTGAAGGCGCGCTGCGCTCACGCCCTCGGAGGATGAGTTGCTCCTGCTGTACCCGCCGTGGCTGTTGTTCCTTGCCATGAATCTTCCCTTTCGTCGCGTTCGCCTGGAAAAGCAAAGTCGATCAGGATGAGGCATGGACAGCCTGCTTGTCAAGAGGCTTCTCAAGCGCCGTGAGCTCCGGCTTGGCTGCGATGGCCTTCCGCCCCACCTCCGGGCGGCCGGGGACTCCGACCAGCATCTCCGGCGTGCTGTCGCAAGGGTGCGTCCTTCTGGTCGGAATGGTCCGGCTGGGGAGGGGCACGGGTCTCGCAGCCGGCTCGCGGCGCAGTGGTGCAGCCATCGCCCCGTGGCAAGGAGCCGGAGATGCCGCGGCGCGGGGACGGGCGTCGAGGTTCGGCCACGCGATGGAGCGGGGCTGGGCCACACTGCGTGTGTAGCCAAGTGCCCGTCCTTCGAGGAGATCGCAAGTGGAGCCAACTCAGCAGGACTTGATGGACGCCGGGTGTTGGTTCGACAGCGACAAGGCCGACAGTCCGGAGATGACGGCGTTCAAGCGCGAGGCGCGATGGCGTCAGCATCGCTGGGCCGTCGATCGGCTGTCCATCTCCAGCTTCGGCACGCACCCAGGACGAGCGACGGATCCTGACGTCGCGCCCGAAGACATCCCCAACGGCACGAAGTTGCGTGCGGTTGATGCCGCGGGTGGCAGCAACTTCCTCACTCCGAACATCTACGCCATCGCCCATTCACGGGTAGGCGAGAAGCAGGCGTTCGAGACGCTCGATGCAACCCGGCTCTATCGGGACCTGTTGTCCTCGATGCCGATGGCCTTCAACCTTTTCGGTGAGGCGTCCATCCCGCAGAACGAGGACGCCCGCGCGCGGCTGGCGCAACTCTTCGGTGTCCAACCGACGGAGCCAAGTGAGCTTGTCTTCGAGTGGTCACCCGGGCGCCGAAGCGAGCGATACACAAACGACCGCACCGCATTCGACGTGTCGCTGTGCCTGGGCGACCCCGCCGGGCCCAGGACCGTCATCGGGATCGAGACCAAGTACCACGAACACTCGACGAAGGAGAAGGCGCCCGGGTCCCGGAAGCCCGAGGCCCTACGCCGCCTGGAGCAACAAACAGACTTCCTGGTCGAGATCGCCGAGGCCTCCGGTGCCTTCAAGCCGGGATGGCAGCAACGCGTGCTTGGGACTGATCTGCGCCAGATCTGGCGGGACCACCTGCTGGCCCTCTCAATGCGGACGCACCCAGAGCAGTGGACGCCGGAGAGCAGGTACGTCCTGGTGTATCCCCGCCGGAACGTGAGCTTTGCGCGCGCCGCCGAGTCCTACGCCGAGCTCCTTAACGAAGAAGACAACTCGTTCCAGTCTCAGACCGTCGAGTCCGTCGTCGAGGCGGCCTTCTCCAGCGGAGGAGTCACCCAGCGAAACTTCCACGACCGCTACCTGTGGTGACGCAGCGCATGACTTAGATCGCCGTGGCGATGGCGGCGGTATGACGTACCCCTTGATGGGCGTGACGAGCGAGTTCTCGCCAGCGGTGGCCCAACCAATGAGCAAGCGGGCCGAGTTATGTCAGTTGGTGCCGGCTAGCTGGGAAATGCCGAACCTCTGTTGGTCGACCCACCGTCGGGCAGCCGGCTTCACAGGAGCAAGCAAAGCTCCGTAGATGTCGGCCATGGCGGCGACCGCTTCGTCGGCAGCCTCGGCGCCGAAGTCAACCATGGCCCGTGTTGAGTTCCCGGCTACCGGATGTGGCATGGGCGGCTCCAGTGTGCTCACGTTGTGGACTGCGCTGCCGCGCTTCCTGACCACAGGAGCAAACGCATCGATCAGATCCGAGATCTCGGCGGGGCCAAGTTCTGTCGAATGCTTCAAGGTTTCCCGCAGGCGATTGACGAAGGCTGGGGGCCGCCGTCCAGTTGTCCAAGCCGCCGCGACGCTGGCTGGCATCACCTCATCTGTGAGTTTCAGGACCAGCGCCTCCAGCGAGAAGGCTGCTGCGCAGACGGCCACCACACCTGCGTTCAGTTCGTCGCCCAGGGCGATGGAGTCGCGCGAAGAATCTTCGCTCGTGCCTACACGTCCCCTCGCCTCTCTCGACACGGCCGCCTCTTGGCGGGCAATTCGGCCCCAGAGGTACCAGAATTCGGTAGTCATCAAGATCTGTAGAGCCATGCGATCCACATCCTCGAGGAACTGGCGTCAAGCGGCCGCGCTGCCATTGTTTGCGTGCTGCTGTCGGCTGAGCATTCCACGGTGGCCCTGTCCCTGTGCATCTCCTCGCGGCCTGTCGTTGCCGGCCCAGCCGTGGACGCGGGAAGCCGTGGGAGCCGAAGCGGCGATGTGACGCATGGGTAGATGAGGGCGATCCACCATCAACCCTTTGGACGCCCCCGCGAGGACTTCGTCCGCCGCCAATCGCTGGTTCTTTCAACGGTGGTCAAAGATGAATTCAACCTTTCGGCCCTGCTCGCCCAACTGAGCCTCGCCTTTCGACAGGTGGATTCGATCGGGTGACACCCCGCGCGTGACCAGTTCGTCGAACACACGTTTCGCCCGAGCGTCCATTACGTACCCGTACCTCGCGTGGGCGGCTTTGGTTCGACCGAGGGGTGGTGGCGGGAGCTTGGTGCCGGTCTTTTCGTTGAGCCATTTCCAGGCCATTTGAGCCGGGCCGTCGGTGATGCCCACGGACGCCTCGATGGTGACGTGCAGCGACGGGTCCTGTGTGAGAACGTCAACGACGTGGTTGATTTCGGTGACGTACGAGCTGTCCGCGAAATCGGTGGACGGCGGGTACTCGAACTCAGTCACGCCCGTAAAGCGAATGGCCGTCGCCGTGTACTTGGGCGGGACCGGCTTCCGTGGACGCCGTCCGTAGATTGTTACCGGGTCGAACACCCACGGTGGGAGATCCTGCGGAAACCGTCCGTAGATCGTAATCGGGTCGAACACTATCCTGCGCCGGTGCCGTGGCGGTGGCGGTTGCGGGGGCGGTGGCGGTGGCGGTGGCGGTGGCGGTGGCGGTGGCGGTGGCGGTGGCGGAGGCGG
>JBBQWX010000049.1:0-25573 GCA_038210185.1 Actinomycetales bacterium
CCCGACTACTTCAACAAGCTCCACCCCGAACGCGCCAAGAACCGGGCCCTCCACCAACTCGAAGCGATGGGCTACACAGTCACCCTCGACCGCGCCGTCTGAACCCAGCCCCAGTCCAACTCAAGGGAATCTTCGTGTCAGAGGCTCAGGAGGCCACGCGGCGTCGTGGTCGTGCAACGTACATGCACCAAGGAACCGTTGGGCCATCGCCGACGCTGGGCCGGGCTCCGCGGGGATGGCGCGCCGAGCTGACGTTCAGCGCCACCCCGCTGAACTGGGGAAACACGATGGTCGCCTCGTCGGCCGCCACCGGACAGCTGTGTGCGTGACCCTTCTGGTCTCATCGCTTGAGATCAAAATGGGGCTCAACACCCAGGCTCCGCGGGGCGTCGCACCCCGCGAGCACAGATGGCGGCCCGCTTGCTCGGCACCTCGAGCCTGCTCCAGTGTCAGGTCGGTCAGTCGATGGCTGTCATCGGGCGAAGGGACCCTGTTTGGTGGTACTGCCGCCCGGCACCCGAGCGACGGTGCTCCGGCGGACGGGCAAACGCATCCCAAGGCCAACCGCTGAGCGTGGGAGAGCCCGACTGACAGCCGATTACCCGTCCATAGGCGCACATCCGGGTTTGCCGCTGATGGTGTCGAAGGGAGTGCGTTTGTCGACGCCTGGCGATCGTGGCAGACTGGTACAAGAAGCCGTACCAGTAGGAGATGTGATGGCAGTCACCGCAAGCGAGGCCCGGAAGAACCTGTTCCCGCTCATCGAGCAGGTCAACGAGGACCGCACCCCGGTCGAGATCACGTCCCGGCGCGGCGACGCGGTCTTGATGTCGCGCGCGGACTACGACGCGCTGGAGGAGACAGCCCACCTGCTGAGGGTCCCGGCAAACGCCCGGCACCTGCTCGAGAGCCTGCAGCAGGCGCGGTCCGGACAGCGGGACGAGCACGACCTGACGCGATGAGGCTGGTTTTCACGCCCAACGGGTGGGGGGACTACACCTACTGGCTGGCAGCTGACCGGCAGACACTCGAACGGATCAACCGACTCATCGACGACGCTCTGCGCGACCCGGCCGCCGGTATCGGCAAGCCCGAGCCGCTGCGGCACATGCTGACCGGTGCCTGGTCGCGTCGAATCACCGAGGAACACCGGCTCGTCCACCTCGTCGACGGCGACGACCTGGTCATCCTCCAAGCCCGCTTCCACTACGACTGATGAGTTGCCCCTTCTGGAGCACCGCCCGGGAGTGGCGGTGGCGATCTGCTGGAGCTCGTCGAGCGTCGCCGGGGGAGGGACGTTGTGGGCGGGTGGCTCGCGCAGGCGCGTGGTGGCTGGTGCCGCCTGGGTGCCCGTCTGGGTGCGGGGTGGTCGGGGAAGGAGATGGCAAGCCAGGCGGTCACTGCGACAGCGGCTGCCCGGTGCGGACCGCGGCCACCACTTCGAGGATGGCCCGGCTGGTGGTGGCGGCATGGGTGGGGTCGCCTACCAGCGCCTCGTGGCTGGCGCCAGTGACGACGCGGTGCACGCTGTCGGTCGAGAGCGCGGCGAGGCGCTCCTGCTTCTGCGGCCAGTCGGTGGCGCTGCCGACCCCGGCGCTGAGCACCATGAGCGGCTTGTCGCCGAAGTCGCGCAACGATGCGGCCTCGTCCATCGAGGTGTCCGCCCGTGCATACTCCTCGATGGTGCTGCGCAGGGTGGCCGCCGTGGCGGTGCTGGCCCGCAGCTCGTTGAGTTCTCGGGGCGGGAGGTCGGAGACGGCGATCATCGAGTACAGCCGGCCGATGCCGAGCCGGGCCATCGACGAGGTCAGCGCCGCGACCCTCCTGAGCACGTCATGGCTGCCGGATGCCGGCCGCGGAGCCGTGCCGACCCCGTCGCCGTAGTGGGGTGAGGTGGAGTCGAGAAGCACCAGGCCGGCGACCTCGTCGGGGTGGCGGGCGGCGAAGGTGAGCGCGTAGAGGCCGCCGAAGGAGTGGCCGGCCATGACGTAGGGGCCCGCGACGCCTGCCCGGTGGAGCAGGGTGTGGAGGTCGGTCGAGATCGCGACGGCGTCCTGGGGGCCGTCGGCGTCCTCGCTCCATCCGCGGCCCGCGCGGTCGTAGACGCAGATCGTCGTGTCTCGGCCCACGGCTGGCGTGATCCAGCCGAGGTTGGCGGCCATCTCGCCGCCGCCGGCCTCGACCACGACGGTGGGGCTGCCGGATCCGCTGCAGCTCAGGTGCAGGCGGTGCCCGCCGACGTCGACCAACCGACCCGGCATCGATGACGACGACGCCATCGCGGTGGCGACCGTCTCGTACGCCCCGCCCGCGCCCGCGAGGCCCATCGCACCGATGACCGGGTAGAGGAGCCAACGCGCCGCCCTGCTGCCCAGGGTGCGACGGATCCGCAGCGCCATCCAGAACGCGAGTCCCAGCAGCACCGGAGGCCAGGCCCAGTCCACCGCCGGGTGGGCCGTGGAACCGAGAGCGAGCAGGGTGATGCCGCTTGCGCCCAACACCACGGCGGGGACTGCGGCCCAGTGCTGTGGCCGGGCGGTGAACCGCGCCGAGAGTCCGGCCAGGACGGCCCAGCCGATCGCGAAGCCGCACAGGACGGCCCCCGTGAGGGCACTTTCGGTGGCGGGCACGACGGGCGCGGCGACGAAGGACACGGCGGCCAGGAACCCGGCGAACAGCGACCCGGCCACCACCACGGCCGTGGGGGCGTGGTGACGGGGCCGCTGCGCAGCCGGCGGCGCGGAGGGTGGCGTGTTCGACGAGGATGCGACGACGTCCTGGTTGATGCGGGTCGAGATGGTCATGGCGGGCTCCTGCGGGTGTGGTGAGGACTGGTGGGCGGAGCACCCAGGCTCCTCGTGGGTGTGGTGCATGGCCCCGGTCGATTGACCGGGTTTCCCACGGTCGCGCGGTGCCTGAAACGACCGTGGCCTGAGTGCACCCGATGGGTGCGGTGCTGACCTCAGTGGTGCAGGTGCATTGCCGCGCCCTCGGCCCGAGCTGCCGGCATGCGCAGGTACGCGAAGGCGGCGAGCGCGACCGCGATGGCGGCTGCGGCGAGGAACCCGCGGGGGAAGCCGTCCACGACGCCGGTGGCGGTGGCCAGTCCTCCAGCGGTGCTTGCAACCGCGGACAGGACCGCGACACCGAGGGCGGCACCGACCTCGTGGCCGGTCATGAGGAAGCCCGACGCCATGCCGGCGTGCTGCGCCGGGATGCCGGTCATGGCGGTCACGGACACCGGGACGAAGACCAGGCCGACGCCGAGGCCGATGACGAGCAGTCCGGGCAGGACGTCCGTGGCGAAGGAGGCGTTGGCCGAGGCCCGAGCGAGCAGAACGGCTCCGGCGGCGACCAGGAGCAGACCGATGGCGGCGATGGCTCGGGGCGTGCCGTGTGCGAGGGCGTGCTTGGCGAGGACGGTGCCGACGGTGATGGCCAGCGCGAACGGCACGAACGCGAGGCCGGCGGCGATGGCGGAGTAGCCCATGACGGTCTGGACGAAGATCGAGGTCAGGAACACGGTTCCGACGAGGATGCCGGTGACGCCGAGCATCACGGCGGTGCTGGAGACCAGCGACGTCACCTTCCACGTGTGGGGCGGGACGAGCGGGTTGGCGGCGCGGCGCTCCATGACGATGAACGCGGCGGCGAGCACTGCGGAGGCCGCGAGGGAGACCAGGACTCGTGCGGAGAGCCAGCCGTGCTGTTCGGTGGCGCCCAGGGCGACGATGAGCGCGACGAGGCTGCCGATGACGGTGACGGCGCCGCCCAGGTCGAACTGGTTCAGCAACACGCGTGGCGTCCTTCCGCCGGGGATGACCTTCAGGCCGAGGAGGAAGGCGATGGCCCCGATGGGTGCGTTGACCCAGAAGATCGTCTGCCAGCCGGCCCACGTGGTCAACGCGCCGCCGAGAAGGACTCCCGCGGCGACACCGAGGGAGCCGACGGCACCCCACAGGGCCAGGCCGGTGCGGCGCTGGGCACCGGAGTAGGTGGTCATGATGATGGACAGCGCGGCGGGGGTCATCAGCGCGGCGCTGAGCCCCTGGGCGGCGCGGGCGGTGATGAGCTCACCTGCGCCACTGGCGAAGCCGCTGACGATGGAGGCCAGCGTGAACACGGCGAGCCCGGTCAGGAAGACCCACTTGCGCGAGAGGAGGTCGGCGATGCGACCACCGAGCAGCAGCCCTCCGCCGGACATCATCAGGTAGGCGGTGACCACCCACTGCATCTCCGCTCCGTCCAGGCCCAGGTCGCGACCGATGGTTGGTAGCGCGGTGTTGACCACAGAGATGTCCAGGACGACCAGGATCTGTGCGGCCAGCGCGAGTGCCAGGACGACCCATGACTTTCGTGGACCGCTGTCAGCCTCGTCGGGGGCGGTGAGCGTGGCAGTGACGACGCCGAGCGGCTCGGCGACTGGTGTGGTGTGCATGACTACTCCTTGGCGATGCGGTGACGGTGTCGGACTTCTGGGTGGCACCGCACGAGCGGCCCGTGGCGGTGGTGGTTCCACCGTCGTGGGAGCGCCGAGGTCTCGCGCCGGTCAAATGGCCGGGGTGTGCGTCAGCTGAGGTCGAGCTGGGCGAGCTCGGTCCGCGAGCTGACCCCGACCTTGGTGAACACGTTCCGCAGGTGGAACGCCACGGTCCGGGGTGACACCCAGCACGCAGCGGCGACGTCCTTGTTGGAGAGGCCGGTGCTGACCAGCTGGGCGACCTTGCGCTCCATCGCAGTCAGGTCCAGCAGGGTGGACGGGTCCCGCTTGCGGGCGGTCTCGCCGGAGGCGCGCAGCTCCTGGGTGGCGCGTTCGACCAGCGGGGTGGCACCCGCGTCGGTGAACCTCTCCAGGGCGGACCGCAGGTGAGGCCGGGCGTCGACGCGACGGTTGGTCCGTCGCAGGAACTCGCCGTAGGCGAGGTGGGTGCGCGCCAGGTCGTACGGGCGGGCTGCGCCCTGGTAGTACCCCACTGCCCGCTCGAACGCCGCAGAGGCGTCGGCCGGGTCCTGCGCAGTGAGGGCGCGACCCAGGTCGAGGGCGCCAAGCGCCCACGGATGCCGGGTCGCGGTGGCGAACGGGGTGAGCTCGTCAACCCAGGCCAGTGCCTGGTCGGTGTCGCCGGCGCGCACCGCAGCCTCGATGCGGTCGACCGTGGCCATCCGGTGCAGTGCTGGCACTCGCATCCCGGACAGGTGGTGCAGCGCCGCTGGTGCGTCCCCTTGCGTCGCGGCGCGGGCACCCTTGGCCCATCGGGTCACGTCGTGCACCGGGCCGGTCAGAATCCCCAACGGGTGTCTGGCCGCGACGTCCTCGACTTCTGCCAGGTGGTGGTCGAAGTCGTTGCTGCCGGTCAGGGCAGCCAGGAGGGTCAACGACGCCAGCGGGGCCGCGGTCAGGGTGGGCTGGCCGACGCTGCGCGCCAGGGTCAGGGCTTCGTCCACGGAGCTGCGCATGGCAGCCCACGGTCCGGTGGGGAGCTGGGCGAACGCGAGCCGCTCCAACGCGTAGATGACGACCATGCCGGCCCCCGCCTCGCGGGCGGTCGACACCATGGCGGAGTAGAAGTAGCGGGCCCCCTCGTCGTGGCCGAGGTGCAGAGCGGTGTTGCCGAGGTTGCCCATCACGTCCAGGTCCTCGACATCGCGCCCGACCGCCAGTGCCTGGTCCAGGCCGGCGACGGCGCGGGCCCAGTCCTTGTCACCCGACGCGGTCAGCGTGTCCAGCAGGAGGCGTAGACATGCGGTGCGCGGCGCGTCCTGCGCGGTCGGGGTCAGCAGCCGGGTCAGCACGCTCGCGGTCAAGGTGGCTCCACTGTCGGCGCCGTAGGTGCGGTTCAGGGCTGCGGCGGACGCCATCTCCAGGGCGCGCCCAGCGTCGACGTCGGCGATGGTGCGCGCGGCAACGGTGAAGATCCGGTGGGCGTCGACGGCCTTGCCGACGTAGACCTCGATGCGCGCCCGGAGACGGTCGATGTCGGCGCGCAGCAACGGGTCGGAGGCGAGGTCCCGGGCCGAGGCGGCGAAGGTGCGAGCGCGTACCGCCTGCCCGGCGGCCCATGCGGTCCGGGCCGCCCCGTACAGCCGCATGGCACGGTCCGCCTCGCTCACGGTAAGTACGGCGGATCGTTCGAACGCGTCGGCTGCGGCAGTATGTCCGCCACGCATCTCGGCCCGAACCGCCACCGCGTGGAGGGCCTCGGCCACGTCGGTGTCGGGTCCGTCGACGGCTGCGGCGCGGTGCCACGTGGCCCGGTCCGGGTCCTGTGGGCCGACCGCGGCCGCCAGGGCCCGGTGCACCTGCCGCTGTTCGAAGCTGGTCGCCGCCTGGTACACGGCGGAACGGACCAGTGGGTGTCGGACGGCGACGGCGTCACCGGTGACGGTCAGCAGCCCGGATCGTTCGGCGTCCTGCCAGGCGGTCGCGTCGACGCCGAGGGTGGCGGCTGCCTGTCGAACCGTGCCGGTCCGTCCGGTGGCGTCCGCGGCTGCGACGAGCAACAACGTCTGCACCTGTTCGCTGAGGCGCCTGCACCTGCCGAGGAAGGCACGTTCCACGCCGGCGGTCACGGTGAGCTGCTGCGGCAGCGGCGCTTGGCCCTTCAGCTGGTCGGGGCTGAGCCCGGTGGGCAGCTCCAGCAGCGCGAGCGGGTTCCCGCCGGTGTCGTGGACGAGCCGCTCGGCGACCTCCCCGGGCAACATCTCACCGCCGCGCCCGTCGAGGAGCTGACGGGCCGCGTCGTCACCGAGGCCGCCGACCGTCAGAACCGGCACACCTTGGGGGGCGGATGCGAGGCCACCGGCCTCGCCGGTACGTGCGGCAAAGACCATGGCGACCGGGTCCGCGGACAGCGAACGTGCCGCGAACAGCAACGCGTCGGCGGATGCCGAGTCGAGCCACTGCGCGTCGTCGACGACGCACAGGACCGGCACGTCGGGCTCGGCGACGTCGGTCAGCACCGACAGGGTCGCGACCCCGACCAGGAACGGCTCCACAGTGGGCCCGTCCTCGACCCCGAACGCGACTCGCAACGTCCGCGCCTGGGGGGCTGGCAGCCGGTCCAGTCGGGTGACGGGACGTAGGAGGCGGTGCAGTGCGGCGTACGGCAGCGGCGACTCGGATTCCACGCCGGCAGTGCGCAGTACGCGAACGCCGCCCCCCGAACAGCAGTTCAGCAGATCGCGCAACAGGGCGGTCTTCCCGACGCCGGGCTCTCCCAGAACGAACAGCACCCCAGCACTTCCGGCACGCGCCTGCTCCACGAGGGCGGCAAGCTGCGCGCGTTCCCGCTCACGGCCGTGTAGCACCAACAGACCGTACCGCCCGCGGGCATCCGCCTCCTGGGCTCAGTCCTTGAACGGTGCGAACCGGATGGCGGTCGTGAACGCGCCGTACCGGCGCAGCAGCCTCGCCCGGCCCTGCGGCACCCTGGCTGCCTCGTCTGCCCACGCGTCGGCGAAGTAGTCCTTGAAGCCGATGCGCGGGTGGTCGCGAACGCTTTCGGTCAGGACGGCGCGCGGCAGCTCCCAGCAGCGCAGGCCGGCCACGTCGACGCCGGCTCCGGCGGACAGCAGGTACGCGACGGGTCCGGCGGCGAGGGTGACGCGGGGGCTGTGGTGCATGGTGATGGCCGTCTGCAGGGTCTCGATGGCGGCGCTGGACAGACCCACGGTCTCGGCGACGTCTCGGGCGACGCGGGCCGAGGTGAGGGTGAAGTCGTCGCGCCCGCTGGCCATGACAAGTCCGCTGTCGTGCAGCAGGGCGGCTGCGAACAGGAGCTCGGCGTCGACGTCGACCTCCTCGAGCTCGCCGAGGGCGCGGCCGAACCGAAACGTGCGGTGGCTGTGGTTGAGCAGGGGCGCTGGCAGCATGCGGGTGGCGGCGTCGTTCGCAGCACGGGTCAGGGGTGAGTCCGGCGGCACCAGCCGTGCCGGTGCCACGTAGGCGTTCCGGCCCGGGTTCAGGTGTGCGAGGACGCTGAGGCGGCCGACGGCGTTGCCGATGTGGACGCGGGCCAGGTCAGCGACCAGGCGTCGACTCTCAGCCGGTTCCAGACGTCCGCCGGTGCGCCTCGTCCAGTCGGCGGTTCCCACGGTGGTGGCGGTGTTCATGGCTCTCCTTCATCTGGGTCGGTGTACTCGAGGTTGCCGCAGGAGTGTCCGGGCTCGCCCCGGTCAAGTGACCGGGTTCCCGATCACGACACCGCTGGGCGGGACGGTTCACCCGCG
Source organism: Actinomycetales bacterium (assembly GCA_038210185.1). Classification (GTDB taxonomy): domain Bacteria; phylum Actinomycetota; class Actinomycetes; order Actinomycetales; family Dermatophilaceae; genus Fodinibacter. The sequence continues at coordinate 8,230 of JBBQWX010000049.1, forward strand.
CGGCGCCGCCCCGAGCTGCTGCTGCGAGCCGACCGGTCCCAGCCGTGGCCTGACACCGTCCCGGTCGATCCGGGCCACCTGACCGGGGCGAGCAGTTCCGTTCCCGGGGGCCGTGGATGCCGTGGCCGGCCTGGTCGGCCTGGTCGCGTTTCAGATGGACCGTGACCAAGAACCATCATGCCGTCACCCGCCCGCCGCACCCAGCGCGTCGCGTCCTCCAGCGCCCGGGCCCACCCGCCAGCACACACGACCCGGCCCCCTGCGGTCAACCGGCCCTCGTCCAGCGGGCCTCTCGTGGTGGCCTCGGCAGACCCGACGGAGCCGCCCGCGTCGGCCGACTCATCGGATACCCGAACTGGTCGCTGACCGGACCGACCGACATCCCGACCCGTCCCGCTGAGCGCCTCCGGCACCGAGTCACGCTGGGCGGGCGACGGCGCGGTCGGCAGCCAGGATGATCGACCACCCGACCGCCCAGCTGCCACTGGACGACACCGGCGGCGACGTCCGCATCCCGCTGATGCTGGCGCCGGGACTCGTGTTGGTCGCGGTGGCCACCAGCCAGCCTGCCTGCCTGCCTGCCTGCCTGCCCCGCTCCGGGGGGCCCGCAGCCGTCGGGGGTCGTGCGCCTGAGAGGGCGGCCGGGCGGACCGGACCCCGGCCATTTCACCGGCGCGAGCATCCTCGCCCGAGCGGCACCGTGAACGTGCACGACATCCCGTGCCACATCCCAAGGAGCGCACCGTGTCCACCACCCTCGAGACCCGCACCGTCACCCGGCAGCCCCGCACCGGCCGAACGGACGCCGGAAGCGCGCCCACCGGTGCCGGGGTCCGCCACGCGCGTCACGGTCGCTGGATCGCCCTCGGGCTCCTGATCTCCGCCCAGTTCGTCGTCATGCTCGACACCTCGATCGTCAACGTCGCACTGCCCTCCATCGCGACCGACCTGGGGCTCAGCCCCACGGCCGTCACGTGGATCGTCAACGCCTACGTCCTGGCGTTCGGCGGCCTGCTCCTGCTGTCCGGGCGTGCCGCGGACCTGTTCGGCCGCCGCCGCGTGTTCGTCGCCGGCTCAGCGCTGTTCACCATCGGCACCCTGCTCGCGGCGTTGGCGGCCAGCCAATGGCTCCTGGTCGCGGGCCGCATCGTCCAGGGTGCCGGCGCCGCAGCCCTGAGCCCGGCCGCGATGTCGCTGCTCCTGCTGACCTACCCGGGACAGATGCGGGCCAAGGCGATGAGCATCTGGGGCGCGGCCTCAGCCCTCGGGGGAGCCACGGGTGTCATGGCCGCCGGCGTCCTCGTCGGCACGTTCGGGTGGTCGTCGGTCTTTATCGTGACCGTGCCCGTCTCGGTCGCCGCCGTCGCCTTGGCCCGGTACCTGCTCCCGGAGGGTGGGCACGGTGCCCGTCGGCGCTTCGACTGGCACGGCGCCGCAGCCAGCACCGGGGCCGTCATCGCGCTGGTCCACGGCGCCCTCGGCCTCGCCGAACGCGGACCGACCTCCCCGACCGTCCTCGCCAGCCTGGCCGTCTCCGCCGCACTCGTCGCCGTCTTCATCACCGTCGAACGCCGTGCCGCCGACCCGCTGGTGCCCCTTGAGCTCTTCACGTCCCGGACCTTGACCACCGGGGTCATCCTCGCCGTCCTCGGCGGGGCTGCTCGCGCATCCACCTTCGTCCTGGTCGCCCTGTACCTGCAGCAGGCCCTGCACCTGGCGCCACAGCAGGCCGGCCTGGCCATGGTCCCCACCTCGATCACCGGTTTCGTCGTCTCCCTCGCACTCCTGCCGCGGATCCTGCGCGCCTTGGGCCCGCAGCGCACCCTCGTTCTCGGATTGGTGGTCCTCGCCGCCGGCCACCTGTGGCTGGCCTACGCACCGCGCGGACATGGGTACCTCGTGGCCGTGCTTCCCGGGCTGCTCCTCGTCGCGATCGGGGTCGCCCTCAGCTTCACGCCCACCACCATGGTCATCACCTCGGCCGCCCCCGAGACGCATTCCGGGCTCGCGTCCGGCCTCGCCGGCTCAGCCACCCAGGTCGGCGCCGCCCTCGGCACCGCGACCTTCACCGCCATCGGCATGTCCACGGGAGCCCCCGCCACGGGCCACCAGCGCGCGAAGGCTCACCGGGCGTCGATGATGCCCATCATCCCCTGGTCCTCGTGGTCGAGGACGTGGCAGTGGTAGACGGTGCGGCCGTCGAAGTCCGCGAACCGGATCCGCACGCTCACCTGCCCGTGGGCGGGCACGGTCACCACATCACGCCAGTCAGGTGGGCCGGAGTGGTCGACGTCCGGGGCGTCCATCACCTGCATCGGCCACACGTGCAGGTGGAAGGGATGGTCCATCGGCGAGGTGTTCGCGATGGTCCATTCTTCGATGGTGCCGAGGGCGACCTGTTGGTCCACTCGGCTGGGGTCGAACTGCCGGCCGTCGAACCCGAACTCCATGCCGCCGCCCCCCATACCCATACCCATCGTGAAGGTGATGGTGCGCCGAGCGCTCACGGTCCCGTCGCGAAGGTCGGCAACGTGCCGCGCTGGGGCGGTCCACGGGGGGGTGGGCCCCCCGGCCGCCGTACCCGAAGCGACCTGCACGGTGGCGAGAGTGGCCCCGGTCGATGTGCTCCCCGCGTCGCCCATCATCATGCCCATACCCCCACGATCGTGGGCGAGGGTGCGCAGGGTGAAGGTGCCGGCGCCGAGCGGCTCCAGGAGCAGGTCGGCCCGGTTGCCCGGGGCCAGGACGACGGTGTCCCGGGGAACCGGGTTGCCGAGCGCCTGGCCGTCGTAGCCCAGGAAGCCCCAGGTGTGGTCGTCCAGCTGCAGCTCGAGGAATCGTGAGGTGCAGGCGTTGATGACGCGCCAACGCTCCGGGGAGCCTGCGGTGGAGCCGATCACCGGGCGCAGCTGGCCGTTCACCAGGACGAGCTCGCCCTCGCGTCCGGCCATCACCTGCTGGGTGCTGACCTGGGCGACCTCGCCGCCTGCCGTGAGGGTGGTGTCGCTGATCACCAGCACGCGCTCGCGCGCTTCACCGGACGTCCCCAGCCCAGCGACCACGACCGCACCGAACAGCCCGCCGAAGACCTGGTCGGCGACCGTTCCGTGGTGGTGGGGGTGGTACCAGAACGTCCCGGCGGGGTGGTCGGCCGGGATGACGTACTCGTAGGTGGCGCCCTGGCCGGGCTCGACCATCCGGAAGACGTTGTCGCTGTTGTCCTTCGGCGAGACGTGGAGCCCGTGGGTGTGCAGGTTCGTGGTCTCCTCGAGGGCGTTGGTCAGGCTGACGCGCAGCAGGTCGCCGGGCGCCACCCGCAGGGTGGGGCCGGGGCTGGTGCCGTTGTATCCGAGTGCCTGGGTTCGCCGGCCGGCCAGCGCGACGCCGGCGCCTGCCGTCAGCTGAACGTCGAGGATGCCGTCGCGGCTGGTCAGGGCCGCGGGTTCACGAAGGGCCTGGCCCGCACTGGGCTGCAGGGAACCGGTCGCGGGTGCGACGACCCACCGCCAAGTCCCGGCCCCACCGGCCGCTACCGCGACTGCGCCGAACCCGGCGATCTGCAGGGCCCGACGGCGGCCGATCTCACTGGTCATCGAGGACACGCATGCGTTCGCGCAGCTCCTGCTCGGTGATCTCCCCACGCGCGAAGCGCTCACGAAGGATCTCGCGGGCCCTACCCCCACCGGTCGATCCGCGACCACTGGTGGCCGTCGAGGCTCGGAGCAGGGCCCACACGACGACGGCGAGGCCCAGGACGAGGAGAAGTGGCCACACCCAGGCGAAGCCCATGCCATTGCCGTACATCACGTCGACCAGATCCTGGTGGACATGGCGGAGTTCGTTCCGCGGGTCACGGCGTGGCGCCCGTGTCGCGGGGTTTCGTGGGTGTGGCTTGCGCCGTTGCCGACACCAGGTCGAGGGCCGCTCTGAGCAGAGCGGCGGCATCGGATGCCACCTCGGTGACTGCTGCGTGGCCGCTCAGGTCGCTGATGACCGTCGGGTCGATGGCCGCGACGGTGGTCGACGTCGCGTCCGGGCCGCGCCGCACGACGACGTTGCAGGGGAGGAGGAGCCCGACCTCGGGCTCGCCGGCCAGCGCCTTCTGCGCCAGCCGCGGATTGCAGGCACCCAGGATGCGGTAGCCACCGAGCTCCGCCGCGGCTGGGGCACTGAGCTTCGCACCGAAGGTCGCCTGCATGTCGATGTCCGAGACCACGCCGAAACCGCTGGTCACGAGGGCCTCTCGCGTCACCTCCAGGGCGGCGTCGAAGGGGAGGTCGACCGTGATGGTCATGGCGTAGGTCATTCGCTGCTCCTGAGTGGTCTGGACCCAAGATTATACCCCGTAGGGTATTGACCCAACCTTGGTGTCCGGTGGCCGCAGCAGCGCCAGGCATCGATGGGACCGGGTGGCAAAGCGCTGCGGGCAAAGCAGGTCAGCAAATGGGGGATCCGAGAGGGCATCCGTCTGAGAGCGAAAGCCAGTGGGTCAGAACTGACTGACCAGAGAGCCCCCGCCGGCCACGACCGCCCAGGCGAGCAGAATGGACAGGCCCGCTCCCGAGAGGGGGGCCGTGATCCGTGGGTGATCCCTGTGCGAGTAGGCCAGGGCCATCAGCACGACACCCGCAGCGGCGGTAGGCCACGGGGCGTCCGCCGCGAGGAGAACGATCACGGAAACGGTCATGCCTGAAGTCACGCGGAGGAGCAGCAAGCCCATCATCCGGGCAGCCGAGTTGCGCTCCTCCTCGAGGTCGCGCAACCGCTCCACGTCGGTACCCCCAGCGTTCACCAGATCGAGCGCTGGGACCACCTCTGCCAGGTGATCTGGCGCAGGGTTTCCGGCTGGCTGAACCATCGTTGATGGACTGAGGGTGTAGATCGCCGCGCGCACCGACCCCGCGCGAGCAACGACCAGGACTCTCGTGGGCTCAGTGAGCACCGGAAACTGCATCCATCTCGGCTCTCGTCAGTCGCTCGGGAGGGTGATCCACGAGGCCCTGCAGCTGCGAGGTTCCGGGCTCGAGCCCCGGCAACCCCACCGCCCTCAGGCGCGCCGGGGGGCAGGAGACGCCCGCTGGTGCCGTGACCTGCTGACCTCCCTCGCCGGCGCTCGTCAGCACCGGCGGCTCATCGGCTGGTCCTCCTGAGGCGCGCGTGCCTTCGGGTCGAGCCTGTGTCTGCCGGTCCAGACTCCACAGGCCCCAGGCCAGGAGGCCGAAGGGGAGTTCGATGAGGTTGGTGAAGAGTGAGACCAGCACGACCGCCGCGGCCGAGAGGGCTGGGTCGGCACCCAGAGCGATGAGTGCCGCAGCTGTGCCGGTCTCCGTGATGCCGATGCCGCCCGGCGTGATGCCCACACCTGTCAGCAACCGGCCGATGGCGAAGGCCGCGAAGGCTGCGGTGAACGCCAGTCCGATGCCGGTGACGTGCAGGGCGATGAGGAAGATGCCCAGTTGAGCGGCGAAGAACCCGAGCATGCCCAGGGTGAGCCAGTGCCACGATCCGCGGACCCGCTCGATGATCTGCGCACGAACCTCGCTCATCGCGGCCAGGGCCCGCCCGGAGGGTCGACCCCGGTTGGGGACCCGGTCACTGAGCCAGTCGACGGCTCCTCCCAGCGAGTCCGCGACCCGGGCCGAGCCGAGAAACCCCAGGAAGACTGCGAGGATCAGCATCCCCAAGCCCCCAGCGGCCCACGCCGTCTGACGAAGAACCCCAGGTAGGGCTGGCGGGGTGAGCGCGAGGAGCCCGACCGCGAGGATCGGCAGGGCGATACGGGTGATGGTGTTCCACACTCCGGTGACGATGGCCGAGGTCGTGACGGCGTTCGCGGAGAAGCCCCAGGACCTGCACACGAAGAACGTCGCAGCCAGGCCGGCTGCGCCACCGCCGGGGAGCAACTTCGCAACAGCCGACCCTGCGGCGCTCACGACAAGGGCCCTGTGGATGGTCAGGCCCGGCAACGAGGCGCGCAGCGTGACGGCGTACGAGATGAGGAAACCCACCGCGAGCACGAAACAGGCCGCCAGCGCCGAGCGCGGCACGGTGTGCAGCACGCCGCCCAGCTCACCCCACGTCGTATCGGTCACGCGCGGCAGCACCCAGCCAAGCAGCGCCACGGCGGCGGCGAGGCTGAAAAGGAGACGCCGGACGGTCTTGCCGGTGGGTCGAGGCAGGGCCATCAGGGGGGCTGCTGGGTCGGTCATCAGTAGTCATCCTGCCTGCATGCGCCCCTGGACGAGGTCTTCTGTCCAATGATCTCGGACTGCTCACCGCCCACGGCCGAGCAACCGAGCCGCAGGTGCGCGACCTGAGCATCCAGCCGGCCGGGCCACCGGCCACGAGGTCGAGTCCTCGCCGCGACCAACGGCGCTGATGGACGGTGAGGTGACCGGGCGAGGTCCGCCACCGGGCCACCGTCGCTCGGTAGGGCCGTGGTGCCCTTTGGGGCTGCCCGTCAGGACGATGCGCGTGCCATCTGGCGAGCCTGAGGGGCAATAGGCCGTGTCATCCGATCCGACCACCGTCCTGTTCCGTGCCCCGGAGCCGGTCCAGCAGCCGCTCGGCCGCCTCGGCCGCCGCGACCGCCGACGACCGCGCACGGTCGGCCGCAGCGTGGTCCCGACTCGCGGCATCCTCCGCCTCCACAGCCGCGGCGACCTGGGCCTCGAGGTCGTGCAGGCGGCGCCGCGCCTCCTCCCGTTCCGTCTCGAGCCGCTCCCGCTGCCGCCGAGCCTCGGCGACCTGCACCCGGGCCCGCTCGGCCACGTCCCGGGCCTCCTTCAGGGCCGACTCCGCCTGGGCCACGGTGTGCTCGGCCTCGGCGCGCCGCCGCTCACGCTCGGCGCTCCTCGCGGTGTCCTCCCGGAGCCGACCCTCCTTCGACGGCTTGGCCTCGGGCACCCCGGCGGCGGCGCCACCCTCCAGCGCGACCACCTTCGACAGGTCGACCGGCTCGAGCCCGGTCGAGCTGAAGGTGTCCGTGAGCAGCCCGCTGCGCAGGGCGGCGCCCGCCGCCGCGTCGACCATCGCCGAGCGAAGGGTCTCCTCGACCTCGGCCAGGGCCGGGCCGCTCACGCGCCGCCCCTGGTCCGCAGCGAGCGCCTGCGCCCGCTGGGCCACGGCGCGGGTGAGCTGCCGGCGCTGCCGGTCCAGGTCGCGCACCTCGTCGGCGCCCAGGGTGCCCTGGGCCGCCCGCAGCCGTGCACCGAGGTCGAGCACCTGGGTCACGTCCTCCTCGTTCTGGCGCACCAGCTGGTTGAGCAGCCACGCGCCGGTGGTCGGCTTGCGCAGCGCCTGCACCCCGGCGGCGAGCGCAGGGTCCCCAGCCGCCTTGGCCTCCTTCGCACGCAGGTTGCGGGCCGACGTGAACTCCTGCGGCGCCAACCCGTACAGCTCGTGCGCCACCTTCTCGATGCTCATCCGCAGATCGTGTCAGGGGCAGCGCCCCCGGGGAACCGCACGGCTCGGCGCAGGGCAGGCCAGGGCGCGCCGCAGCGAACGCTCACCCACAACCGTCCGGCGTCCGGCGTCCGGCAGGACCGGCGGTGGTGTGCGAGCGCCGGCCCGCACCTCCGGGCGCGGCCTCAGAGCACCGATGCCATCCGTCGCACCGCCTCCTCGAGGATCTGTGGCGAGGTTGCGAAGTTGAGCCGGGCGAACCCGCGCCCCGCCCGCCGCCCGTAGGCCGGCCCCGAGCCCAGCGCCACGCGGCCGCGCTCGCGCACGACGGATGCCGGGTCGTCGCCGAGCCCGAGGTCGCGGCAGTCGAGCCAGGCGAGGTAGGTCGCCTCCGGCGCCTGCCAGCGCACCGCCGGGAGGTGCTCGGCCAGGAGCCGCCCGAGCAGCGCCCGGTTGGCGTCGAGCTCGCCGACGAGCTGCGCCAGCCAGTCCCGCCCGTCGGCCATCGCCGCCACGTGCGCGATGGCGCCGAGGTGTGACGAGCCGTGCGTGTTCACCTCGTGCAGCCGGCGGAAGTCGTCGACCGCCCCCGGCCCGGCCATCGCCAGGGCCGACTTCAGGCCGGAGAGGTTCCACCCCTTCGACGGTGAGAACACCGAGAAGCCGCGCTCGGCGCCGGGCACGGTGAGGTACGGCGTGAACACCGGCCCGCCGGCATACACGACCGGCGCGTGGATCTCGTCCGCGACCACCCGCACGCCGTGCTCCTCGGCCAGTGCCGCGAGCGAGGCCAGCTCGGCGGGGGAGTGCACGGTGCCGGTCGGGTTGTGCGGGTTGCAGAGCAGGTATGCCGCCCGCTCGCCGCCCGCGGTCGCCTCCCGGAACGCCGCGCGCAGCGCCTCGGGGTCCAGGCGGCCAGCGGCGGTGAGCGGCGCGTCGAGCCGTCGGCGGCCGATGGCGTCGACGAAGCCGAAGAACGAGTCATACACCGGCGGCGAGAAGACGACCGGGCCGCCCTCGTCGGTGAGCAGGCGGAGCAGCTCGGCGGCGCCGATCATCACGTCGGGCACGATCATCGAGGCCGAGGTGTCCACCTCCCAGCCCCAGGCGGAGTCGGCGTACCGCGCGACCGCCGCGGCGTACCGGGGCCCCCAGCCGTAGCCGGTGTCGCCCCGGTGCACGGCGGCCGACACGGCGTCGGCGACGGCCGGGCACGGTGCGGCATCCATCTCGGCCACCCACAGCGGCAGCACGTCGGGCGGGTAGGCCACCCACTTCACACTCGTGCGGTCGCGGCGCAGCTCGTCCTCGGTCGCGCCGAGCAGGGGGGTCGACATGGCGTCACCCTAGAGCGCGGCATCCGGGACCTGTCAGCGCACGCCCAGCCCGAGCGCCTACAGTTGCGTCCATGTCGACGGGGGCGCCCGAGGAGCAGGTGAGCGACCGGGTGCTCACGGTGCCGAACGCACTGTCCGCCGCCCGGCTGCTCGGCGTTCCCGTCTTCTTGTGGGCGATCCTGTCCGAGCGCGACGGGCTGGCCCTGGTGCTGCTCTTCCTCGCCGGCCTCACCGACTACCTCGACGGCAAGATCGCCCGCAGGTACGGCCTCGTCTCGCGGGTGGGTCAGCTGCTCGACCCGGTCGCCGACCGGCTGTACATCGCCGCGACCCTGCTCGGCCTGGCCTGGCGCGAGATCATCCCGTGGTGGCTCGTCGCCGTGCTGTTCGCCCGTGAGCTGTTCATGGTCGTGGTCGTGCTCATCGCGAAGCGGCACGGCTGGATGGGGCTGCCGGTGCACTTCGCCGGCAAGGCAGCCACCTTCAACCTGCTCTACGCGTTCCCGCTGATCCTCCTCGGCGAGGGGTCGGGCACGCTGGCCGCCATCGCGCAGCCCGTCGGGTGGGCCTTCGCGTGGTGGGGCACCGCGCTGTACTGGGTGGCCGGCATCCTCTACGCGGTGCAGCTGCGCCGTCTGCTCGCCGACGAGCAGCGGGTGGTGCCCGCATGAGCCCCCGCGCACCCACCGACCGGGCCCCCGACGCGTCGATGACCCTGCTCACCTCGATGCTGCAGCGGCCGCTCGATCCCGGCTACGCCGCCGCGGCCGACCGGCGCGAGTCGCAGGGCCGGCCCCGTTCCACGTCGCTGCGCTCCCCCCTGCTCGTCCTGGCGACGGTGCTCATCGGGCTCGTCTTCGGGGTCGCGTCGTACAACCTCACCACCGCCAACGAGCCCCGCTCGCAGGCCCGGGCCGACCTCATCGGGCAGATCGAGGACCGGCGCGGGCAGGTCGACGCGCTGACGGGCGAGGCGGCCGAGCTCCAGGGCCAGGTCGCGGCGCTGGAGGCCGAGCAGCTCGGCGACGAGGGGCTCGCGACCCTCAGCCGTGACCTCTCGGCCGCGGTGGGTGGCACCGCGCTGCAGGGCCCGGGGTTCACGCTCACCCTGGACGACGCCCCGGGGGCAGGTGCCGACGACACGGCGGAGGGTGGGGACGAGGCCGAGCAGGGCCGGGTCTTCGCCAAGGACCTCCGGTTCGTCACGAACGCCCTGTGGGAGTCCGGGGCCGAGGCGGTCAGCATCAACGGCAAGCGGATGACGGCCACCTCGGCGATCCGGTTCGCCGGCTCCGCGCTCGTCGTCGACTTCCGCCCGCTGACCCGCCCCTACGTCATCACGGCGCTGGGCAACCCCAAGGAGTTCCCCGCGGCGTTCGCCGACGGCCCCGGCGGCACCTACCTGTCGACGTTGCGCAACACCTTCGGCATCCGGGTCGACACCGGGGTCTCGGACGACCTCGCCGTGCCGGCCGCGGTGGGCCTGAACCTACGCTACGCCCGCTCCGGCGATACTGAGGTCTCCACCCCGTCTCCGAGCGCCACCCCGAAGAGGAGCTCGTCGTGATCCCGGCCATCGGCCTCTCTCTCGGCATCATCATCGGTCTGCTCCTGCAACCGGCCGTGCCCGTGTGGCTGCAGCCCTACCTGCCCATCGCCGTCATCGCCGCCCTCGACGCCGTCTTCGGGGCGGTGCGCGCGATCCTCGACGGCATCTTCGACGACAAGGTCTTCGTCGTGTCGTTCCTGTCCAACGTCGTCGTCGCGGCGCTCATCGTCTTCCTCGGCGACAAGCTCGGCGTCGGCAGCCAGCTCTCCACGGGCGTGGTCGTGGTGCTCGGCGTGCGCATCTTCTCCAACGTCGCCGCGATCCGTCGGCACCTCTTCGACGCATGACCCAGCTCCCGCCCGAACCGGGCGAGCCCACCGGCCCCGGACCGGTCGACAGCCCGCAGCGGGCCTGGCGCCGGCTGCTGTGGGCCGGTTCGCCGCGCGCGACGCGCGCGAACGTGTTCGCGATGGTGCTCGCCGGCGCCCTCGGCTTCGCGATCATCGCCCAGGTGCGCCAGACCTCGCTCGAGGGCCTGGATACCCTGCGCGAGGACGAGCTGGTGCGCATCTTCGCGGGCGTCGACCAGGACGGCGACCGGCTCGCCGAGGAGATCCGCGGGCTGCAGTCCTCGCTGGACCTGCTCGAGAGCCAGTCCACCAACGAGGCCGAGGCGCAGCGGGCCGCGCGCGAGCGCGTGGCGGCCCTCGGCATCCTGGCCGGCACCGTCAAGGCCACCGGGCCCGGCATCGTCCTGACGATCAGCGACCCCGACCGCAAGGTCGATGCGCCGATCATCCTCGACACGATGCAGGAGCTGCGCGCCGCCGGCGCGGAGGCGATCCAGATCGGGGACGTGCGGGTGGCCGCCGACACCTGGTTCAGCGACGGCGAGGACGGGCTGTCGGTGTCCGGTGTGCTCGTGCGCCCGCCCTACGTCATCCGCGCCATCGGCGACGAGAACACGCTCGCCGGTGCGATGGAGATCCCCGGGGGCGTGACCGCCACCGTGCGCCGGGTCGGCGGCGACACCGACCTGCAGATCCGCGACGAGGTCGACGTCGACGCGTTGCTGACCCCGACCCCGCCTCAGTACGCTCAGCCCGTACCCACCGCAACCCCCTGATGGGTCGCTCGCGACCCGACCTAGGAGCGACATGAGCGACCTCGAGTACCCCTCCGGCCTGCGCTACACCGCCGAGCACGAGTGGGTGCGCCTCGACGGTGACACGCTGCGGGTGGGGATCACCTCGTTCGCCCAGGAGGCTCTCGGCGACGTCGTCTACGTCAGCCTCCCGGTGGTCGGCGACGCCGTGGTCGCGGGTGACACCTGCGGCGAGGTGGAGTCGACCAAGTCGGTCAGCGACCTCTACGCCCCCGTCTCCGGCGAGGTCACGGCCGTCAACGGCGCGCTCGACGCCACCCCGGAGCTGGTCAACTCCGACCCCTACGGCGAGGGCTGGATGTACGAGCTGCGGGCCACCGACGCGGCAGCGCTGGACGCTCTGCTGGACGTCGATGCGTACACCGCGCAGCTGGCCTGACATCTCGCAGTGGTGAGACAGCCCGCTCAGGGTGGGCCAACGACGGTGCCGTGATCTAGGGTTTGGCTTTCGCAGGTCTAGGGTTGACCTTCGCAGGCACCGACGACGGAAGGCTGGATGCGAATGAGTGACGAGCGCGACGACCCTCGAGGTGCCGTGCCCGAGCCGACGACCATGCGGCTCCAGGCGATCCAGGGCACCGAGCAGGCCGAGACGGTCCACGCGAGCGACCACGTCCTCACCAAGGCCGACCTCGCCACCGTCGAGGCGCTGCGCCCCGGCACCGCCCTGCTCGTCGTCCTGCGCGGGCCCAACACCGGCGCCCGGTTCCTCCTCGACGACGACGAGGTGATGTCGGGCCGCCACCCCGAGAGCGACATCTTCCTCGACGACGTCACCGTCTCTCGCAAGCACGCCGTCTTCCGGCGCACCGAGCGCGGTTTCGTCATGCGCGACGTCGGGTCGCTCAACGGCACCTACGTCAACCGCGAGCTGGTCGACGAGATCACCCTCAGCACGGGCGACGAGGTGCAGATCGGCAAGTTCCGGCTCGTGTTCTACGCCAGCCGGACCTGACCCGCACCGTGTCCCCGCAGGCTCCCGGCGCCCGCCTCACGGTGGGCGCAGTGGTGCGTGCCCTCGAGCCGGACTTTCCCGACGTCACCATCTCCAAGGTGCGCTTCCTCGAGGCCGAAGGGCTGGTCACGCCGGCCCGCACCGCCTCGGGCTACCGCCAGTTCACCCCCGAGGACGTCGAGCGGCTGCGCTACGTCCTGCGCGCCCAGCGCGATCTGTTCTGGCCGTTGAAGGTGATCAAGGACAACCTCGAGGCCATCAACCGTGGGCTGACCCCTGGCGACGCCGTGGACGGCCGCCCCCAGTCGCCGCCGCCGACCCCCGACCCCGACGTGCCGGATGCCGCGGACCTCGCAGCACGCCCCGAGCTGCGCCTCACCGCGCCCGAGCTGGCCCGCGCCACCGGGCTGGGCCCCGACGAGGTCAGCGACCTCGCCTCCCACGGACTCCTGCGCCCCGACACCGCCGGCCTGCACGACGAGGCCGACCTGCGGGTGGCACACGCCGCCGCCGGCCTGGCCACCTACGGCGTACAGCCACGGCACCTGCGGGCCTTCCGGGCCGCGGCCGACCGTGAGGTGGGGCTGGTCGAGCAGGTCGTGGGGGCGCGCCGGGGCGCGGACGCGCAGCGGCACGCCGCCGAGGTGGCGCACCTGTGCCTGTCCCTGCACGCCGCCCTGGTTCGCGGCGGCCTGTCCGGCCGCACGGGCTGAGCCAGGCACCGGGTGGCGGGGTACGGTGGCGGGGTGAAGGTGCTGGAGGTCCTCGGGGTGCGGGTCGAGATGCCGACCAACCAGCCCATCGTGCTCCTGCGCGAGCGCGATGGTGACCGCTACCTGCCGATCTGGATCGGGGCGGCCGAGGCGACCGCGATCGCGTACGCCCAACAGGGCGTCATCCCGCCCCGACCCCTCACCCACGACCTGCTGCGCAACGTCATCGACGAGCTGGGCCACGAGCTCACCCGGGTGCGCATCGTCGCGCTCAAGGACGGCGTCTTCCACGCGATGCTCGACCTCGACGGGGGCGCGGCCGCCGGTGGCACCGACATCGAGTCCCGCTCGTCCGACGCGATCGCCCTGGCCCTGCGTGCCGGCGCCGAGATCGTCGCCCCGGAGGAGCTGCTCGAGGAGGCCGGGGTCGAGATGGCCGGGACCGAGGACGACGAGGTCGAGAAGTTCAAGGAGTTCCTCGACCACGTGTCCGCCGACGACTTCGACACCGAGGCCGAGAGCTGAGCTGCGACACGCCGATGAGCGTGCGTGCTCGGCGGTCGTTGACCCGAGTCACACCGGCCCCTAGCGTCACTGGTGTCACATCAGTGGCCACAAGAGTGACGTCGGTGTCATTCGTGGGCGTACAGTCGTCCGAGCAGGCTCATCAAGGAGGTACACGTGGTCTCCACCGGGGAAGCACGGCAGTCCGGGCGTGGCCTCGTGCCCGCGCAGGGCGTGCTGTTCCAGGGTGACCTCCCCGAGCTCGACGAGGAGGCCGGCTACCGCGGACCCACGGCGTGCAAGGCGGCCGGCATCACCTACCGCCAGCTCGACTACTGGGCCCGCACCGGGCTGGTCGAGCCCTCGGTGCGCGCTGCGGGCGGCTCGGGCACCCAGCGGCTGTACGGCTTCCGCGACATCCTCGTGCTCAAGATCGTCAAGAGACTGCTCGACACCGGCGTCTCGCTCCAGCAGATCCGTGGCGCGATCTTCGTGCTGCGAGCTCGCGGTGTCGACGACCTGGCCCGGATCACCCTGATGAGCGACGGCGCCTCGGTCTACGAGTGCACCTCCTCGGAGGAGGTCATCGACCTGCTGCAGGGCGGCCAGGGTGTCTTCGGCATCGCGGTCGGCAAGGTGTGGCGCGAGGTGGAGGGCGAGCTCGCGCACCTGCCCAGCGAGCGTGCCGAGCACGAGGTCGACGCCGCCCCGCAGCCCGGTGACGAGCTCGGCGCACGGCGCGCCGCGCGCCTGGCCTGAGCACCCCGCCCGCCGGGCCCCGGTGGTAGATTGACGCCCGCTGCTCACACCGTGTGGGAGAGACCTCGAGCACCTCGTCGAGGCGCCGAAGGGGCAACCTCCCCGGAACCTCTCAGGCGCAAGGGACCACACGGGACAGGCACCTCTGGAGCACCCGGCGACCGGCCGTTTCCGTGACAGAGGGGGAGACGTCGACGCCGTCTGCCCTCCAGGAGCCACCATGAGCATCCCGACCACCGACCTGCCCGCCTTCGCGGCCCGCCACATCGGCCCGCGCGAGGACGACATCGCCGCGATGCTCGAGGTGGTCGGTCGCAGCTCGCTCGCCGACCTGGTCGACACCGCGGTGCCCGGCAGCATCCGCGGGGTCGAGGCCCTGGACATCGAGCCCGCAGCGTCCGAGGCAGCCGTGCTGGAAGAGCTGCGGGCCGTCGCCGCCCGCAACCGCCGGGTCACCTCGATGATCGGGCTGGGCTACTACGGCACCCTGACCCCGGCCGTCGTGCAGCGCAACGTGCTCGAGAACCCCGCGTGGTACACCGCCTACACGCCCTACCAACCGGAGATCTCGCAGGGACGCCTCGAGGCGCTGCTCAACTTCCAGACCGTCGTCAGCGACCTGACCGGGCTGCCGATCGCAGGGGCGTCGCTGCTCGACGAGGCCACGGCGGCCGCCGAGGCGATGACCCTGATGCGCCGCTCGAGCAAGGCTCCCGCCGACGCGGTGCTGCTCGTCGACACGGCGGTGTTCCCGCAGACCCTCGGGGTCGTGCACACCCGGGCGACGCCCCTTCACATTCCCGTGGTCGTCACCGACCTCACCGGTGTCACCACGGCCGACGAGCTGCGAGCCGCCGCCGACGGCGCCGAGGTGTTCGGCGTGCTCGTGCAGTACCCCGCGATGGACGGCATCCTGCACGACCTGACCGCGCTCACGGCTGCCGCGCACGAGGCGGGGGCGCTCGTGGCGGCATCCGCCGACCTGCTCGCGCTCACCCTGGCCACCCCGCCGGGGGAGTGGGGCGCCGATGTGGCCGTCGGCACCACGCAGCGCTTCGGCGTGCCGATGGGGTTCGGCGGTCCGCACGCCGGTTATCTGAGCGTGCGCAAGGGGCTCGAGCGCACGATGCCGGGGCGGCTGGTCGGCGTCTCGGTCGACGCCGTGGGGGCACCGGCCTACCGGCTGGCGCTGCAGACGCGCGAGCAGCACATCCGCCGCGAGAAGGCGACCTCGAACATCTGCACCGCCCAGGTGCTGCTCGCCGTGATGGCCAGCATGTATGCCGTCTACCACGGGCCGGCGGGCCTGCGCGCGATCGCGCTCGGCGTGCACGCCCACGCCGAGACTCTGCGCGCCGCGCTCGTCGAGGGTGGCCTCGACGTCGCCGAGGGCCCCGTGTTCGACACGCTGCGCGTGCGCGTGCCGGGTGGCGCGGGCGACGTCGTCGCCACCGCGCTGGCCGCGGGGGTCAACCTGTGGCGCATCGACGACGACACCGTGCAGCTCAGCGTCGACGAGACCACCGGCCTGGTCGACCTCGGCCGGGTCGCGAAGGCGTTCGGCGTCGTGGCTCCCGAGCGGGTGCCTGTCGCCGCGCCGCAGTGGCCGCACGCGCTGGTCCGCGCCTCGGAGTACCTGACCCACCCGGTCTTCTCGGCCCACCAGTCCGAGACCGCGATGCTGCGCTACCTGCGCCGCCTCGCCGACCGCGACTTCGCCCTCGACCGCGGGATGATCCCGCTGGGCTCGTGCACCATGAAGCTCAACGCGACCACGGAGATGGTCGCCATCACCTGGCCCGAGTTCGCGCAGGTGCACCCGTTCGCCCCGCACGAGCAGACCCGCGGCATCCGCGGGCTGGTCGAGGAGCTGAGTGGTTGGCTGTGTGAGATCACCGGCTACGACGCGGTCTCGCTGCAGCCGACCGCCGGCTCGCAGGGTGAGTTCTCCGGCCTCCTCGCCATCGCGGCCTACCACCGCTCGCGCGGCGACGACCAGCGCACCGTGTGCCTCATCCCCAGCAGCGCGCACGGCACCAACGCCGCCAGTGCGGTGATGGCCGGCCTGCGCGTCGTGGTGGTCAAGACCGACCCGATCACCGGCAACGTCGACCTGGACGACCTCGAGGCCAAGGTCGAGGAGCACCGCGACACGCTCGCGGCGATCATGGTGACCTACCCCTCGACCCACGGGGTCTTCGAGGACACCATCACCGACCTGTGCGAGATGGTGCACGACGCCGGTGGCCAGGTCTACGTCGACGGCGCCAACCTCAACGCGCTGGTCGGCGTCGCCCGGCCCGGCAGGTTCGGGGCCGACGTCTCGCACCTGAACCTGCACAAGACCTTCTGCATCCCGCACGGTGGTGGCGGCCCGGGCGTCGGCCCGGTCGGCGTTCGCGAGCACCTCGCACCGCACCTGCCCAACCACCCGCTCGACGAGCTCGCCGGCCCCGCCGGCGGCGTCGGTCCGGTGTCGGGTGCGCCCTACGGCTCGGCGAGCATCCTGCCCATCTCGTGGGCCTACGTGCGGCTGATGGGAGGCGCCGGTCTGCGCCGCGCCACCGAGGTCGCCGTGCTGAACGCCAACTACGTCGCGGCACGGCTGCGCGAGCACTACCCGGTGCTGTACTCGGGCACCGACGGCCTCGTCGCGCACGAGTGCATCCTCGACCTGCGCGCCATCACCAAGGACACCGGTGTCACCGTCGACGACGTCGCGAAGCGGCTCATCGACTACGGCTTCCACGCACCGACGATGTCCTTCCCGGTGGCCGGCACGCTGATGGTCGAGCCCACCGAGAGCGAGGACAAGGGCGAGCTCGACCGGTTCTGCGACGCGATGATCGCCATCCGGGCCGAGATCGACCAGGTCGGCTCCGGTGCCGTCGCCGCCGGCGAGAGCGTGCTGCGCGGCGCGCCGCACACGGCGCAGGCGCTGGCGGGCGACTGGGACCA
>JBBQWX010000050.1:0-25286 GCA_038210185.1 Actinomycetales bacterium
GGCATCAAGATCACCGACGCCCAGATGCGGGTACTAGAAAAACAGCACCTCACAAGGCACGACTTCCACCCCGAGTGGAACTACAGCGTGAGCCCAGCCGCTCAACCCTGAACTATGCGTGTCTTTGATTTACGAGCCCTAAGGCGATCTTGCCGATGGTCGGACGGTTGTGATCCGGCGCTCATGGCGCCCTGATGGCACTATGCGCAGTGGGTGCAGCTCGGCCCCCGGTGGGGAGGGGCGGAGGCTCAGGCGGTGACGCGGTAGGGGGTGAGCAGCTGGTCGACGGGGGCGTGGTCGTCGGTGAGCACCTGGGCTTCCCCCACCCAGCGGGTGAGCTCGTCACCCGCGATCACGCGCCAGCCGGTGTCGCGCGCCGCGAGCGCGGCCTGCCAGGCGGCGACGTCGACCGGACTGTCGGAGGCGAGGACGACGAGGTTGCCGCCGCCGCTGCCCCGCGTGACGTCGGGTGGGGCGGCGACCGCAAGGTGGTCGAAGACCGTGCGCAGGGTGGCGACCTCCGCGCGGGCGAAGGCCAACGGTTCGTTGTCGATGAGGTTGGCGGCATAGGTGCCGCCGGGCCGCAGCACCCGGTGGACCTCGCGGAGCGCCTCCCGGGTCGTGAGGTGCCAGGGGACGCTGACCCCACCGAACGCATCGCCGACGACGAGGTCGAGCCCGCCGTCACCCACCGCGCGCAGCCCGGTGCGCGCGTCCTCCACCCGCACCCGCAGGTCGGGGCCGGTGCGCAGGCCGAGACGCTCCTCGTCGATCGCGACGACCCCGGGGTCGATCTCCGACACGGTGCTGCGCGTCCCCGGCCGCTGCACCGCGAGATAGCGGGGGAGCGTGAGACCCCCGCCGCCGAGGTGGTGCGCGGTGAGCGCGCGGCTCGGCCGCCAGCGGGTGTCGGTGGCCGCTGCGAGCGCCCGGACGTAGGCGAACTCGAGGTGCATCGGGTCGTCGAGGTCGACGTACGAGTGGCGCAGGTTGTCCAGGACCAGGGTCCGCCCACCCTCCCGGTCGGGGTCGACCACGACCCGGGCGCAGTGGTACTGCGTCTCGGCGTCGCACCCGCTCGGGGCCACCCCGGCGGCGAGCCCGCCGACGAGGACGACGGCCACGGCCACGGCTGCTGCCCGCCGGCGCGCCACCACCTCGAGGAAAACGCCGGCGACGGCGAGGGCAATCCCCAGGCCGACCATGATCCACGTGACGGGGACCCGTGACACCAGCACGAACCCGGTGAGCACCGTGCCGAGGATCGCCCCGACGGTGCCGATGCCGGACAGGGAGCCGACGACCGCACCGGTCTCCTCGAGCCGCCGGAGCCTCAGCTTGGTGACGATGGGGGTCACGGCCGAGAGCAACCAGCCCGGGACGATGATCGCCGCAGCGGCGGCGACGACGAGGAACGCTCCCCCCGCGAACGAGGCGGAGGCCCGCAGGAGGAAGGGGGTCGCGGCGACCGCGGCACCCGAGACGCCCAGCAGGGTGCCGAGCAGGGCGCGGCCGTCGCGCTCGTCGGCCCACCGGCCGCCGACCCACGAGCCCCCGGCGATGGCCGCCAGAGCCAGCCCGATGACCAGGGTGCTCGTCTCGAGGGTCAGCCCCAGGTAGGGGGCGAGCAGGCGCAGCGCCACGATCTCGACGACGAGGACGGCCGCGGAGGAGCCGACGACGAGAGCCACGGCCTCCCGCCGACCGATCAGGTCGACCGGCACGCCGCGCTCCGGTGCCCCGCCCTCGTCCGTGCCCACGCCTCGCGCTCCGTCCGACCCCATGCCCCGAACGCTACGTGAGCAGGCCACGGCACCTCGAGGTCGGTCGCGTCAGCAGCTGGACCGCGAGGAGGCCATCGCCTTGTCGATGAGGAGCCCGGAGTCGTCGAGCCGGAAGGTGTAGTTGAGGACGAAGACGGTGCAGCGCTCAGCGGTTGACCACCGGCCCGGATGTGCCACAGATCCCGTTTCACTCACTCCACCACGCCCATGCTTGAGGGGCCGCACACCGGCGGTGGCGAGCTTCGGCAAACCTCCGGAACTGCCGCGGATGGTGTGCCTGCACCATCGCGCCACGAGCGTGCGTGTGCAGGCAGCGGCAGCGAGGGAGTTCGGCGCCAGCGGATCCTGCCGGTCCGGGACCCGTCAGCGCCCGGTGCTGGCCGATGCCCTCGATCCATTGCCGGCTGCCGGCCAGCATGGACGGTCACTGGCTCCCGCATGCGCATCCTGATGCGCCCCGGGGGGCGGCTGTGGCGGGCCTCCGGCGCGAACCGGAGGGCGCTTGGCTTATCGCACGTTTATTGCACGGCAAACGCCCGCCGACTGCATCTCTGCAGGTCAGCGGGCGTTTCGGGTGGTGCCCCCGGTAGGATTCGAACCTACGCTCCCGCCTCCGGAGGGCGGTGCTCTATCCCCTGAGCTACGGGGGCCTGGGCAGGCCTGCGCCGAAACCATCGGGGTGGTTTCCAGCGCTCCGCGAGGGTAGCAGCCTAGGCTGGCGTCCATGCAAACCGGGACCGACGCTCGCGGTCCTGCCCCACGGGCGCTGGTCTGCGACGACACCGAGGCCATCCGCAGGCTGCTGCGGATCAACTTGGAGCTGGCGGGCTTCGACGTCGAGGAGGCCGCCGATGGCCACGAGGCGATGGCCCGCCTGATCGACTCGGTGCAGCCCCGGCCGGACGTCATCGTGCTCGACTCCGAGATGGCCCCCTACGACGGGTGGTGGGCGATCGCTGCAATCCGGTCGCACCCCCGCCTCGACCCGGTGCCCGTGTTGCTGGTGACGGGGTCCGTCGTGGTGCACGACGCGCCCGAGGCGAGCGGCGCCGGGTTCGACGGCTTCATCTCCAAGCCGTTCGACCCCGACGAGCTCGTCGAGGCCGTCTCACGACTCGCGGCGGCCGGGAGGGCACCCGGGGGGCGGCCCATAGAATCGCCCGGGTGACTCCCGAACAGCTCTCGGCCGCGATCCGTGCCGCGCTCCAGTCCGCCGTCGACGCCGGTGACCTCTCGATCACCGTGCCCGCGGAGGTCCGGGTCGAGCGTCCGCGCAACCGCGACCACGGTGACTGGTCGACAAACGTCGCGCTCCAGCTCGCCAAGGGGGCCGGCATCCCACCGCGCGACCTGGCGACCGCCCTGGCCACCCACCTCGCCGGCGTGCCGGGCGTCAAGGCCGTCGACGTCGCCGGCCCGGGGTTCCTCAACATCAGCCTCGAGGCAGCGAGCGCAGGCGAACTGGCCCGCTCGATCGTCGAGGCCGGCGCTGCCTACGGGCACACCAGCGCCGAGGCGGGGCGCATCGTCAACCTCGAGTTCATCTCGGCGAACCCCACCGGGCCGCTGCACATCGGCCACACCCGGTGGGCCGCGCTGGGTGACGCCATGCGCCGCCTGCTCCAGGCCGCGGGCGCCACGGTCAGCGCCGAGTACTACATCAACGACGCCGGCGCGCAGATGGACAAGTTCGGGGCCTCGGTGCTGGCTCGCGCCGCCGGCCAGGAGCCCCCCGAGGACGGCTACCCCGGGGCCTACGTCGCCGACCGCGCGGCCCAGGTGCTCGCGCAGCGCCCCGACCTGCTCCAGCTCGACCCCGCCGAAGGGCTCGAGGTGGCCCGAGACCTGGGCTACGTCGCGCAGCTCGCCGCCATCCGGCGCACCCTCGACGACTTCGGGGTGCACTTCGACGTGTGGTTCTCCGAGCGCAGCCTGCACGACGGCCTAGCGGTCGAGCAGGCGGTCGCCCGGCTGCGCGAGCAGGGCCACGTCTTCGACGCCGAGGGCGCGGTCTGGCTGCGCACCACCGACTTCGGCGACGACAAGGACCGCGTCCTCGTCCGCGCCGACGGTACCCCCACCTACTTCGCCGCGGATGCTGCTTACTACCTGAGCAAGAAGGACCGCGGCTTCGACGAGAAGGTCTACCTGCTCGGCGCCGACCACCACGGCTACATCAACCGCCTCAAGGCCATCGCGGCCGCCGCCGGCGACGACCCCGAGCGCAACATCGAGGTCAAGATCGGGCAGCTGGTCAACATCGCGGGCGTCCGGATGGGCAAACGGCTCGGCAACGCCATCTACATGGACGAGCTGATCGAGTCGATCGGCTCGGATGCCGCGCGCTACTCCCTCGCGCGCTACCCCTCCGACAGCCCGCTCTCGCTCGACGGCGAGGAGCTGCGCAGGCAGTCCAACGACAACCCGGTCTTCTACGTGCAGTACGCCCACGCGCGCACCGCCAACGTCGCCCGGCTCGCGGGCGAGGACGGTGTGCTGCGCTCCGACGGCTTCGACGCCTCCCTGCTGACCGACCCCTCCGAGGCGGCGCTGCTCGCCGTGCTGGGGGACTTCCCGCGGGTCGTGGCCCAGGCCGCTCACCTGCTCGAGCCGCACCGGGTCGCGCGCTACCTCGAGGAGCTGGCCGGCCGGTTCCACAAGTGGTACGACACCTGCCGGGTGCGCCCGGTGAACGTCGACGAGGAGGTCACCGACCTGCACCACAGCCGGCTGTGGCTGAACGATGCGACCCGCCAGGTGCTCGCCAACGGCCTGGACCTCCTCGGGGTCAGCGCCCCCGAGCGGATGTGAGGGCTGACCGATGCGCTCGCACGAGGCAGGTGTCCTCCACGCTGAGGGGTATGGCGGCCCCCCGCTCTACCTGCCGTACCCGAGCGATGCCATGGAGCTGCTGCCACAGCTCTGGGCGCGCACCGTCGACCGGGACGAGGCCGGCCGGTTGACCGTGGGCGGCGTCGACGTGCTCACCCTGGCACGAGAGCACGGCACGGCCGCCTATGTCCTGGACGAAGACGACTTCCGCTCCCGCGCAGGCGATTTCCGTGACGGGTTCGCAACTGCCTTCGAGTCGCTGGCCGGCGCCGACGTCTACTACGCCGGCAAGGCCTTCCTCTGCACCGCTGTCGCGCGCTGGGTCGCCGAGGAGGGCCTGCACCTCGACGTGTGCACGGGTGGCGAGCTGGCCGTCGCGCAGCGGGTCGGTTTCCCCGCGCACCGGATCGGTTTCCACGGCAACAACAAGTCGACCGCCGAGATCCGTGAGGCGCTGACCTACGGGGTCGGCCGGATCGTCGTCGACTCCTTTCACGAGATCGACCGCATCGCGGCTCTCGCGGCCCAGCTCGGCGTCGTCGCGCCGGTCATGGTGCGGGTGACCGTGGGGGTCGAGGCGCACACCCACGAGTTCATCGCCACGGGGCACGAGGACCAGAAGTTCGGCTTCAGCCTCGCCGGCGGCCAGGCGCTCGCGGCAGCCGCGGTGCTGCTGTCCCGGCCCGATGTCTTCGACCTCCGAGGGCTGCACAGCCACATCGGCAGCCAGATCTTCGACACCGGCGGCTTCGAGCTGGCGACCCGCCGGCTGGTGGGCCTGCACGCCCGCATCGCCCACGAGCACGGCCACCACTGCCCCGAGATCGACCTCGGCGGGGGCTTCGGCATCGCCTACACCTCGCAGCACACCCCGCTCTCCGTGAACACGGTGGCGCAGCAGATGGCCGAGATCGTCGGTCGTGAGCTCAAGGCGGTCGGCGACGGCAACACCACCCACGTCCCCCGCGTCTCGGTCGAGCCCGGACGCGCGATCGTCGGCCCGAGCACGTTCACCCTCTACGAGGTCGGCACCGTCAAGGACGTCGAGGTCGGCGGCGGCCACACCCGCACCTACGTCTCGGTCGACGGCGGGATGAGCGACAACGCGCGCCCCGCGCTCTACGAGGCCGACTACTCGTGCACCCTGGCGAACCGCACCTCGAAGGCCGAGCCCCGGCTCTCGCGCGTCGTCGGCCGGCACTGCGAGAGCGGCGACATCGTCGTCCTGGACGAGTACCTCCCGGCCGACGTCGTACCCGGCGACCTCGTCGCCGTCCCGGGCACCGGCGCCTACTGCCGCAGCCTGTCCAGCCAGTACAACCACACCCCCCGCCCGCCCGTCGTCGCCGTCCGTGGGGGCCGCTCCCGCGTGCTCGTGCGGCGTGAGACCATCGAGGACCTGCTCGCCCTCGACGTGGCGGACGCGTGAGGACCCACAGCGAGGAGACGGACCCCACCATGGCGCACGAACCCGGTGCCCCCCTGCGCGTCGCGCTGCTCGGCTGCGGTGTCGTGGGCTCCGCCGTCGCGACCAAGCTCGTGCAGAACGGCGACGACCTCGCGGCTCGCGTGGGGGCCAGGCTCGAGCTCGTCGGCATCGCCGTGCGCCGCCCGCACCGACGCCGGCCCGACGTGCCGGTCGACCCCGCGCTGTTCACGGCAGACGCGGAGGAGCTCGTCACCCGCGCCGACGTCGTCATCGAGGTGATCGGGGGCATCGAGCCGGCTCGCAGCCTGATCCTGCGCGCCATGGAGCACGGTGCGTCGGTGGTCTCCGCCAACAAGGCGCTGCTCGCCGAGGACGGCCCGACGCTCTACGCCGCAGCCGACGCCCACGATGTCGACCTCTACTACGAGGCCGCGGTGGCGGGCGCCATCCCGATCCTGCGCCCGATCCGCGAGTCCCTCGCGGGCGACGACGTGCGGCGGGTGCTGGGCATCGTCAACGGCACGACGAACTTCGTGCTCGACAAGATGGACAGCACCGGCACCGGCTTCGCCGAGACCGTCGAGCAGGCTCAGGCCCTCGGCTACGCCGAGGCCGACCCGACCGCCGACGTCGAGGGCTTCGACGCGGCTGCAAAGGCGGCGATCCTCGCGAGCCTGGCCTTCCACACCCGGGTCTCCTCGCTCGACGTGCACCGTGAGGGCATCACGGAGGTGACGGCCGGCGACATCCAGGCGGCCACCGAGATGGACTGCGTGGTCAAGCTGCTCGCGATCTGTGAGCGGGTCACCCGTGCCGACGGCGCCGACGCCGTCAGCGTGCGGGTGCACCCCGCGATGATCCCCAGGAGCCACCCGCTGGCCAGCGTCCGTGACGCCTTCAACGCGGTGTTCGTGGAGGCGGCGGCGGCCGGTGAGCTGATGTTCTACGGGCGAGGTGCCGGTGGTGACCCCACGGCATCCGCCGTGCTCGGTGACGTGGTCGCCGTGGCCCGGCACAAGGTCGCCGGTAGCCGCGGGCCGGGGGAGTCGGCCTACGCCGACCTGCCCGTCGTCGACATGGGCCAGTCGCTGACGAGGTACCACATCAGCCTCGACGTGGCCGACCGGCCGGGTGTGCTCGCGCAGGTCGCGGCGGCCTTCGCGGCACACGGCGTCTCGATCGAGACCGTGCGCCAGCAGGTCGCACCGGGTGGAGGGGAGCGCGCCAAGCTGATCGTCGTCACCCACCGCGCCACCGATGCTGCCCTTGCGGCGACGGTCGACACCCTCGCCGACCTCGACGCCGTCGACGACGTCGCCGCCGTGATGCGTGTGGAAGGAGCCTGAGCCGTGGCGCACCTGTGGCGCGGAGTGATCCGCGAGTACGCCGCACGACTGCCGATGCTGGAGGGCGCGCCGGTCGTGACCCTCCAGGAGGGCGGCACCCCCCTCATCCCGTGCGAGAGCCTCTCGGAGCTCACCGGCGCCAACGTGCTGGTCAAGTTCGAGGGGCTCAACCCGACGGCGTCGTTCAAGGACCGTGGCATGACGACCGCGATCTCCCTGGCCAAGAGGCACGGTGCCAAGGCCGTCATCTGCGCGAGCACCGGCAACACCAGCGCCAGTGCGGCCGCGTACGCGACCAAGGCCGGGATGACGTGCGCCGTGCTCGTTCCCGACGGCAAGATCGCGATGGGCAAGCTGAGCCAGGCTGTCGCGCACGGGGCGACCCTGATCCAGGTCGAGGGCAACTTCGACGACTGCCTCACCGTGGCCCGCAAGCTGGCTGAGGCCTACCCCGTGGAGCTCGTCAACTCGGTCAACCCCGCCCGTATCGAGGGGCAGAAGACGGCCGCCTTCGAGGTGGTCGACGCGCTCGGCGACGCTCCCGACATCCACGTGCTGCCGGTCGGCAACGCCGGTAACATCACGGCCTACTGGCGTGGCTACCGCGAGTACGCCTCTGCAACAAAGGGTCTCGGTGGCGAGGTGCTCGCCCCCGTGGCAACCCGAACCCCACAGATGTGGGGCTTCCAGGCGGCGGGCGCGGCGCCCATCGTGCTCGGCCACCCGGTCGACGACCCCGAGACCATCGCCACCGCCATCCGCATCGGCAACCCCGCCTCGTGGCGCCAGGCCGAGGCCGCCCGCGACGAGTCCGGGGGCCGCATCGAGTCGGTCACCGACGACGAGATCCTGGCGGCCCACCGCGTGCTGTCCTCCACCGAGGGCATCTTCGTCGAGCCGGGATCGGCCGCGAGCATCGCCGGGCTGTTCAAGGCGCACCGCGCCGGTCAGGTGCCAGTCGACGCCACCGTCGTCTGCACGGTGACCGGGCACGGGCTGAAGGACCCGCAGTGGGCCCTGCGCACGGCCGACGGGTCGGACCTCCAGCCGGTGCGGGTGCCCGTCGATGCCTTCAGCGTCGCGGCGGCCCTGGGGCTCGAGGGGTGACGTGAGCGCAGAGCGGCTGCGGGCCGGTGTCGGCGTCGAGGTGCGCGTCCCGGCCAGCAGCGCCAACCTCGGCCCGGGGTTCGACTCGGTGGGCTGCGCCCTCGGGGTCTGGGACACCTGCCGCGCCACCGTCACCGAGGAGGCCGGGCTCGTCGTCACGGTCGCGGGTGAGGGCGAGGGCGCCGTGCCGCTCGACGCCACCCACCTCGTGCACCGCGCGATGCAGGTGGCGTGGGCCGAGCTCGGTGTCGAGCCGCCGTCGGGCCTGGCGCTCGACTGCCGCAACGAGGTGCCGCACGGGCGGGGGATGGGGTCGTCCGCGACCGCGATCGTCACCGGCATCGTCGCCGCCCAGGGCCTGCACGACCTGTCCCGCGGGCGTGAAGGTGGCGCCGTCGACCTCGGGTTCGCCAACAGCCTGGCCGCACGCCTCGAGGGCCACCCCGACAACGCGTCGGCCAGCATCTACGGCGGGGCGACCCTGTCGTGGACGGACGACCGCGGCTCGGGCACGATGACGGTCCACCTGCCGGTACACCCCGACATCGAGCCGGTCGTCTTCGCGCCCGACACGCAGCTCTCGACCGCGAAGGCCCGATCGGTGCTGCCCCAACAGGTGCGACTCGCCGACGCGGCCGCCAACTCCGCGCGGGCGGCCCTGCTCACGCACGCCCTGGGCGCCGCACCGGAGCACCTGTTGTCCGCCACCCGCGACTGGCTGCACCAGGAGGCCAGGCGCAGCTCGTATGCCGGGTCGATGGTGCTCGTGGACGCCCTGCGGGCAGCAGGGTACGCCGCCGTCATCTCGGGGGCCGGGCCCTCGGTGCTCGTGCTGGCCGGGCACAACGACGTGGATGCGGTGTGCGGGTTCGGCGGCGACGGCTGGCAGGTGCTGACACCCGGCATCCCGTCGCACGGCGCGCGCGTCGAGGTGCTCTCGCGGGGTTGACCGGTCCGACCGCCGCCACGCCTGCCCAAGGTTCAGGAATCGGGGCCCCCTTCTGCGGCGCGGTGATACTGTTGAACTCGCGACCGCAGACGATGCCGGGTCAACCCCGATGCCTTCCGCGAGTCGCCCTCCACGACACGGGCCGCCGTCCAGCCATGCGCTGCGGGCCTGACGTGGGCTCCCGATGATCGGCCGTATCGAGGCCATCCACGAGCGAGGGGAAGGATCCTTCGTGACAGACACCACCACTCTTGGGGCGACCTCGGGCACCAGCCCGCGCCGCTCCGGGGCGCTGACCGCCATGCGGCTCGCCGAGCTCCAGGGGCTCGCCTCGAGCATGGGCATCAGCGGCACCGGCAAGATGCGCAAGGGCGACCTGGTCGCCGCCATCAAGGCGCGCCAGAACGGCGAGAGCGGCCCGGCCAGCGCCGGCACGTCACGCCGCGAGCAGCACGAGCCCGACTCCGGCACCCGCGAGGAGCGCGCTTCGGCCACCGAGGCCCGCGAGCGGCCGGCGCGCCAGGAGCGTACCGGGCAAGCGGAGCGGACGGAGCGGACGGAGCACCGTGACCGCGGCGCAGACCGTCAGGAGCACGGCGAGCACGTCGAGGTCCGCTCGGAACGCACCGACGGCCGCGACAACGGCGCTGACCGCATCGAACGCAGTGACCGCACCGAGCGCACCGACAGTCGCGACAACGGCAGCAACCGCCAGGATCGCGCCGAGCGCACCGAGAACCGCGACAACGGCAGCAACCGCCAGGACCGTTCGGACGGCGCGGACCACCATGACAACAGCGACCACCGTGACAACGGCGACCACCGTGACAACGGCGGCGCCCGCCAGGGCGGTCAGCACCAGAACCAGGCCCGCAGCGGGCAGCAGGCCCAGCAGGGTCAGCCGGCCCAGCAGGGTCAGGGCGGCTACGACGACGAGGAGGGTCGCGGCGGTCGCCGCCGCCGCAACCGGGGTCGCAACCGCGACAAGCGCCGCACACCGGGGGCACCCAGCGAGAGCCAGGTCGAGGAGACCCAGCCGCAGATCGCTGAGGACGACGTTCTCGTGCCCGTGGCCGGCATCCTCGACATCCTCGACAACTACGCGTTCGTGCGCACCACGGGCTACCTGCCCGGCTCCAGCGACATCTACGTGCCGCTGCAGCTGGTCAAGCGCAACGGGCTGCGCAAGGGCGACGCCGTCACCGGCTCGATCAGGGCGACCGGTGAGGGTGAGGAGCCGCAGCAGCAGGCCGTGGGCGGGCGCAACAGCCGCGCCAAGTACACGCCGCTGGCGCGCCTCGACACGATCAACGGCCAGACCCCGGACGACGCGCGCCAACGCCCGGAGTTCGGCAAGCTGACGCCGCTCTACCCGCAGGACCGCCTGCGCCTGGAGACCGAGCAGAGTGTGATCACGACGCGGATCATCGACCTCGTCGCCCCGATCGGCAAGGGCCAGCGCGGCCTGATCGTGGCTCCGGCCAAGGCCGGCAAGACGATGGTCATGCAGGCTCTGGCGAACGCCATCACCACCAACAACCCCGAGTGCCACCTCATGGTCGTGCTGGTCGACGAGCGTCCCGAGGAGGTCACCGACATGCAGCGCGCCGTCAAGGGCGAGGTCATCTCCTCGACCTTCGACCGGCCCGCCGAGGACCACACCACGGTCGCCGAGCTCGCGATCGAGCGCGCCAAGCGCCTCGTCGAGATGGGTCACGACGTCGTCGTGCTCCTCGACTCGATCACCAAGCTGGGCCGCGCCTACAACCTCGCGGCGCCCGCAAGCGGGCGCATCCTCTCCGGTGGGGTCGACTCGGCCGCGCTGTACCCGCCGAAGAAGTTCTTCGGCGCCGCACGCAACATCGAGAACGGCGGCTCGCTCACCATCTTGGCGACCGCACTCGTCGAGACCGGCTCGCGGATGGACGAGGTGATCTTCGAGGAGTTCAAGGGCACCGGCAACATGGAGCTCAAGCTCGACCGCCAGCTCGCGAACCGTCGCATCTTCCCTGCGGTCGACGTGAACAACTCGGGCACTCGCAAGGAGGAGATCCTGCTGGCTCCCGAGGAGCTACGGATCATGTGGAAGCTGCGACGCGTGCTCGCGGCGCTGGACTCCCAGCAGGGCATCGAGCTGCTGCTGGACCGGCTGCGCAAGACGAAGACCAACTACGAGTTCCTCACCCAGGTGCAGCAGACCGCCACCATCAGGCTGGACGACGACAACGACATGTGACGTCAGCCGGTCGACAGTAGAGAACACGCCGCGTCCTGCGCAGGGATGCGGCGTGTTCTCTACTCTCGACGGGACGGGTTCCCCGAGCGCCGATCCGTCAGCGGGGGACCGGCAGGCACATCGCCGGGAACTCGCGCACCTCGAATCCCCGGGTGGTGTAGATGCGCGACCCGCCCTGCGTGGCGAACAGGTCGACCCGGGTCACGTCGGTGTCGTGAACGAACCACCGCAGCAGGTCATCGGTGCACGCGGCCGCGAAGCCCCGGCCACGCCACGCGTGCAGCGTCGCCACGTTCGAGATCAGGCCCACCGAGCCGTTGACCGTGCTGGGGCCGGGGATGAGGGCGGTGACCTCACCGACGGCGCCGCACACGACCTGCCCGTCGGCCTCGGCGACGACGATGCGCACCCCGTGCGACTCCGCACGGCGCGCGAACCAGTCGCGCGCCGCACGTCGCCACCGGGGGTCGGCGATGGCGGCGGATGCCGTGCCCATCGCCTCGAACATGACGGCGCGCAGGTCGACCAGCGCGGGTGCGTCGGCCGGGGTCGCGACCCGCACGACGGCATCCGCACCGGGCGTCATCGGCGCGGGCCGAGCCCGAGCCGGCGGCGTGTCTCCGCGCGACCCTCGGGGGAGTCGGGCAGGTCCCACCAGGACTCGACCCACCACGTGGCACCCGCGTCGCCCCACTGCTGCACCGGCGGGCGAACCTTGCCGAACGACCCGTGGCTGTCGCCCTCGACGACCACGTCGTAGCCCTCCATCGTCAGGCCGGCCTCGGCCCGTAGGCTGCCGATGCGGTCGACGACCTCGCGCAGGGCCTGCGTGGTGAGGTGCGAGTGAGGGTCCTCGAGGGTGCCGCCCGCCACCGCTGGGAAGACCCCCTGCCAGCGCGCCGCCCGTTCGAGTGAGCGCTGCCGCGGCCGACCGGGGACGAGGGCCCCCACGCACCACACCGACGGATGGGGGCGCTGCACCGGCATCGGGGGCACGAGCTCTGGAACCGGCCTGGCGCTGTAGTGCTCACCCGCGAACTCGAACGGCTGACCGCCCATCAGGCCGGCATAGACGGCCAGGCTCTCGTCGAGCTTGCGGGCGCGCACCGCACGCCCCTCGTCGGGCTCGAACGCCAGCCAGTTGCCGTGCAGGGCGCCCAGGCCGACACCCAGGGTGACCCGGCCGCCGGACAGCCGGTCGACCGAGGCGACGCGCGAGGCGAGGTCCCACGGGCGGTGCCGCGAGGCCGGGGTCAGCAGCGTGCCGAGCCGGATGCGGTCGGTGGTCATCGCGGCAGCGCCGAGGGTGACCCAGGCGTCCTGCCCCCAGACCGCCTCCCAGGAGAAGACCATGTCCCACCCGGCGGCCTCCGCGACGGCGGCCAGCTCGGTGAACTCGCGCTCGTCGGCATACGGGATGACGGCTCCGAACCTCATGACCGGCCACGCTACCGAGCAGAGGCGACACCGTGGGGGTGTCAGGGGCGCGGTCTGGCGCGCGTTCGGCACCCCCGTCGGATGCCGGAGCCAGGGGGTGGGGTGTCGCTGGGGTGTTGGGGGTGTCAGGGGCGCGGTCTGGCGCGCGTTCGGCACCCCGTCGGTGCCACGCTGTCCACAGATCTGACATCGGATCTTCCGCTCGAGCGAGCTGGGCGCCACGGTGGACCGGTGAGCAGCCCACCCCGTCGCCGACTGCCCCGCGCCGAGCGGGCACGTCGTGCTGCGGAGGTGGCTGCAAGTCACGACGGCGTGGCCCACCGTCGTGATCTCCGCGGCGTCGCAGTGACCCGGGCCGACGTGCGCACCGAGGTGGAGGCAGGTCGCTGGCTCGTGGCGGGACGCCACACCGTGGTGGTGGGAAACGTCGAGCCGACCGGGCGGGCACTGCTGTGGCACGCGCTGTGGGAGACCGGGTCGGGTGCAGCCCTCGACGGACCCGCTGCACTGGTGGCTGCCGGTCTCACCGGGTTCGACTCCTGGGGAGTCGACGTGTCGGTGGCCAAGGGCAACCGGAGCCGACGAGTCGACGGAGTGCGGCGGCACCGGCGTGTCGAGATGCCCCTGACGTCGGCGGCAGGGCTGCCGAGGGTCGACGTGCCCGCCGCGGCGGTGCACTCCGCCGCGTGGGCACGCAGCGATCGCCAGGCCGCCCTGATCCTGTGCCTCGTGCTCCAGCAGCGGTTGACCAGTCCGGACCGGCTGCAGGGGGCATGGAGTTC
This sequence comes from Actinomycetales bacterium, assembly GCA_038210185.1. Taxonomy (GTDB): domain Bacteria; phylum Actinomycetota; class Actinomycetes; order Actinomycetales; family Dermatophilaceae; genus Fodinibacter. Next base: position 13,903 of record JBBQWX010000050.1, read on the forward strand.
TTCCACGACCCGGTTCGACCGGGCTCGGCGGCAGGTGCTGTCAACGGTCGTGGCCGACCTGTGCGACGGGGCGCACTCGCTCGGCGAGCTCGACTTCGCGGCGATGTGCCGGGCGGCCGGGCTTCCTGTTCCGAGCCGCCAGGTCGTTCGGGTCCTTCCCGGCGGGCGGGTCTACCTCGACGTCGCGTGGGAGTGCATCGGTCTCGTCGTCGAGATCGATGGTGGTCATCATGCCCTGGCGCTCAACCTGGTCGACGACGCCTTGCGCCAGAACGAGGTCGTGCTCGGTGACGAACGCGTGCTCCGCATCCCCGTGATCGGCCTGCGACTCCTGCCCGAGAGGTTCATGGCCCAGGTCGCGCGGGCCCACGCCATCGCCAGGGGTCGCGCGGCCTGAGTCCGGGCGCTCGGGGTGTCAGGGGCGCGGCTGGGCGCGCGGTCGGCATCCCCTGGGGGTGCGGTGGTTCGGGGTGGGGGTGTCAGGGGCGCGGCTGGGCGCGCGGTCGGCATCCCTGCGGCGGCTGCGCAGGCTCGAGAGCGCTGGAATGCCGGGACCCACCTCGCCGTTTAGGTCCGCGTGTGTCCGCTCTGGCACACTTGACGGCTGGACCGGTTCACGGCACCGAGACGCGTTTCCTGAGCGCCTCCCCCACGAGGGGGTGCAGTCGGGGCGCCACAGGGTTTGCAGCACCGTGCTGAGCCCGCCGACCCGGACGCATCCAAGGAGAAATCGTGAAGAAGGACATCCACCCCGACTACGTCGAGACCACGATCACCTGCACCTGTGGCAACACGTTCACCACGCGCAGCACTGCGAAGAACGGCCTGATCCACGCCGACGTCTGCTCGCAGTGCCACCCGTTCTACACGGGCAAGCAGAAGATCCTCGACACCGGCGGCCGCGTCGCCCGCTTCGAGGCCCGCTACGGCAAGAAGGCCGCCAAGTAGCCTTCCCGATCGCGCCGGTCCACCCTTGCGGGTGGGCCGGCGCGTCGCGTTCGCCAGACTCCCCGCACCACCCCACCCAACCGACCATCGGAGAACCCCGTGCTCGACTCCGCGCAGTCCCTCGTCGACGAGCACGCGGCACTCGAGCGCCTGATGGGTGACCCCGCGGTCGCGTCCGACCCCGAGCGCAGCAGGGAGCTCGGCAAGCGGTACGCCGCGCTCGGCCCGACCGTCGCCGCCCACCAGGCCTGGGTGGCTGCAACCGACGACCTCGGCGCCGCCCGCGAGCTGGCCGCCGAGGACCCTGCCTTCGCCGTGGAGATCCCGGCCCTCGAGGCGACCCTTGCGGCCGCGGAGGACCGGCTGCGCCGGTTGTTGATCCCTCGCGACCCCGACGACGACCGCGACGTCATCCTCGAGGTCAAGGCGGGGGAGGGAGGCGAGGAGTCGGCGCTGTTCGCCGGCGACCTGCTGCGCATGTACCTGCGGCACGCCGAGCGGCGGGGCTGGCGCACCGAGGTGCTCGACTCCACGGAGTCCGACCTCGGCGGCTACAAGGACGTGCGCGTCTCGGTGAAGGCGCGTGGCACCGCCCATCCCGGTGCAGGGCCCTGGGCCCGGCTGAAGTTCGAGGGCGGGGTGCACCGCGTGCAGCGGGTGCCGGTCACCGAGAGCCAGGGCCGCATCCACACCAGCGCCGCAGGAGTCTGGGTGATGCCCGAGGCCGAGGACGTCGAGGTCTCGATCGACAGCAACGACCTGCGCATCGACGTCTTCCGCTCCAGCGGCCCCGGGGGTCAGAGCGTCAACACCACCGACTCCGCCATGCGCATCACCCACGTGCCCACCGGGGTGGTCGTCTCGTGCCAGAACGAGAAGTCGCAGCTGCAGAACCGCGAGGCCGCGATGCGCGTGCTGCGGGCCCGGCTGCACCAGATGGCGATGGACGAGCGGCACGCCGCCGACGCCACCGTGCGCAACAGCCAGGTGCGCACGGTCGACCGCTCCGAGCGCATCCGCACCTACAACTACCCCGAGAGCCGGATCAGCGACCACCGCACCGGCTTCAAGGCCCACAACCTCGACGCGGTGCTCGACGGAGACCTCGACCCGGTCATCCAGTCCTGCGTCGACGCCGACGAGGCCGCCCGACTGGCCGCCATCGCAGACCGATGAGCGACCTGCGCACCGCGGTGCGGCACGCGACCGCGCGCCTGTCCGCGGCCGGCATCCCCTCACCCGAGGTGGATGCCGTGGCGCTCGCCGCCCACGCGCTCGGCACGGATGCGGCGCAGGTGCGGCGGTCGATGGTCCTCGGCGCGCCCGAGCCGGACGGGTATGCCGCGCTGGTCGCCGAGCGCGAGACCCGCGTGCCGCTGCAGCACCTCACCGGCCGAGCCCACTTCCGCCGCCTCACCCTCGCCGTCGGTCCGGGCGTCTTCGTGCCCCGTCCCGAGACCGAGGTGACGGCCGGGCTGGCGATCGACGCGGCTAACGCCGTGGGGCCGGATGCCGTGGTCGTCGACCTGTGCACCGGCTCGGGCGCGATCGCGCTCGCCGTCAAGGACGAGCTGCTCGGCGTGCGGGTGCTCGCCGTCGAGCTGTCCGACCTCGCGCACGGCTGGGCCGTGGCCAACCGGGACCGGCTCGGCCTCGACGTCGAGGTGCGGCTGGGGGACGCCACGACGGCCTTCGACGACATCGAGGGCGAGGTCGACGTGGTGGTGAGCAACCCGCCGTACATCCCGGTGGGAGCCGTGCCCCTCGACCCCGAGGTGCGCGAGCACGACCCGCAGGTCGCGCTCTACGGCGGGTCGGCCGACGGCCTGGCCATCCCGCTGGCGGTGGCGGCACGAGCGGCGCGGCTGCTGCGCGGGGGCGGGGTGCTCGTCATGGAGCACGCCGACAGCCAGGGCACCTCGCTGCCGCAGGCGCTCCGTCGCACGGGGGAGTGGGTCGCGGTGCTCGACCACGCCGACCTCGCGGGTCGGCCGCGCACCACGGTGGCGGTGCGCGGTGGCGGTGCGCGGTGACGGTGCGCGGTGACGGTGCGCGGTGACGCTGCGGGTGACGGTGCGGGTGACGGGGAGCCGGGCCTCCCGGTGAGCCGTGTCGGTGCGGGCGACCCGGAACCCTAGGCTTGCCCCCATGAGCCCCGTCTTCGACTGCACCACCGACCACGGACGGGCCGACGCGATCCCCAAGGCAGCCGCGGGTGTGCGCGAAGGTGGCCTGGTCGTGCTGCCGACCGACACCCTCTACGGCATCGGCGCCGACGCGTTCTCACCCGACGCTGTGCGCTCGCTGCTCACCGCCAAGGGCCGCGGCTCCGACATGCCCCCGCCCGTGCTCGTGCCCGACGCTTGCACGGTGGACGGCCTGGCCACCGACGTGCCCGACTACGCTCGCGCCCTCGTGGCGGCGTTCTGGCCGGGGCCGCTCACTTTGGTGCTGCGGGCCCAGCCGTCCCTGATGTGGGACCTCGGTGACACCGGCGGCACCGTCGCACTGCGCATGCCCGACGACGCGGTGGCCCTGGAGCTGCTGCGCGAGGTCGGGCCGATGGCGGTCAGCAGCGCCAACCGCACCGGCCACCCCGCCTCCCGCACCGTCGTCGAGGCGGCCAGCCAGCTCGGGGCGGCGGTGGAGTTCTACCTCGACGGCGGGCCGGTCTCCGGCGGGCTCGCGTCGACGATCGTCGACTGCACCCGCGAGGAGCCGGTCCTCCTGCGAGTCGGCGCGATCTGCGAGGCCGACGTACTCGACGTCGTGGAGCGCGCGCGGGGCGACGCCCTAGAGTTGAGTGCCGTCGGGCCCGAGCCCGGCGAAGAGACCGACGACATCAACGAGACCGACGAGATCGACAAGATCGACGAGATCGGCGAGACCGACAAGATCGGCGAGACCGACAAGACGGACGAGACCGACGAGCCCGACAAGATCGGCGAGACCGGCGAGATCCACGAGATCGACACCACCCAGGCGCCCGACGCCACCGAAGCCAGTGCGGCGCCCGACGCGTCCACCCCCCGCGAGCAGCGAGAGACGACCGACGATGACTGACACGTTCTACGGATCCGACTTCGGCGCCCTCAAAGCCTTCGACCCCGACATCGCCGGCGTGCTGCTGTCCGAGCTCGACCGCCTGCGCGGCGGCTTGCAGCTCATCGCGAGCGAGAACTTCTCGAGCCCGCAGGTGCTCACCGCACTGGGGTCGACGCTGTCGAACAAGTACGCCGAGGGCTACCCCGGACGGCGCTACTACGGCGGGTGCAGCGAGGTCGACAAGGCCGAGCTGCTGGCCATCGAGCGGTGCAAGTCCCTGTTCGAGGCCGACCACGCCAACGTCCAGGCGCACTCCGGGGCGAGCGCCAACCAGGCGGTCTACGGCGCGTTCCTCAAGCCCGGCGAGAAGATCCTCGCCATGAGCCTGCCGCACGGCGGCCACCTGACCCACGGCACCAAGGTGTCGTTCAGCGGCAAGTGGTTCGACGCGGTGCACTACGGCGTCGACAAGGACACCGAGGACATCGACTACGACCAGGTCGAGCAGCTCGCCCGCGAGCACCGCCCCAAGGTGATCCTCGCCGGTGGCTCGGCCATCCCGCGGCTCATCGACTTCGCCCGCTTCCGGGCCATCGCCGACGAGGTCGGTGCCATCTTCTGGGTCGACGCCGCGCACTTCATCGGCCTGGTCGCCGGGCAGGCCATCCCGAGCCCGGTGCCCTTCGCCGACGTCGTGTCGTTCACGACCCACAAGGTGCTGCGCGGACCGCGCTCGGGCGCCATCGTCTGCCGGGCCGAGCACGCCGCCACCATCGACAAGGCCGTCTTCCCGATGATGCAGGGCGGTCCGCAGATGCACTCGATCGCGGCGAAGGCCGTCAACTTCAAGGAGTGCGCGACGCCCGAGTACGCCGCGTACACCGGCCAGGTCGTCGCCAACGCCAAGGTGCTGGCGCAGGCGCTCGGCGAGAAGGGCATCCGCCCCACGACCGGCGGCACCGACACCCACCTGTCGCTGCACGACCTCCAGCCCGTCATGGTGACCGGGGTCGACGCCGAGGCCCGCTGCGACGCCGCCGGCATCACGCTGAACAAGAACGCCATCCCGTTCGACCCGCAGAAGCCCAACGTGGCGTCCGGCATCCGGGTCGGCACCCCGTGCGTCACGACCCAGGGGATGGGCGAGGACGAGATGCGCGCCATCGGCGACCTCATCGCACGGGCGGTGGTCGACGGTGACCCCGACCCCGGGCACGCGGTGTCGCGCGAGGTGCGCGGGCAGGTGTCCGACCTCGTCGGCCGCTTCCCCGCCTACCCGCGCCCGGGTGCGGCCGGCTGAGACGAAGGCGCCCCGTGACCGACCCGAGCCCGGGGCAGGGGCCTGTCACCCCTCTCCTTCGACGGCTCAACCGTCGTGGGTTCCGGATGGTCATGCTCCTCGACGGCCTCGCCGTCTTCGGGCTGTCGGTGCTCAGCATGGTGGTGCGCTACGGCGCCCCGCCCTGGCCGACGTACCCGCTGAGCGCCTACCTGCTCTCGTTCAGCGTCTCCACCCTGATCTTCATCTTCGCCTACTACTTCGGGGGGCTCTACGAGCGCGAGCCCCGGTTGGGCGGAGCGGCGGTCCTTCCCAGGGCCGCTCGGCTCTCACTGGCCGCGGGCAGCTTCGTCGCCCTGCTCAACCTCGCGCTCGGCGGCCTGCTGCGCCAGCGCGGGTCGGACATCCAGCGTGCCTTACCGTTCCCCATCCCGAACCTGGTGGCGGTGATCGTCGTCGCGGGCATCGCTGTCGCCATCAACCGGGCGATCGTGCACGCCCTGCGCACCCGGCGCGAGGGGCTGCCCCGGGTCGTGCTGGCCGGCGAAGCGGCCGACCTCGACCTCGCCCGGGCCCACCTCGCGGCGACGGTCGCAGAGCTCGTCGTCGTCGCCGAGGTCGACGACCCCGTGGCGGTGGTGGCGGTGGCCAAGGAGTCGGGGGCCAGCGACGTGCTGCTGGTCACGGCGGCGTGGCTCGACGAGTGGTACCCCCGCACGATCGGCCGGCTGGACCGGCTCAACGTCACGACCCTGCTGCGCGTGACCGGCCGCGAGACGCTCTTCGGCCTCGACCGGCTGCGCGAGGTCGGGGGGCTGCCGTTCGTGCTCCTGCTCCCGCAGACCATGTCCGCCTCGCAGCGGCACTTCAAGCGGCTGCTCGACCTGTTCCTCCTGCTGCTCACCTCCCCGGTCTGGGTGACCCTGCTGGGTGGGGCCGCGCTCTACCAGCTCGCCGTGGCGGGCCGCCCGCTGCTCCTCCGTCAGGTGCGCGTCGGGGTGGGGGGCGAGACCTTCGAGATGCTCAAGTTCCGCACCATGGCTGTCGATGCCGAGTCCGACGGTGTGGCCCAGCTGTCCCAGCCAGACGACCCGCGGGTGATCCCCGCCTGTCGCTGGGTGCGGTCCACCCGGGCCGACGAGCTGCCGCAGATCCTGCACATCCTCACCGGCAAGATGTCGATCGTGGGCCCGCGTCCGGAGCGCCCCGAGCTGACCAAGGGCTTCGAGAAGGAGATCGCCGGCTACACGCGGCGGCACGAGGTGCCGCCGGGCCTGACCGGTCTCGCCCAGATCCACGGCCGTTACCACACCGATGCCCAGTACAAGCTGGGCTACGACCTGCAGTACCTGGTCAACTGGTCGCCGGTGCTCGACCTGGAGATCATCGCGCGCACCATCTATGTGATCCTCGCGCGTCGCGTCTGACGGGGTGCGTCAGCGCCGTCCGGATGCCGTGCCGCGGACCGGGTTTGGGCCACACCGAACGCTTGTGATAACTTTCACAAGCCGTCCCGGACACCATCCGTCACGACCCCCGAAGAGGCCGATCGCCGATGACCGACCCCATCCGCAGCAGCGCGCCGCACGCCGGCGCCCCGTTCGGAGCCATGCTCCGCGGAGCCCTGCTGCCGTCGGTGCTGGCCGGTCTGCTCACCGTCGTGGTGCTCGTGGCCGTGCGCGGTGGCGACGCCCTCGCCGGCGCGCTCATCGGGCTGGTCGTCTCGATCGGGTTCTTCGCCTCGGGGATGTTCCTGCTGAGCCGCCTGGTCCGCGATGCCAGCCCGCACGCGTTCTTCGCCGTCGCGATGGCCGTGTACCTCGGGCAGGTCATCGTGCTGCTGCTCGTCATCATGGCGTTCAAGGACGCCGACTGGGTCGACGGCGTGGCCCTGGGCCTGGTGGCCCTGGTGGTGACCCTCGTCTGGCAGGTGTTCGCGATGATCGCCCTGCGCCGGGCACGGATCCCGCTCTACGACGAGCCCTCCGACGGCCCCGCGGGCACCCGGTGAGCAGTGCCTTCACCCCTGCGCCCTCCGTCGCGACGACCCGCGAGGGTCGGGTAGCGTACGTCCCGTTCCCCCGGGCGCCCGTCGAGGCGACCCGTGCATCCCCCGAGGAGAGGCTGTGAGCCTGAGCGTGGTTTCCGCATCCTGGCTACAGGTCGGTATCGCCGCCGCCGAAGGCGACGGCGGTGAGGGCTTCCAGTCCCCGGGCATCGAGGACTTCTGGTGGCCGCTCGTCGGCAGCGACACGAGCAACTGGACCTTCACCCGCCCGGCGTTCGTCGTCATGGCGTCGGTCGTCATCATCGGCTGGTTCTTCCTCACCGTGGTGGGCCGGCTCTCGGTTGTGCCGACGAAGCGTCAGTGGGTTGCCGAGCAGGGCTACAACTTCGTGCGCAACTCGATCGCCCGTGACGTCATCGGGACCAAGGACTTCAAGCAGTTCCTGCCGTTGCTCCTCACGCTCTTCACGCTGATCCTCTTCAACAACGTCATGGGGATCCTGCCCTTCGTGCAGTTCCCCTCGATGAGCCGCATCGCGTTCCCCATCGTGCTCACCCTCATCGTCTACGTCGTCTACCACACGGTCGCGATCCGCCGGAAGCACGGCGTCTTCGCCTACCTGAAGTCGCTCGTCCCACCGGGCCTTCCGATGTGGCTGCGACCCATCATGTTCGTGCTGGAGTTCCTCACCTACTTCTTCATCCGCCCGCTGACGCTCGCCCTGCGACTCTTCGGCAACATGCTCGCCGGCCACCTGATGCTGCTCGTGTTCATCCTCGGCGGCGAGTACCTCCTGCTCCATGGCAGCAGCATCTTCATCCAGCTCTCCGGCGTCCTCGGCCTCGGCTTCGGTGTGGTCATGACCTTCTTCGAGCTCCTGGTGCAGTTCCTCCAGGCGTTCATCTTCACCCTGCTCGCCGCGCTGTACATCTCCGACGCGGTGAGCGAGCACCACTGAGCCACGAGCCGTCCGGCTCGACCAATGACCAACTGAAAACCCATCACCGACACCGGGACCCACCCGGTGCCCTCGAAAGGAATCCGCATGAACACCGCCGTCGTCGCCGAGATCACCGGCGAAATCACCTACCTCGGCTACGGCCTCGCCGCCATCGGTCCGGGCATCGGTGTGGGTCTGATCTTCGCCGCCTACATCAACGGCGTCGCCCGTCAGCCCGAGGCCCGCGGCATGCTGCAGACCATCGCCTTCACCGGCATGGCGCTCACCGAGGCGCTCGCCATCCTCGGTCTCGTCTTCGTGTTCGTCTTCCAAGGCTGACCCGACCGACCCCCTCCGTTCGATCGACAGATAAGGAAGCGACGTGGTTCTCGCATCCGTGAAGGCTGCGGAAGGTGTGGGCTGGCCCGAGGCCCTGCCCCTCCTGCCGCACCCCGCTGAGCTCATCGTCGGCCTTCTCGCCTTCGGCATCCTCTACTGGCTCTTCGCCACCAAGATCGTCCCCAAGATGGAGGAGATGTACGAGGAGCGTGCTGCCGCAATCGAGGGCGGCATGCAGGAGGCGGAGGAGGCCCAGGCCGAGGCCAAGGCCGCGTTGGAGAAGTACAACACCCAGCTCGCCGGCGCCCGCACCGAGGCCAACGAGATCCGGGAGTCCGCGCGCGAGCAGGGCGCCTCGATCGTGACGGAGATGCGCGGTCAGGCCCAGGCCGAGGCGGCACGCATCGCCGAGTCGGCCCGGCGCCAGGTCGAGGCCGAGCGCCAGCAGGCGGTCGTCCAGCTGCGCCAGGAGGTCGGCACCCTGTCGACGTCCCTCGCCAGCAAGATCGTCGGTGAGTCGCTCGAGGACGAGGTGCGCCAGAAGGGCATCGTCGACCGTTTCCTGGCCGACCTCGAGGCCGGCGACGTCACCCCCGAGAAGGTCACCCCCGCGGGTCGGGACGCCTGATGCGTGGCTCGTCACGGGGTGCGGCCCGGTCGGTGCAGACGGCGTTCGACGCCGTCCTCGCCGCCGACGCCTCCTGGGAGACCCTCGGCGAAGAGCTCTTCGCGGTGACCTCCGTCGTTGACGGCAACGCCTCGCTGCGCCGCGCCCTTGCCGACCCCTCGCGCGACGCCTCCGACAAGAAGGCTCTGGTGCGCTCGCTGTTCGGCGGCAAGGTCGGCGAGACCACCACCGACCTCGTCGCGCAGGTCGCGGGCCAGCGCTGGGCGGCCGAGCGCGACCTCGGCGACACCCTCGAGGGCCTGGCCGTGCAGGCACTGCTCGCCCTGGCCGAGCGGGAGGGCCGCATCGACCGCGTCGAGGACGAGCTCTTCCGGTTCGAGCGGATCGTCGCCGGAGACCCCGGTCTGCGCGACACCCTCTCGAGCCGCAACACCGACGGGCCGGGCAAGGCCGCGCTGGTGCACGGCCTGCTCGAGAGCAAGGCGGCCCCGGAGACGGTGCGGCTCGCCGAGCAGGCGGTGCGCGCCCCGCGCGGTCGACGGCTCGACCGGGTCCTGGAGGAGTACCTCCGCCTCGCGGCGCTGCGGCGTGACGAGCTCACCGCGCTCGTGACCGTCGCCTTCGCGCTCACCGGGCAGCAGCACGCCCGGCTGAGCAGCGCCCTCGAGGCGCACTACGGCAAGCCCGTCACCCTCCAGGTCGTCCAGGACCCCGCGGTCATGGGCGGTATCCGTGTCCAGGTCGGCGACGAGGTCGTCGACGGCACCGTCCTGCGTCGTCTCGACCAGGCGCGGCGGCACGTCACCGGCGGCTGACCGGCAGCCGGCCGACACCGGCCACCACCGAACTCCACACGCAACACCGAACTCCACACGCACCACCGACCACAGACTTCGGCCCCAGCGGGGGCCGGTGACCGAGGAGAAGATCAGAACATGACGGAGCTCTCGATCCGTCCGGACGAGATCCGGGACGCCCTGGACAGCTATGTCCGGTCCTACGAGCCCGGCGTCGCCGCGCGCGAGGAGGTCGGCCGCGTCACCGACGCCGGCGACGGCATCGCGCACGTCGAGGGACTGCCCTCGGCGATGACCAACGAGCTGCTCCAGTTCGAGGACGGCACCCTCGGCCTCGCCCTGAACCTCGACGTGCACGAGATCGGTGTCGTCATCCTCGGCGAGTTCTCCGGCATCGAGGAGGGCCAGGAGGTCAAGCGCACCGGAGAGGTCCTGTCCGTGCCGGTCGGCGACAACTTCCTCGGTCGCGTCGTCAACCCCCTCGGTACCCCGATCGACGGTCTCGGCGAGATCGTGAGCGAGGAGCGGCGTGCGCTCGAGCTGCAGGCGCCGACCGTCGTGCAGCGCAAGTCCGTTCACGAGCCGCTGCAGACCGGCCTCAAGGCTGTCGACGCGATGACGCCGATCGGCCGTGGCCAGCGCCAGCTGATCATCGGTGACCGCCAGACGGGCAAGTCCACCGTCGCGGTCGACACGATCATCAACCAGAAGGAGTTCTGGGACAGCGGCGACCCGCACAAGCAGGTGCGCTGCATCTACGTCGCCATCGGCCAGAAGGGCTCGACGATCGCGGCCGTCCGCGGCACCCTCGAGGAGGCCGGCGCGATGGAGTACACCACCATCGTCGCCGCCCCGGCCTCGGACTCGGCGGGCTTCAAGTACCTCGCGCCCTACACCGGCTCGGCCATCGGCCAGCACTGGATGTACCAGGGCAAGCACGTCCTCATCGTCTTCGACGACCTGTCCAAGCAGGCCGAGGCCTACCGCTCCGTGTCGCTGCTGCTGCGCCGCCCGCCGGGCCGTGAGGCCTACCCCGGTGACGTCTTCTACCTGCACAGCCGGCTGCTCGAGCGCTGCGCGAAGCTGTCCGACGAGCTGGGCGCGGGCTCGATGACCGGTCTGCCGATCATCGAGACCAAGGCGGGTGACGTCTCGGCGTACATCCCCACCAACGTCATCTCGATCACCGACGGCCAGATCTACCTCCAGGCGGACCTGTTCAACGCCAACGTCCGCCCCGCGATCAACGTCGGCATCTCGGTGTCGCGCGTGGGCGGCTCGGCGCAGACCAAGGCCATGAAGAAGGTGGCCGGCTCCTTGCGTCTGGACCTGGCGCAGTACCGCGAACTGGCCGCGTTCGCGCAGTTCGGTTCGGACCTGGACAAGGCCACGCAGCGTCA
>JBBQWX010000051.1:0-25155 GCA_038210185.1 Actinomycetales bacterium
GCGCGGTGCCGGCATTACTGCTGGTCCGTTTCCCCAGGCCGCTCGCCGAACCCGGCGTGCGGCTCTCACCGCACCGGGCTCTCCATGGTTCCTGCCGTGGGCGGTTCAACAATGCCCAGCGGTGAAGCGTGGCCTGCCTCTTCGATACCCCGGTGACCGGGGCGCCACCATTCGGTGGCGCATCCTTTCGGCATGACAGCATCCAACTCCCTCTTCCTCGCGGTCGAGGACTTCGCGGAACCACTGCCGCCCTTCGCCATGTGACCGGCTCTCCCGGCCTCGGACTACTACGGCGGCTCCGCCCCATCCCACGGCCGGTCGGCAGACGGTGTGCTCAGCCCCAGGCACGTCGCTGGCCGCGACGGACCCGGGCAGGCCGGGGACGGTTCCCGTGTTCACTTGTTGATCGCTCGGCGAAGGAGGCACCCGACTCGACCCCTGCGACATCGCCGTGGCTACCCCGCAGCACGTCACCACGGCCTCCCCGCACCTCCCGGGACGGGCTGCCCTCAGCTTCGCAGTCCTGCTGCGACAGAACCACGGTGCAGGTCTCTCACCTCCACTCGATCAACAAGCGCCTCACGGCGCACCGGCGACGTGACGCAGCTCCTGCAGCTGACCGCCGCGGCCTAGTTGGCGGACAGTCGGGTTGGCAACCTCGCGGGCCGTCACGTGCTGGAGCATTGCGCAGGCACGTGTGGGCGATCGTACCGTTGAGGAAGCCGAGCGTTCGGGAGTCGAGGAGCTCCCGGCGGGTCCGCTCCAGCCTGTCGAGCGCGGCATGGGGCAGGTGCACTGGTTCGAGGGCAGCGTGCTGTTGCCCGCCGGCGGCCTCTATTACGAGCCGGCCGCCGGCATCCCCGATCACCGGGCGATGTGACGATCACACCGGGATGAGTGTCACGACACCGGTCGAACCGGCCTGAGGTTGATGTAGAGGTTCGCGGGGTTCCAGGTCTGGGTGAGGACCTGGCCGGCGTAGAGGGGGAACACGGTGGCGGTGGCCTTGCTGGTGCCGGTGGGGTAGTTAGCCCATCCGGTAGCCCAGCCCGTCTTGGCCGCGCGGACCTTGTAGTTGCCGGCGGGCAGGGCGCCGAGGCGGTAGTTGCCGCGGGTGTCGGCAATGGTGGAGCGGACCGCGGCCCCGGTGTCAGCGTTGAATGCGGTCACGGTAGCGCCGCCCAACGGGACCATCCGGCCGAGCACCTTGCCCTCCATCACGGCCTCGGCGTAGATCGTGAAGTGCACGCGGGTGAAGTATCCGGGTGCGGTGGCGGCAACATCCCAGACCGTCAGCCAGCCGGGCTTGGCGGCCCGGATCTTGTAACTGCCTTCGTTCAGGCCGCCGATGTGGTACCCGCCTTCCGCGTTGGTGGTCGCGGAGGACACCACGGTGCCGGTGTCGGCATCGAACGCGGTGATCGTGACCCCGGGCAGCGGGTCGTCCCAGCCGTTGCCCCCCGTGCGGTCGGCATTGATGCCGAGCACGTCGCCCCAGATCACCGATTCCGGTGAGAGGTTGAGGTAGAGGTTCGCGGGGTTCCAGGTCTGGGTGAGGACCTGGCCGGCGTACACGCGGAAGACGGTGGCGGTGGCCTTGCTGATGCCGGTGGGGTAGTTGGCCCATCCGGTGGCCCAGCCCGCCTTCGCAGCGCGGACCTTGTAGTTGCCGAACGGCAGGGCGCCGAGGCGGTAGTAGCCGCGGGTGTCGGCGGTGGTGGAGCGCACCGCGGCCCCGGTGTCAGCGTTGAACGCGGTCACGGTGGCGTCGCCGAGCGGGTTCGTCCCGCCAAACACCCTGCCCTCCATGACGGCTTCGGCGTAGATCGTGAAGTGCACGTGGGCGGAAAGCTCGGGTGCGGTGGTGGCGACGTCCCAGACCGGCACCCAGCCCGGCTTGGCGGCGCGGAGCTTGTAACTGCCTTCCGCCAGTCCGCCGATGAGGTACTCGCCCTCCCGGTCGGTGGTCGCGGAGGACACCACGGTGCCGGTGTCAGCGTCGAACGCGGTGATCGTGACCCCGTCCAGCGGGTCGTCCCAGCCGTTGCCCCCTGCGTAGTCGCTGTTGATGCCGAGCACGCCGCCGTCGACCACCGATTCGGGTGAGAGGTTGATGTAGAGGTTCGCGGGGTTCCAGGTCTGGGTGAGGACCTGGCCTCCGGAGAGGAAGAAGACGGTGGCGGTGGCCTTGCTGATGCCGGTGGGGCAGTTGGCCCATCCGGTGGCCCAGCCCGTCTTCGCAGCGCGGACCTTGTAGGCGCCGACGGGCAGGGCGCCAAGGCGGTAGTTTCCGCCCGTGTCGGCGGTGGTGGAGCGGACCGCGGTCCCGGTGTCAGCGTCGAACGCGGTCACGGTGGCGCCGCCCAGCGGGTTCGTCCCGCCAAGCACCCTGCCCTCCATGGAGGCCGTCCCTCCCGAACTCGGCGTCGGGGCTGCGGACACCGCCGATGCGGTTACTGGCGCCAGCAGCGACACCGCAACCGCCATGACGGCGAGAGCCTTCGCTCGGACATGGTTCGCCGGACGGCGGTGCCCCAGGGCGTGCGTGGACGTTCTGGCAATCATGATGTCAACCTCCGCGATCATTCGTTCGCTCTGTCTCAAGGAGGTTGAACATCTCCGCTCCCCAAGAAGGGGACGAACCAGGGCCCCACGGCCCCCGTCAATCGTCCACCGCGGCAGAGGAGGGAGCAAGCAACGCGGGCCGTGACCAGATGTGGCTTCCGACTCGTTCCCACCACCGACTCAACGGCGGGCGCACCACACTCTGGGCCGCACGGACCTATTGCCATCGGAGACCGTGCCTGCACGGGCAGCCGGTCCATCCTGCCGAATCCGCACCTGAGCGATACATCGCCCTTGTCGGTCCCGACACCGACATCGATGGGACACCTGACGCAGCCTGCCCAGTCCGCAGCTCGGAGCGGCCGTAGATCCGCATCTGTGGCCGCGGCACGCACCTCGTCGAACGTCCTGAACTCGCCAAGACTGCCCGCGGAACCGGCCGCACCCGCAGGAGCCCTGTGGGTGTTGTGACGCGGTCCCACAACGATCGAACTACGTGGCGACACCCGAGATGTGACGCACGCTCGCGGTCCGGCGGCCTGTCCGAGACCCAGCAAATCAGAAAGGTCCATCAAGTCCCGGTAGGTGCTCCATGGTGCCGTGCTCCATGGTGCCGTGCTCCATGGTGGCGTGCTGCTGCCCCGAGGGCCGCCCAGGCTGTCGTCGACGACACCGATGAGCTCAGGCGTTTGAACGCGCAGCAAGCGCCGTTCGAGCCGACGCTCTGAGGCCGGCTCAGCCAAGCAGGCGGGTGACCTCGGTGGAGGTGAAGAACGGCTCTAGATGCGCCCGCAGTAGCCGCTCCAGGTCCCCGGACTCGCGCAGCGCGTCCACGGCCAAGGGCGCGAGCCGCACCAGGTCGGCCACGAAGTCCTCCGGCGTCAGGTCGAGCTGCTCGAGCAACTCGGTGGGGGTGTAGCCGCCGAAACCGTTGAAGATGCCGTCGACAATCACCTCCGCGAGGTGTGCAGCGTGGTCGGTGGCAAGGGCCGTGATCGCCACATCCTGGAGGGCGTCGGCCACATCGGAGATCTGCTCCTGCGTCGCGTGGTGGCGCAGACCCACCACCTGCTGCCGGGCGAGCAGGTCCCAGGTGTGCAGCACCGCCATTCGGGTCGTGGGGTCGAGCAGCGTGTCGATGACGACCCGGTTGAGCCGGCGTACCGCGAAGGCGCCGCCCTTGCCCATGGTGTCCCCGAGCAGTCCCTCGAACTGCCTGTCCGCTGCGCCCATCACCCGGGAGGCTGCGTTGGTCCCGAACGACATCAGCGACCCCAGCCCGGGCACCTTGTCGGCCATGGTCTGGTTGGCCTGGACCACCTCGCTCACGATCCGGCCCATGAAGCGTGATGCCGTGGTCCCCACCAGCGCGACGTCCGCCACCGCCTCGACCAGCCGCTCGAGAACCGGGTGAAGAGCCAACACGCTGTCCAGCAGCGCCTCCACCTGGTCGCGCTCGACGAGCTCCCCCAGGGGGTACGGCTCGGCAGGGCCCTCGAACACCACTGCCGTAACGAGCTCGAGGATGCCGCTGACCGCGGCGCTGGCCGGCATGGACTCCAGCCCTCGGACCACGATCGCCTTGACCGCTTCCCGATCGACGAGGTCCTCGATCTGGTGCGACCCTCCAGCCGCCAGAAGGTCGTCGGCAAGACGGGCGACGATCTCCGCGAGCTGGTCTCCAGTCAGCCGCTCGAGGTGGTAGGCCACCTGCGCGTCGAGCAGCTGCTGGGCCACGGACTTGGCGTGCGACGGGGGGCGGGACACGTCGTCACGGTACTGGAGGCCTCCCTCCGAGCGATGCGGAGGCACCGCCGTGAGTGGCCAGGGTGCTCAACGGCGGCAGCTCCGGTTGAGTGCGCCGCACGACATGCAGTCGCCCACCAAGAGCGGAGGATCCACGCTCACGGGGCGGACCGCGCATCCAATGCTCGTCGTGGGAGCGCTGATCGCTCGGGGGTGCCACGTGCGCGGTGGGTCGCGCCCTTGGCACCCCCAAGGCCGGAGCCCGGCGGTCCAGGGGCGCCAGGGGGTGGCAGGTGGCTGTTGAAGCCGCCACAGCGACCACTGCCACCCCTCGCGAACACACGGCGGCGGGCCGCAGGAGCACCTCCGACCCGCCGCTCGTCGTGCGCTGGACGAGCCCCGGACTACGGGGTGACCGCCCGGGTGTCGATCCGGATCTTCACGGAGGTGCCGCTCTCCTTGAGCACCTTGATCGTGGTCCCGCTCCCCGCGACCTTGACGCCGGCGGTCGGCTGGTCGGTCTTGAAGTAGCGGTCCCGGTTGAGGTCGTCGAACAGCGGGTTGCCCGCCTGGCCACGGATGTAGCTGGCGTTGCCGGTGAACTGGCTGTGCAGGGTGAACGAGTCGGCCTTCTGCAGCCCGAACGTCGCGTCGTACATCTGGATGCGCGGACGCCACGCGTCACCGTCGAGGGTGTAGATCGTGCGCGGGTGCGCGTCGATCGGGAGGATGAGCCCCTCACCGGGGTGCTGGCTCGTGTTGTTGTCGGCCTGCGAGGTGTCCCAGAGCGAGATGAGCAGGCCGTCCTGGTAGGGGAAGTGCTCCGCCAGGTCGGGCTTGCTGAGGTTGCCGAAGTTGTACGGGCCTGTCTTCAGGTACCTGTCGAAGCCCACGTACTCCCGGTTGCTGGCGATGTAGAACTGCGGGTACGCCGTGCTCGACGTGGCGCCGACGGACGTGAAGCCGTTCAGCGTCCAGCCGTTGGGGGTGGTCTCGGCGCCGTCCTGCAGCAGCGTGGTGCCGCCCGCGGTCAGGACGAGGTCGTCGACGAAGATGCCGCTGCTGACCCCGAGCTCCTGACCCTGGGCCGCACCGTCGGTGGCGTAGCGGACGCGCACCCCGATCGTCGTGCCGGCGTAGGCCGACAGGTCGAACGTGGCCGGGGTCCAGGCAGGCTGGTAGCCGTCGATGCCGTTGCCCTCGGTGGGCTTGGTGATGTTGCCCGCGATGGCCTGCCAGCCGCTGCCGTTGTCGACCTCGACGTAGGCGTAGTCACACGGGTCCGCACCACAGTCCTCGATGTTCCAGCGTGCCTTGAAGCTCAGCGAGGCAGCGCCGGTCGGCAGGGTCACCGAACGCGACATCGTCGAGCTCAGGTCGTCGCCCGATCCGGACCACCACTGCTTGCTGCCCGCGGCAGGTGCACCGAGGTCGGTGTCAACCTGCTTGTCGGGCAGCACCACGACGGCGCCCTGGGCCTTGGTGCTGTTGTACTCGTGCGGTCCGAGCTCGAGGGTGCGGTTCTGACCGGGCACGACGACCTCGTAGTCGAGCCAGCCGAGCTGCAGCTTGTCCCACGCGGACAGGTCGGCCGCGCGGGAACCGATGGCGTTGTCGCCGGGCGCGGAGACCCGGCTCTGGGCCATCAGGGTCCACCAGTTGACCGGGTTCTCGTTGCGCGAGGAGGGACCGGAGGTGTCGTAGTGGTCGGGCAGGCCGAGGTCGTGTCCGAACTCGTGAGCGATGACCGACAGGCCACCGTTCTCGGGCTGCACCGTGTAGTCGGCGGCCCAGATGCCGGTGCTGCCGACCGGGGTGCCACCGAGCGGCGGGATGGGGGCGTTGGGGTCGGTGCCCTGGAAGGCGCGCCAGCGGTGCGACCAGATCGCGTCCTCGCCCTGGATCGGGTCACCGTCGGCCTGGTCGCCACCGGCGTGGACGATCTGCAGGTGGTCGATGTAGCCGTCGGGCTCGTCGAAGTTGCCGTCGCCGTCCCAGTCGTAGCGGTCCCAGACGTCGTAGTCGTCGAGGATGCCGGCGATGTCGCCCGACGACTTGCCCGCCGCGGTCTGCTGCGCCACCCAGGCGTTCATGCCGTCCTGCACCAGGTTCCAGGTGTTGCTGCAGACGTTGCTGGCGCAGGGGAAGCCGTCGCTACGGCCGTAGCGTGCCTCGTTGTACTTGACCTTGACCGGCTTGGTGACCATGCCGTCGATGGAGTAGCGCCCCGAGGACTGCCGCTTGTAGTACTGCTTCATCGACTCGCGCCCGGTGACCTTGCCGGTGCCGAAGTACAGGTCCTGGTAGTACGCCTTGCTGTACGAGGGGTGCCAGTCGGTGGAGTTGTCCACAGCGCGGTTCGGCTCGGGGATCTTGTTGAACAGGGGCCCGTCGAAGGTGGTGGGGCCGGGGATGCCCGCGTTGGTGTCCTTGTCCTGGTAACCCGCTTCGGGGAACCGCTCGTCGCCGAACTCCACGACGAGCACGAACAGCTGGTCGGTGTCCTCACGGGCCAGCTCAACGTACTGGTCGACCTTCGTGGCCTTCTGGGCCCGCTTGTTTCCCTTGGCCGCGGTGGCGGCCCGCTCGGCCTCACCGACCTTGACCACGGTGCTGCTCCCGATCCGTTCGGGCTTGGCCTCACCCTGCAGCACCGAGGCAACGGCCGTCTTGCGCAGCTCGGCCTGCTTGTCGGCGATGGGGTCGGGCAGGCTGTCGCTCGGGGTGGCGGCCTGCGGTTCCCCGAATGATCCTTGCGCCGGGGTCGGGGACGAGCTGGCGGCCGCGGTCGGCACCGTCAGCATCGCTCCGAGCCCCGAGGCGAGTGCCAGGCTGAGTAGCCCGGATGTGGTCTTTCGCACCTAAATCCTCCTGCAGTGGGTTTCTTCCGGAGGTGCCGGCGCAGGGGTCACCGCACGCTGACACTGTGGGCGACCCTAGGTCGACCTGCGCGGGTCGGCCACTTGAACGCTCGGTGCGACCCTCCGCGGTCGAAGGTCGACGGCTGCAGTCCCGACGAGGCCGGGTGCGCACCGCGGGGTAGGCCCGCATTGTCGGTGGCCGTCGATAGGTTTCGGGCATGTTCCTCCTCGGCGACGACCGTCGGCTCGTCATCAGCGCGAGCGACCTGCGCACGGCTGCGGCGTGCGAGTTCGCGCTCGTGCGCGAGCTCGACGTCGTCCTCGGGCGGGCCCAGCGCGTCGCCACCACCGACGACCCGATGGCCGAGCGCGTCATCGCCCTCGGCAACGAGCACGAGCAGGCCGAGCTGCGCCGGTTGGCCCGAGCCCACCCGGGTCGGGTCGTCCAGTTCGAACGCCCCGCCTACTCCCCCGCCCACCTCGCCCGGGCCCACGCGCAGACACTCGAGGCGCTGCGCTCCGACGACAAGGAGGTCGTCTACCAGGCCACCTTCTTCGACGGCGGCTTCGTCGGGCACGCCGACTTCCTCGAACGCACCGGCGACGGGTGGCTCGTCAGCGACACCAAGCTCGCCCGCACCGAGAGCGTGGCCGCCCTGCTCCAGATCGCGGCGTACGCGTCGTTGCTGCGGGAGGCCGGTGTGCCCACCGCCCCGTTCGCCCGGCTCGTCGTCGGCAGCGGCGACGCGCGCGACTTCGCCCTCGACGACATCGTTCCCGTCAACCGCACCCGCCGGGCCCGCCTCGACACGCTGCTGCTCGACCACCGCGGCTCGCCGGGTTCCGCCCGCTGGGGCGACCCGCGCTGGCTCGCCTGTGGGCGCTGCGAGGTCTGCGATCCCGAGGTCGAGGCCGCCCGCGACCTCCTGCTGGTCGCCGGGGTACGGGCTCCCACTCGCCGCAAGCTGATCGATGCCGGCGTCGCCACCATCGACGAGCTCGCGGTGCGCACCGAGCCGGTAGCCGACGTGCGTGGGGCGACCCTCGACCGGCTGCGCGAGCAGGCGCGGCTCCAGCTCCAGCAGGAGCGCGACCCCGAGGGCGGGGTCCGCTCCGAGGTGACCGACCCCGACACCCTGCGCCGGATGCCGCGGCCCAGCGCCGGTGACGTCTTCTTCGACTTCGAGGGCGACCCGTTGTGGTCCGAGCGGGGCTCGCGCACGTGGGGCCTGGAGTACCTGTTCGGCATCGTCGAGATCGACACCCGCGTCCCGGTGTTCCGCACCTTCTGGGCCCATGACCGCGCTGCCGAAAGGCAAGCGCTGATCGACTTCGTGACCTGGCTCAGCGCGCGACGCGAGCGCTGGCCCGACCTGCACGTCTACCACTACGCCGCCTACGAGACCGCGGCACTGCTGCGCCTCGCCGCCCGCCACGGGGTGTGCGAGGACGAGGTCGACCAGCTGCTGCGCGACGGCGTCTTCGTCGACCTCTACGCAGTCGTCCGCACCGCGATCCGGGTGTCCCAGCGTTCGTACTCCATCAAGAAGCTCGAGCCGCTGTACATGGCGGCCCGCGAGGCGACCGTGACCAACGCCGCCGACTCGATCGTGGTCTACCACCAGTTCATGGCCGCCCGCGATGCCGATCGCACCGACGAGGCCGCGCGGCTGATCGCCGAGATCGCGCACTACAACCGCGACGACTGCGTGTCCACGTGGATGCTGCGCGACTGGCTGCTCGACCAGAGCGCCGCCTCCGCACTGGCCGGGTCGACGACGGGTCCGGTCCCCGTGGCCGAGCCGGCGCCGGCCCAGACCCCGTCCGAGCAGCGGCTGGCCCTGATGCGCCTCGAGACCCTCCTGCGCGACCGGCTCGTCGGGGTCAAGCCGCACGAGCGCACCGCCGAGCAGCAGGCCGTGGCGCTCGTCGCGTCGTCGGTGCTCTTCCATGCGCGAGAGGACAAACCGGCGTGGCAGGCGCACTTCGAACGGCTGCGGCTGCCGGTGGGTGAGTGGCGTTCCGCGGAGGGGGTGTTCGTCGTCGAGAGCGGTGCGGTGGTGCAGGACTGGCACAAGCCGCCACGGGCCCGCAGCTCCCGGCGGGTGCTGCGCCTGGACGGCGAGCCGCTGCGCGGCATCCCGGCCGCCCCGGGCGACAGGGTGAGCGCCGTCTACCCCGACCCGCCGCCCAGTGGCGTCACCACCCTTCCGGGCCATGCCAACGCCTGCTCCTCGGCCGGAGTCTCGGTGCTCGAGGCGCACGAGCGCACCGCGCCCAACGGGCGGCTGCACCAGTCCCTCGTCGTCGAGGAGCTGCAGCCCAAGGCCGCCTGCGAGCACGTCGACCTCCCGGTCGCCCTCGTCCCGAACGACAGGATCGGCACCCGGCCGATCGACGACGCCCTCGCGGAGGTCGCCCAGCGGGTGCTCGACGCGGGCGCCGACCTGCCTCTCACCGCGGGCATCGACCTGCTCGCCCGGCGGCTGCCGCGCCTACGGAGCGGCGGGCCGCTGCCGCCCGTCGGCGTCGGGCCGGCGCGCCACGTCGACGCCATCGAGGCCGCACTACGCGCCACCGACGACTCCTACCTGGCGGTCCAGGGCCCTCCTGGCACCGGCAAGACCCACGTCGCCGCCAGGGTCATCGCCCGGCTGGTGCTCGAGCGCGGGTGGGCGGTCGGTGTCACCTCGCAGGGCCACAAGGCGATCGAGAACGTCCTGCATGCGGTCGTCGCCGCCGGGGTTCCGCCCGAGCAGGTCGGCAAGTCCTCCCGTGACCCGCAGGGCGCCACCTGGACCGCCCTGGACAGGGCCGACCACCTTGCCGAGTTCGCAGCAGCGCACGTGAGCGCCGGCCGGGGTTACGTCGTCGGCGGCACCGCCTGGGACCTCACCAACACCCGCAGGGTGGGCCGCGGGCAGCTCGACATCGTCGTCGTCGACGAGGCAGGGCAGTTCTCGCTCGCGAAGACCCTGGCCTGCTCGGTGGCCGGTGACCGCCTGTTGCTGCTCGGTGACCCCCAGCAGCTGCCGCAGGTCTCCCAGGGCACCCACCCCGACCCCGTCGATGCCTCGGCCCTGGGTTGGCTGATCGGCGACGACCCGGTGCTCGCGCCCGAGCTCGGCTACTTCCTCGAGACGACGTGGCGCATGCATCCGAACCTCACCGCTCCCGTCTCGCGGCTGTCGTATGCCGGCCGGCTGCGGTCCGAAGCGACGGTCACGGCCGCCCGGCACCTCGAGGGCGTCGAGCCGGGCCTGCACGTGCGGCTGGTCGACCACCACGACAACTCCACGTGGTCGCCCGAGGAGGCCGAGGTCGTGCGCGACCTGGTCCACGACCTGGTGGGCCGCACCTGGCACGACCCGGGCGAACTCGGCCCCGACGGCACGCCGGTCGGCCCGCGGCCGCTACGCCCGGCCGACACCATCGTCATCACGCCCTACAACGGGCAGGTCGGCCAGCTGCGCCGCACCCTTGACGATGCCGGCCTGGCCGATGTTCCGGTCGGCACGGTCGACAAGTTCCAAGGCCAGGAAGCGGCAGTCGCCATCCTCTCCATGGCAGCCTCGTCGCACTCCGACGTCTCGCGCGGCATGGGCTTCCTTCTCGACCGGCACCGGCTCAACGTCGCCATCTCGCGCGGGCAGCACAGCGCGCACGTGGTGCGCTCAGCCGTGCTCACCGACTTCGCGCCGCGCACGCCGTCAGAGCTGATCGACCTCGGCGCCTTCCTCGGCCTATGCGACGCAGCCGTCAGCACGCAGGAGTGCAGGCCCCCCGCGGTCGAGGTCGTACCGGCCTGAGACGGCCGGCAGGTGCGCTCACTTGACCCGGCCGGCGGTCCACACCGTGGTCCACAGCGTCGACAGCTTGACCCGCCCCCCCGGCTTGGGCGAGTGCCAGATCTTGCCGCCGCCGGCGTACACCCCGACGTGCGTGACGTTCGAGGTCGCGCCCTGGTGCAGGAAGATCAGGTCGCCCGGGCGCAGCTGACTCTTCGCGACGGGAGTGGCCGCCCGGCGTTGCGCCGACGCGGTGCGCGGCAGCTTCTTGTGCATCCTGGTGTTGTAGACGTAGACCACCAGGCCGGAGCAGTCGAACGAGGACGGGCCGGTCGCGCCCCACTTGTACGGCTTGCCCTTCTGGGCGGCGGCCACGGAGACCGCTTGCTGTCCGATGGTGGTCGCGTCGGCCGGGGGGGCCGGCGTGATCAGGAGCACGGCGAGGAGGGCGGCGAGGGCGGCCAGCAGGGTTCGGGGCGCAACCCGCCTCTCGAGGATTCCGGTGTGCACGGATGTGTCCCTTCCAACCGCCTGCGAGGTCAGCTGTCGGGTTCGGACGGAAGGCGCCCGGCCGCGCTCTGCGCGGCGTCACCCCGAGGCCGGTCGGTGGACCGGCCGAACGTGGGTTCCCCGTTCCTGCCCCGGTTGCAGATCTGTGGGCGGGCGGTGGGGGCAGGCTCGGCGGCTGCCGCTCGCACCGGCCACGTCGGGCCGGTGTCTCCACTGTGCGCATGACAGCCCGCGCGCCGCACCTGCAGTCCCTCAGCGACTTGCCAGAGTGGAGCCGGGGCTCACCTCACCGGGTCGGTCACCGACGCCGGATCGGTGACGGAGGTCACGGCATCCGGCGCGAGCTCGGTGCGGTGACCGAGCCGTTCGAGCCAACGCACCATCTGGTGGTGCACCGTGTCCGCACCCCGCAGCCGGCCCCGTTCGTCGAGCAGGTCGGCGTCGATCGACCACTCGGCGGGGTGCACGAGCAGCGGCCGGGTCTGCCATCCGCCCAGGCCACCGTGGCACCCGACCAGCTCCTCGAACGCCGCGACCTCGTCGAGCACGGGGTCGTACAGCGAGTTGAGGTAGATGTCAGGGGCGTTCGGGTAGCCGCAGACGTGCAGGAAGTCCCCGGCGGCATCCGGGCCGAAGAGGGCGAGCGGGTCCTCGCCCACGACCTCGCCGGTGGTGAGGTCGTGGGTGCCGTCGGCGCCCAGGGCGACCGGCCCGTCGTCGGTCGCCACGACGACGAAGCCGACGCCCGGGTGGGCAGCGAGCATGGCGAGCAGCCCGGGGTGGAGCCGCTCGATGTCGGTGAGCGTCAGCCGCTCGAGGTGCTGGCTGAACCACACCCCGCCGAGGTTGCCCGACCCGACGACGGTGATCTCGGCCGGCGCATCGCCCGGGGCGGAGGTGTCCTCGGTGACACCGGAGGGCCCGACCGGGGCCTCCGGGTCGCGGTCGGAGATGGCGCGTCTGGTGAGCCGCCCCGACACCGAGTCCTGCCCGGAGAGCTGGCCGATGAGCATGTTGACCGGCCCCCAGGCCTCCACCTCGCCGGTCGCCGCGGTCACCGTCGCGGCCCCCTCGAAGAAGTCGAGGATGAGCCCTTCGAGCGAGACACCGTGGCGCTGGAGGAACGTCGCCCCCTGGCTCTGGCCGTGGTCCGACACGAGCACGACCTGGTAGGGCCTGGGGGTGATGCCGGCGTCGATCACCTGCTCGAGGCTGCGCAGCACGTCGTCGAGCCCGTAGAAGGCCGCGAGCGACTCCGAGCGGGTCACCCCGGCGTGGTGGGCGATCTCGTCGTAGTCGACGAAGTCGACGTAGATCGCCTTCGACCCCTTCATCATCGCCTCGACGACGAGGGCGACGTTGAGGTCGCGCAGGAACACGTTGGTCACCGCGCGCAGGGCGACGTACGAGCCACCGCGGTGGATGCGCGGCTCGACCCCGCGGCGCACCTGTCGACGTGCCTGGAAGACCTCCTTGGCCATCTCGCCGATGGTGAGGATGACGGCCCGCAGGATGCCGGCCGGGTGCGTGAAGAACGCGGCGTAGGACTGCGAGGGGCCCAGTCCCTTCTTGCCCTCCTTCAGGCCACTCATGGTGAGCAAGGAGGTGGCGGCGTCTCCGGAGAACAGGTTCGAGATGCTCACCCCGTCGTCGGCCAGCAGCCCCCTGCCGTTGCCGATGCGGGCCTCGATGATCGCGGCGTCCTCGGGCCGGTTCGCGACGAGGAGCCGGCCCATCTCGCGGTCGTACCAGCGGAACGCGGGGATGCCCTCGTTGTTGCCGTGCAGCAGGCCGGCCTGGCTCACGGGGGTGGTCGACGGCACCCGTGCAGTCCACTCGGTCCACGTGTGGCTGCCCGAGCGCACCCAGCGACTGATCGTCGGGATGTTGCCGGAGCGGATCTCGTTCTCCAGCAATGGAGCCGGAACACCATCGAGCTGCACGAAGATCACGCCGGGGATGTCGGAAGACGCTTCGTGCGCACCGCGGGCGCCCATCCGCATGGCGTGCACGGTGAGATAGTCGCGGCTGTTGATGCTGAAAGCCCAGGTGATCAGCGTCATGACGAACGCGTAGACCCAGGCCGCGAAGAAGGCGACGGCCGGGCTGGACACGTCGACGCCCGGCGTGAGGTAGAGCCCGAGACCGAGCACGACGGCGTTGGCGAACAGAGCGAGGAGCACCGCTCCGATCCAGCCGAAGTGCAGCGCCACCCGCATGAACAGCGGCTGGAGCAGCCACCCCGCCAGCGACACCATGACGACCCCGAGCACCAGCGAGCCCGGCGAGTCGGTCGTGACGCCCGGCATCAGCCAGATCGTGGCACCGAGCACGATGAGCCGTAGCAGGAAGTCGATGACCCGGGCGCCGGACGGCTGCCGCTCGGTGCCCTCGGTGTCGATCGAGTCGGCGAGCGCGCTGTCACGGCCCCGGTCGAACCACCGCGACGCCACCGGGTTCCAGACGAGGAAGAGGATGACGACCGCGATCGCCAGTCCCGCGAACCCGGGTACCCGCTGGATGTCGAGCTGGGCGCCGAGGTAGAGCGAGTGCAGCTGCTGGGCGATGAGGATGACCGTGACCACCAACCGCGCACCGTTCGAGCCCTTGCCCAGCTGGTGGGCGACGATCGCCTGGATCACCCC
Organism: Actinomycetales bacterium; assembly: GCA_038210185.1. Classification (GTDB taxonomy): domain Bacteria; phylum Actinomycetota; class Actinomycetes; order Actinomycetales; family Dermatophilaceae; genus Fodinibacter. Next base: position 14,116 of record JBBQWX010000051.1, read on the forward strand.
GAAGGCGAGGAAGGCGATGCCGACGACTCGGGCCGACGTCGCCGCCTCGGCAGCCGACAGGCCGGGGGCGGCCCCGAGGTCGTCCGTTCCGGTGAGCACGAGCACGCCAAGGACGATGTCGAGCACTGCGACCAGGGCAGTCAGGCCCACCACCACGGTGACGGCAAGGGGTCTGCGCGGCTCGGGCTGCGCCCTCATCTCGCCGTGCTCGCAGGGCCGGCGGTCCGGCGACCCGGCTCAGGGAGGGCTCCGAACCCAGCTCCACGACATGGCATGACTCGCTCCCTTCGGACCCGGGTGGGCCGCTCCGGCCAGTGTTGGGGACCGTGGGAGCGGGCGGTTCACCCCGCAGGGGTGAGCGCCGGGGGGTGTGCCCCGCCCGAGCCGGAACCACCCGCAGGGAGCTGGTCGGCGAGGAGCACCGCCACCCGCCGCTGCTCGACGCTCGGACGGGCGACCCGGCTGGCCGCGGTGATGCGGACGTGGCCACGACCGGACGCGGCCGACAGGCAGGTGTCGGTGTCGTTGGGCAGCCCTTCTCGGTCGACGTCCACGACGACGCCGTCGCGCTGCACCGTCCCGTCGCGGTGCAGCACCGGAGCAGCACGAGGTGGGGCGGCCCCCGGCACGAACCGGCAGTGGTCGACCACGAGGACGCCCGTTATCGGGTCGGTGTTGCGGCGTGCGTGCTCCTCGGCCGACGTTCCCTCGGCGGCGCCACGGTCGGCCGTCTCGAGCACGCCGTGGAGTTCGCCGCGACGCCGCGCCGCCCGCTCCCCCTGGCGCAGACCCCACAGGGCGATCTCGCCCACGGCGGCCCCGACGAGGACGAGGAGCACGACGACCTCGACGTCATCGGGGTCGCTGATGGCGAACCGGTGCACCGGCACGGTGAGGAAGAAGTCGAACCACAGCCCGCTGGACACGGCGGCGAGCAGACCGGCGACGCGGTCACCGACCGCGTTGAAGGCGACGACGACGAGCACGAGGACGAGCACGGCCGTCGCAGCCGTGATGCTCGAGCCGAGCGCCCCGAGGAACGCGGCCACGAGGAACGGCACGAGAACCGCCGCGAGGCGGACGGCCCCGAGGAAGCGGCGGCGGAGGTCGACGAGGATCACGACTCCACGCAACCACCGCGTCCCGGGCACCCCCGGGTCTTGACGGGATCCTGACGCCGCCCTGACGCCATGGGCAGCCCTGACCTCGGCAGACGGCGCACGGCTCAGGTCGCGCGACGTCCGGCAGCCGGCGTCCGGCAGCCGACATCCCGCATCCGGTATCCCGCATCCGGTATCCGCCATCCGACTCAGCAGCACTCGACGCGTGGCGCCGCCACGTCGCAGCACTCCCGCGCGCCGATCTCGGCGGTGCCCATCGCCACCACGAGCAGCACCCCGCCCAGCCGGGCGGACGCAGTCAGCACCTTGCCGGCGACCGCGACCGCCAGCACCGCGGCGAAGACCGGCTTCATCGTCATGATCACCGCGGCAGAGACGGCGGACATCGCACCCTGCGCCCAGGCCTGCACGGCAGTCCGAGGCAGGTGGCCACGAGGGCGACCCTGAGCGCGGCGGCCCAGGACGCGGTGGTGCCCGGCATGCTGACCTCCCCTCGGAGCACCGACCACAGGCCGCACGGGGCCGTCGCCACGGCCACCGAGACTGCGGTGAGGCCCAGCGCGTTCGACGGCGTGGCCCAGGCGCTCGACGCGGTGATGTGGCCGGCGAAACCGGCTGCACCGGCCAGCGTCAGCAGGGCCCCGGCTGTCAGTGAGATGCCGGGACCGGCCGTCAGCAGCACGAAGCCGACGGCGCTGAGCCCCACCGCGAGCCAACCCTGTGGGGTCACCCGGCTGGAGAGTGCGACCGATGCGACCACGGGCACCATGACGACCGAGGACCCGGTGAGGAAGCCCGACAGCCCCGCCGAGGTGTCCTGCAGCCCGGTGGTCTGGAGCAGGAGATGGCCTCCGAGGAGGACACCCACCACGACCCCACGCCTGCGGTCGGAGCGCCAGCGCTCTCGTGCGCCGGCCCGCGACCAGCAGCAGGACCACGGCGGCGACGCCGAAGCGTCCAAGGAGGAAGGCCGACGGCTCCAGCTCGTCCAGGAACGACTTCGTCACGACGAAGGTCGAGCCCCAGGCCACGGTCGCGAACAGCAACGCACTCGATGCCGCGAGGCGGCTCGGGAGTGCGGCGTCGGCTGCTGCCACAGCTCGCGTGTGCTCCGGTGCGGCCCACCGGGTCTGCGAGGTAGGTCACCTGCGCCGGCCGAGGGCCTCCTGGCCGCACCGCACTGCACTGCAGGCTCATCACGTGGGTGGCACCCGCCCTTTAGGGAGCCTGCCGCGACCTGCCAGGGAGGCTGGCCGGGACGGCATACGTAGCATGTGTCGCATGGCCGCCGTCGACCCGGATGACGACTCCATCCGGCGGTGGGTCCTCTTCCACTACCGGTAGGACCCGGCACGGCGTGGGCGTCGACACGTGCCCGTGAGCGCCTTCGACTCCAAGCGCGAGTTCGACGCGGCCTACGCCCGCGCACGCCGCGACCTGGTGGAGCGAGCAGACCACTTCGGCGATCCCCGCGAGCACCTCTCCGGTAGCCGGCTGGAGCCCGGCGACCGGGCTCGCGCCCGCGCCGGTCGCCTGGTTCGACGCTCGCTGGAACACGGCGTCGACCCGTGGGCGCTGATTCCCGAACAGGCCCTTCCTCGGGACGAGTCGCGCTACACGAGCGACGCGCCGCATCCTCGCCTCACGGACTCGCTGCGCCGGCTCCGCAGGTGGTTCCGTCGACAGCTGCGACGCGGCTGACCCACCCCGCTTTCGCGTCGTGTCGTCGAGGGCACATTGCCTCAGACCGGCGGGCGCTCGTCGGGCGGAAGGCGACGGTGCGCATCCATCACCCCATGGCGCACGGCCAGGCGGATCACGACGTAGCCCACCAGCAGAGGAACCACCGAGATCAGCAGCAGCAGCATGATTTCGTTCAGGTTCAGGCCCACGGCGTGACGATATCCACTCCTGAGCGCCGGCACTACAAGGACACGGTGGCCCCGCAGCGCCGGAGGCACGCCCCACCGCGCGACCGGAATCCCGATGCCGCCTTCGCCCAACGCCCGACGTCGGCCCAGCAGCCGGTCGACAATCGACGAAACCCCACCCGGCCGGCCACGTTCATAGTGGTCTGACGGGGTTCCCGTCGGGTGGAGCGGAGGGGATTCGAACCCCTGGCCCAGCACCAGACAGCGCATGACAGGTCCTCGAACGTTTCCATCACGCCGGCTTCGTCGCTCGAGCCCGCTTCGTGGCTCGAGCCCGCTTCGGCGCCTGTCCGTCCCCGGGAGACCACCATCGGACAGCCGGTAAGCGTGCAGTTCGGGCGGTGCCCTGCCCCGGCTCATCGAGCGCAGCCGTGAATGAGTCCCGATTGGCGCGACACATATCCGGTGTTGGGGGAATGTAGGAGTGTGAGGGCAGCAGAGGCGGACCCGCAGGACGTGAGGGCAGCCGCCTTCGCGGACCTCTTTCGTCATGCGTTCGACGATGTCCTGCGATTCTGCGCTCGCCGCGTTGCACCACAGAAGGCCGAGGACATTGCTGCTGAGACGATGACCGTGGCCTGGCGTCGCTTCGAGGAGCTGCCACCCGGCCGGGGAGACCAACGGGCATGGCTGTTCAGCACGGCGAGGAACCTGATGCTCCGCGACATCCGGGACGAGTCCCGCCGGCGCACCCTGGCGATCCGGATCGCGCCAGGCCAGCCCTTCGACGTGCCCGGCGCCGACGGCGAAGCCACCACGCGGGTCGACCTGGGCCGCGCCTGGCGACTGCTGTCGGAGTCGCACCAGGAAGCGTTGGCGCTGACCGTGTGGGAGGAGCTGACCACCCTGGAAGCAGCCGCCGTGCTTGGCATCTCGCCAGTGGCCTACCGGCTACGGCTCTCCCGCGCTCGCAAGGTGCTGCGCGCCCACCTCGGTATCGCCGACACCAGGGACATAACCACCGTCGCGGCCCGCCCAGCGACGCGCACCAGCGCACCGGAGGCCACGTGATGACTCCTGACCTGCTCGACCGGATGATCGCCGCTGCGGACCCCGCCGCCGGGGTCGTCGCCCGCCGAGACCCTGAAGACCTCCTGAGCGACATCCTTCACACGGAGTTCGTGCCAACCACGCAAGTCTCGCGGGCACGTCGCCTCGTCCCGCGGATCGCTCTGGTGGCAGCGGCGGTTGCCGTGGCGGTTGCGATCCCGGTCGTCCGCGGCAGTGGCAACGCCTATGCGGGGTGGACGGCCTACCCGGCCGCACTCTCAACAGGGCAGACGAGTGCCGTGGGACGGCAGTGCCAGAGCTGGGCACAGAACTCGATCACCCAGGCACCCACGCAGGTCGTGTTGTCCGAGCGACGCGGCGATATCGGCCTCGCGCTGCTGACCGGCGAGAAGGGTCTGCTCATTGTCTGCGAACAGATTCTCGGTGGGTCCGGAGAGCCGAGCGGTGGCGCATCTGAGGTCTACCTGACGCAGATTCCGCAGCCTGACCAGATCCTCTCCGACGGTGGCTCAGGCTTCTCCGAGGACGACGGCGAGCCGATCTTCCGGGTCGTGTCCGGACGGGTCGGTGCCGACGTGGCCGGTGTCGTCGTCCACACCGCGGAGCAGGGTGACGTCGTCGCCTCCGTGGAGAACGGCTACTTCACGGCATGGTGGCCCGGACCGCCGGACGTGGCCAAGACCGGGCTACCGATGGACTTCACCTTCACCGCGCGCCTCCAGGACGGAACCACGAAGAGCCTCACCCGCTCACAGACACGGTGAGCAACCTAGAGCCACGGCCCGCTCCCCGGCGCGGGTGCTCACAGCCGCAGTTCGGCCCCAACGGTCAAACCCCAAGCACTCCGGCGTGCCTGCCGGGTCACCTCGAGCACGTCCTCATTTGCCGCGCAGTGCGCGTCTGCGCTGATCGAGCAGAGCTACCTCGAGGTCGTAGGCCAACACACCGGCACGCGCCAGCTGCGCTTCCTGCTCACCGCTGAGATACCCGACGGTGCGTCCGAGCGCACCCACTGGGACGGTGAGGACGTTGTCCAGGGACACCGCGCATTCGTGGTCCAGCCCGTTGTCGGGCCCCACCAGGACCTCGCTGGACAAGCCCTTGATGGTGCTGGTGATCGGGGCAACTGTCACTGTGGTCATCGCGCCCCGAGCGGCCTGCCGGGTCAGGACGAGCGCCGGCCGCGTCTGGTCCAGGCGGACCAAGCAGATCTCTCTCACCCCGTCAGTCCTCAACCACGGCGTGCGTGCCGGTCCACTCGACCAGATCGTCGAGTTCATCTGCCGCGCCCTGGGTGCGAAGAATCTGCGCATCCTGCTCGGCGCCTTGCCGGTCGCGACGGTGCGGTCCAGGAAGGGCGACCATCTCGTCGGGAAGGCGGACTGCGATCTTCGTGCTCATGTAGTCGAGGAGACCGCGGCGCATCCCAAAGTGGGATGCTTGCTCATGCCGCTCTTCGGGTGACGGACATCGGCCGCCCGCGAAGCGTGCGGGTCGTACGGTTCGGTGGCATGACGCCGGGTGCCGAGATCAACGGGGACAGGTCCCTTCCCGCAGGGTTTCGCCACCCTCACGCGTCTGAGGAGGCTCGTGCGATTGCAGAGGCGGGCATGATCCTGCGGGTCCAGGTCGGTTCGGGTGCCGGACCCCTTCGAGATGCCGAGCATCGACTCGCCCCCGGGCTGAGCCCGCTGCCGTCTCCTGAGCGACCCCAGGGGCTCGAGACGCATCGGTGAATGGCCACTCCTGGCGCGGATGACGGCCGGGAGTATGGTCGAGGAGTTCTGCTCGGCTGGTGGGGGTGTCCTCCGGCGGAGGTGTGCCACTTGATTGGGGATGAGGCCCGTGGAATGGGGTCAACTCGGTCAACTCGGTCACGCGCACTGCCGAGCGACACCTGCCCGTGAACTCGCCGCAGTCGATCGCGGTTCACCGTGGCTGAGAATCACAGTCCCACTGACCTTGGGCCTCATCGTGCTTCTGAGCGCCTGCGGCGGCGGCGCCCCGAAAGACGAGTCCACCAGCGCCACCTCTGCACCAGGCCCGCTCACGAGTCGCGGTGAGGTGGAGTTGGTCAGCGAAGGGTACGAATTCACCGAGGGGCCACAATGGATGCCGAACGCCGCGGTGTTGCGCTTCACCTCCGACAACACAATCTTTGAGGTCGCAGCAGGCGACAAGGTCACGACATTTCGGAGCCCGAGCAATGGGGCCAACGGTCTCGCCGTCGACCAGCAAGGGCGACTGCTTGCCGCCGAAGCCGAAGCGCGTCGAGTAACCCGCACCGAGAGTGACGGCACGCTGACGCCCATCGCAGAGCACTTCCAGGGAGATCGGCTCACCCAACCCAACGACATCGTTGTCCGTTCTGACGGCACCATCTACTTCACCGATCCAGCGTTCGGCGATGACGCCGTCGCCGCTGCCGAGCTCGACTTCCGCGGGATCTTCAGAGTCGCTCCCAACGGGAAGCTGACCGCTGAACGGCGTGGCAGCCTCGATGAGGCACCCAACGGCGTGGCCCTTTCTCCCGACGAGCGTCGGCTCTACGTCTCCGACTACGCAGGCGACCAGGTCTGGGTCTTTGACGTCGCCTCTGACGGCTCCCTGTCCGAGGCCCGCACGTTCGTGCGGGCAGTCAGCCCGGACGGTATGGCGGTCGACCTCGACGGCAACTTGTTCGTGGCTTCCGAGAACGGGATTGCGGTGTTCGCACCTGATGGCAAGCTCTGGGGCGTCATTGCCGTGCCTCGGGTTCCCGCCAACTGTGCCTTTGGTGGCGCCGACGGGCGCACCTTGAACATCACGGCCCGAGAGGGGTTGTACCGCCTGACGCTGGCGAATCCCGGTCAGTATTGATCTCGGCTACTCGTGGGACGGAGGCCGAGGCGCCGCAGTTCGTCACCCACCGGGCACGTGCTGCACGCGACGGCGGTCAAGCGCACCCCCTACTGGTAGGTCGTCGCCCGGGGCCGGCGGTTCTCCGACCTGCGGCACACGGCGGCCTGAGTGTGGCTCGCCCGGGCGTGGACCCCGTCACCGTGCAGGCGTGGACCGTCGCAACGCCCGGGGGTACACGGCGAGTACACGAACCGAGGTCGGGAACCAATGACAACGAGGAAACCCCGCCCGATCCTGCGCGTTGCCGCGGGTCGGACGGGGTTCCCGTCGGGTGGAGCTGAGGGGATTCGAACCCCTGGCCTTCTCATTGCGAAGGCCTTGTGGGGTTTCGCTGCTGTTGGTCGCGCGCTCGCAGGGGTCGTGGTTGTCGTGGTCTCGATGCGCTCACCGCGGTGTCGGGGGTACACGGGGGGCACACGAACCAGACCCTCATTGACCGCTCCGAGCCGGCGACCCGATAGCGGAGCAAGTCGTCGGACGCAGGGGTCGGGTCAAGGGTGGCCGCAGGCCATCACGCAGTGACGCGTAGCGCCCTTGATGCGACCCCTGCGTCGGACGGAAAGTGACGCATTGGGCCGGCGGCAACCGGTAGGCCGACCACTCGAGGTTCGGGGTGGATGTGATCGGGCCCGCGGTTCGCCGTCGCGCCCGGCACGGCGGCGGGCCGCAGGCCCGCGCGCCGGAGGCGCGCCTTGAACCAGTAACGAAGGTCCTCACGGCGCGCATCGTCGGGCATCGTCGGGCATCGTCGGGCGCGCTGGATCTTCACTGTCATGCCGATGGTCGGACGTTGCCGAGAGCCGGCTTCGGTCGTGCCGATGCGCGTGCGCTGTTGGTGAGCCCTGGGACTGGTCATCTGAACAACCAACTGATTGACTAACTATATTGCCAATATGCTGTATCGTTCATGTCATGGATGACGCGCCTACGCCTGACTTGCAGGCGGGAAGCCAGCGGGGTGGTACGGCGGGCTCGGTGGGGCCCAGCGTCGACGACGGCATCGGTGACAGCATTACCGCGATTCTCGCCCTGCAGCAACGGTTCCGTCGGCAGATGCAAGACGTGCTGGGCGTCGACTCCAGTGGGCTCAACGCCATGATCCACCTGGCCACGGTGGGGTCCGACAGCCCTACGGCCATTGCGGGCGTCCTCGAGACATCGACGGCGGCGACCTCGCTGGTACTCAACCGGCTCGAGGCGGCGGGACACATCTCACGACAGCCGCACCCCACGGACCGACGGAAGGTCGTCGTGGCGCCGGCTCCGGAATCGCTGGCCTCGGCCTATGAGTGCGTCCGGCCGATCATCGACGGCATCGACCAGCTCAGCGCCGCCCTGACACCCGCCGGACGATCCACGGTCGCAGAGTTCCTCGAAGCCGTCGTCCACGTCTACGAGAAAGCACTGCGCGACGCGAAATAGCGAAAGCTCACTGCAGCAGATGCAGATCAGCCCGTCCGCACTGGCGCGCACATCAGATACCGGACCACATCAGGAGAGCACCAGAGTGAACATGCAGCAGTTCGACAACGAGGAGTTCTTGAGTCTTCAGACGTTCCGGAAGACGGGCGTGGGTGTCAAGAGCCCGATCTGGTTCGCCGAGCACGATGGTGGGTTCCTGATGTGGACCGATGTGAACTCAGGCAAGGTCAAGCGGATCCGCAACAACGCGCGGGTCATGGTCGCGCCATGCAAGCGGATGGGCGACGTCACCGGCGAGTGGGTCTCGGCCCGAGCCTCGATCGATGAGACCCCCGAAGCTCTCGAACGCGTGGAGGCGCTCCTGCGGCGCAAGGTGGGCATTGGGTTCGTCCTGTTTCGACAGGTCGACAAGGTTCGAGACCGGCGCAGTGACGGTCGTCGCGTCTGCGTTCGGGTGTCCTTCCCCAAGTACAGCGGGCCATCTGGTGGCAGCTGACGTTCGGACCCAAAGATCCGATGCAGGCACTCCATCCTGCCGATATCGAACCCACCGGGGAGCCCCCTCGCCCTGCATTGCCCCATAGTCCACCTGCACCAGTCACCAACCAAGGAGCATCATGTCCGCCACCACGACCGCGCCGACCGCCACCGGGGTCACCACCGAACGCCTGAGCAACCTGTGCCGCTGGAACATCGGTCTCACCGTGCTGCACTTCGGGCAGGCGGTGGCGATGCTCCTGCTCACCAACGCGTTCGCCATCGGGGTCCTCTCGTCGTTTCCCAACGGCCCCCCGGGAACCAGGGGCCTGAAGACCGAGACCATCTTCGACCTGCGCATCGGTTGGGCCGTCGCGCTCTTCCTGGGCCTGGCCGGCCTGGACCACCTGCTGACGGCAACCGTCGGGCGCAAGCTGTACGAGCGAGACCTGGGCCGCGGCATCAACCGCTTCCGCTGGGTCGAGTACTCCATCAGCGCCACGATCATGGTCATCGTGATCAGCCTGTACTGGGGAATCGTCACCATCAACGCGCTGATCGCCATCGCCGGCGCCAACATCGCCATGATCCTCCTCGGTTGGTTGCAGGAGCGGATGAACCCTCCGGGTCGAACCTCGACCACGATGCTCCCGTTCTGGTTCGGGTCGCTCGTGGGGATCACCCCGTGGCTGGCGATGACCGCGAACCTCTTCTACATCACCGACGCCCCCGCCGCGATCTACGCCATCCTCGTCGTCCAGGGCCTGTTCTTCTTCTGCTTCGGCCTCAACCAATGGCTCCAGTACCGCGGCGTCGGCAAGTGGGCCAACTACGCATTCGGTGAGAAGACGTACCTGGTGCTCAGCCTCGCAGCCAAATCCCTCCTGGCCTGGCAGATCTTCGCAGTGTCGCTTGCCGCCTGAGGGTGACCGGACATGCCGCTGGTTGCGCCTTGGGCGCATGGTGTCGTCGCGTCTTGCTCAGTACGCTGTCCGGGTGAGCCTGACACCGCACCCACCCCGCCCTCCGTGGCGGGTGTTGGTCACGGATCGGAGCCGCCATGGCTCATTCACCGCACCGTCAGCACAAGGGCTGCCAGCTCTGTAAGCCTCACAAGAACCGTCGCAACGGTCGCGCTGCCCGCGAGCCCTGGGCAGTCCTCCGCCAGATTGGCAAAAAGCGTCGAATCACGCGAGACGACCTGGGCGACGCGTAGCCGCCGGCCGCCTTTCGTTGCGATGACGAGCAGGTGCCACTTCACCCATCTGCCGCAGACGGTGGACCTGATCCCGCCGGGGCACAGAGCGCTCGTGTCAGAGCGAGCCAGTCGCGCTCGTTCGGTGGATCTAGCCTAGGCAGATGACCACGGAACTTCCTCCTGACGTAGACCCGCGCCTCTGGTTCACGACGGATAGCTGCCCGTCGCGCCACTACCTCATGGACGGCAACTCCACGATTCTCGGCCGGATGTACTTCTATTGCCCATTGGACAACGTAGCGACGCGCGTTTCCAAGTCGGAGATCCTCGACTCCTCGGACGAGTCGAAGTACTTTATTCGGGGGTTCTTGGCAGGCAGCGAGCCCGGTCCGCCCGTGGATGACGAGGGCATCATGGTGCCGGACGAATCAGCGGTCGCCGCGTGGAGAAAGGCCACCATCATCTGGCGCGCGACCGGCACCTGGTCCTAAAGGCGCTCCTACCCAACGCATCCGCAGTCATCCGCTCATGCCGCAGGTCGAGCGGGTGATGGTGCACAATTCGGGCGTGTCCTACCCGTCTATGCCCATGAAAGAGACGGCTCTGTCACCCGCTGATCTTCTGTCGGACCGGGCCTTGGTTCGTCGCCGGTGGTCACGGATCTGCATGATGGCTGCCTTGGCAACCGGCGTGGTGGCGGTCATCGGCATCGCGGGACGGGCCAGCGGCTGGCTCGTTGTCGATGTGGTCAACAGCCACGTAGCCGGCGCTGTGATGCTGACACTCGCGCTCCTCCTCCTGGCAGTTTGCTTGGCTCCCGTGCGAGGCGGATGGCGCAAGAGGATGTCCCGGATCTCGTGGAACTTGAGGTGGCGGTCCCCCGCCTGATGCCTGCCTTGCGGTAGGTGTTGGGCGTCCGCCAAAGACGACCCGAAAGACAGGGGACCACCGTGAACAAGAGGTATCAGACCAGGACCGG
>JBBQWX010000052.1:0-25063 GCA_038210185.1 Actinomycetales bacterium
CGAGGTGCGCGCCCTCGTGCCCGACTTCGTGCTGCGCGACCGGCGTGGACGGGCGCGGCTGGGGCCCACCGGGTTCACCGTGTCGGTCGGCACGGTGCGCCCGCCCGAGGAGGCGCCGATCTCACTGGCCCACGCCCGCGCCATCGCCACCCTCGTCGACGAGGGGGTGCTCGACGGGAACGGCCTCGTCGCGGCCGAGGAGCACCTCGCGACGCTGGTCGTCCACGCCGACCGGCGGCTGCTCGCCGACCTGCGCGGCCAGGTGCTCGCGCCGCTCGAGCAGGTGGCCGCCGCCCGCCGCCAGGTCATGGCCGCCACCTTGTGCTCGTGGCTGGCTCACCACGGTGACCGCGTGGCGACGTCGAGCGACCTCGGGGTGCACCCCCAGACGGTGAGCTACCGGATGGCCGAGCTCCGAAGGCTGTTCGGCGCGGCGCTGGAGGACCCGCACGCCCGCTTCGCCCTCCTCCTGGCGCTGCAGGACCCGAGCGGCTGAACCCGGCCGCTGCCCGGTGATGTTGCCCGCCTTCTGCGGGATCATCAATGGGCCAGTGTCGAGTTCCGCAGATCCCCCGGAAAGTCGAAGTCCCGTCAAGTCGGCCGTTGAGTAGCTCTTCACCGACGAGTGTGGGGTTGAGCGTTACGCGACGGGCTGGCTGACGGTGGTGAGGGGTCGAGGCCCCCCGAGGACCAGAGGTTCTTCGTACCTGAGGGATGGAGACCCAGTTCCTGGACGACCGAAGTGCGTGCAGAGATCGGTCTTCCTGAACAGGTAGCCGCGCACCCACTGCCGGAACGGGAGCGTCTCTTCGCACTGCGGCGGCGCCCGAGCTGGACGGGTTCGGGGCTTCGGCGGTGCTTTCGCAAGCGATGCGGGGGTCCCCGTCGCGGCGCCGTCAGGTCGCGACGGAGTCTCCCCGGTGCCGGAGTGCGTCGGAGTGCGTCCATCATTGGGCAGCCGGGGCATCCGGCGCTGTGGCTGACGTGGGGCCAAGGACCGATCTGGGTCGGGGGCCCGCCCCTCTCAGGTTTCCGGGCCCTCTCGGGGCCGTGGGAGCTCCCGTTCACCAGCCGCGGTCGCGCCACTCGTCCAGATGAGGGCGCTCCGCGCCGATCGTGGAGTCGTCCCCGTGCCCGGGGTAGAACCAGGTGTCGTCGTCGTGCGTCGCGAAGAGGCGCTCGACCACGTCGCCGTAGAGCGAGGCGAAGCTCTGGCCGGGGTTCTCGGTGTTCCCGACCCCGCCCGGGAAGAGCGAGTCGCCGGTGAACAGGTGGGTCCCGCCGTCGGGATCGGCCCATGACAGCGCCACCGAGCCCGCGGTGTGACCACGCAGGTGGATGACGTCGAGCCGCAGCTCGCCGACCGACACCACGTCTGCGTGCCGCAGCCGCACGTCCGGCGCGACGGGCAGCGCGTCGGCGTCGTCGACACCGGCATACGTGCGGGCCGCGGTGGTGCGAGCGACCTCCTCGAGCGCCCGCACGTGGTCCCAGTGCCGGTGGGTGGTGACCAGGTGGTCGAGGCGGCCGGTGCCCTCGCGCACCAGCAACAGGCAGCGGTGCGGGTCGTCGGCCGCATCGATGAGCAGCTGCTCACCGGTGGCCTCGCACGTCACGAGGTACACGTTGTTGTGCATCTCACTGACTGACATCTTGCGGATCGTGGCGCGCTCGAGCCGACGGATGTCGGTGGGGCCGCCGGGGATCACGTGTCCGGTGTAGGTCATCGTCGTCACCGTCCTTCGGGGAGTCGGGGGAGGGAGTCTGCGGTCACGCCCGCCGTGAGGCCACGGCCGAGCCAGGCGAGGAGCGCACCGCGTTCGCCTGAGACGGATGCCGTGCCGGCGCCCACGCTCCACTGGTCACCGTGTGGGGTGACCAGGGTGAGGTCCGGGGCCGGGTCGCAGGCCCGCAGGCGGCGGACCTCCTCGTCGAGGAGGAGCCGCTGCACCTCGGGGTCGACGTCGGCGAAGCCGAAGCCCGCGTCGAGGTCGACGTGGTGGAAGACCACCTCGCGCAACCGCATGAACGGGATGTTCTTCCCCTTGACCAGGAACTGCCCGGGCGTGCGCTCCAGGCGCAGCTCGGCCTGCTCCGGTCCCAGGCGGGGCAGCTGCCCCGCGAGGCCCTGAGACGTGTCCTCGACGTCGTCGACGAGCTCCTGCTTCGACCGGTCGGCGCCGGCCTCGATGGCGGCGTCGCGGGCCTGCGGGCTGGCGTACATCGTCTCGCCGGTGCCGTCGACGGCCGAGCGGACGAGCGCCTTGAGCGCGTCGGCGTTGCGGGCCAGGTGGGTGAGCACGTGACCGCGGGTCCAGCCCTCGCACAGTGAGGGGGCCAGTGGGTCGTCGAGTGCCAAGGCCGTGCTCAGCAGTGCCGCGGTCTGCTGCTCGACCGCGTCCAGGACGTCGGGGGAGGTCGGCTCCATGCCCTGACGCTACCGCCGCGTCCATGGATGCGGGTGTTGTCGGTGGCCCCACCTAGCATTGCCAGCGTGAGTCATGACCACCTCGTCGTCCGTGGTGCCCGCGAGCACAACCTCAAGGACATCAGCATCGAGCTGCCCCGCGACAGCCTTGTCGTGTTCACCGGCCTGTCCGGTTCGGGGAAGTCCAGCCTGGCCTTCGACACGATCTTCGCCGAGGGCCAGCGGCGCTACGTCGAGTCGCTGTCGGCGTATGCCCGGCAGTTCCTCGGGCAGATGGACAAGCCCGACGTCGACTTCATCGAGGGCCTGTCGCCGGCGGTCTCCATCGACCAGAAGTCGACCAACCGCAACCCGCGGTCCACCGTCGGCACCATCACCGAGGTCTACGACTACCTCCGCCTGCTCTTCGCCCGCGCCGGCCGCCCGCACTGCCCGGTGTGCGGCGAGCCGATCACCCGGCAGAGCCCGCAACAGATCGTCGACCGGCTGCTCGAGCTGCCCGAGCGCACCCGCTTCCAGGTGCTCGCCCCCGTGGTCCGCGCCCGCAAGGGTGAGTACGTCGACCTCTTCGCCGAGCTGCAGTCCAAGGGCTTCGCCCGGGCGCGGGTCGACGGCGAGGTGGTGGCCCTCACCGAGCCGCCGAAGCTCGAGAAGCAGGTCAAGCACACCATCGACGTCGTCGTCGACCGCCTGGTGGCCAAGGGGGCCGACGACCCGTCATCCAAGCGGCGCCTCACCGACTCGGTCGAGACCGCGCTCGGCCTGGCCGGCGGCGTGCTCGTCGTCGAGTTCGTCGACCTCGAGGAGGGCCACCCCGACCGCGAGCGCCGGTTCTCCGAGAAGATGGCCTGCCCCAACGACCACCCGCTGCAGATGGACGAGGTCGAGCCGCGCTCGTTCTCGTTCAACAGCCCGTTCGGCGCCTGCCCCGAGTGCACCGGCATCGGCACCGAGCTCGAGGTCGACCCCGACCTCATCGTGCCCGACGAGGACCTCAGCCTGGCTGGTGGCGCCATCGCCCCGTGGGCCACCGGCTCAGGAGCCGCCGACTACTTCCAGCGCGTGGTCTCGGCCCTGGCCGACGACCTCGCCTTCTCGGTCGACGTCCCCTGGCGCCAGCTGCCGCAGCGCGCCCAGCAGGCCCTGCTGCACGGCAAGAACCACAAGGTGCACGTCCGCTACCGCAACCGGTTCGGCCGCGAGCGGTCCTACTCCACCGGCTTCGAGGGCGCCGTCGAGTTCGTCAAGCGCCGGCACGCCGAGACCGACTCCGACTGGAGCCGCGAGCGCTACGAGGGCTACATGCGCGAGGTGCCGTGCCCGGTCTGCAAGGGTGCCCGGCTCAAGCCCGAGTCACTGGCCGTGCTGATCGGCGGCAGGTCGATCGCCGAGGTGTCGCGGCTGGCCATCGCCGATGCCGCCCGCTTCTTCGACGACGTCGAGTTCACCGCCCGCGAAGAGCAGATCGCCGAGCGGGTCATCAAGGAGATCAACGCCCGGCTCGGCTTCCTGCTCGACGTCGGCCTCGACTACCTCAGCCTCGACCGCCCCGCCGGCACGCTGTCCGGCGGAGAGGCGCAGCGCATCCGGCTCGCCACCCAGATCGGCTCCGGTCTGGTCGGCGTGCTCTACGTGCTCGACGAGCCGAGCATCGGGCTGCACCAGCGCGACAACCACCGGCTGATCGAGACCCTCACCCGGCTGCGCGACCTCGGGAACACCCTGATCGTGGTCGAGCACGACGAGGACACCATCTCCACGGCCGACTGGGTCGTCGACATCGGCCCGGGCGCCGGCGAGCACGGTGGCCAGGTCGTGCACTCCGGCACGGTGGCCGACCTGCTGACCCACCCCGACTCGATCACCGGCATGTACCTCTCCGGTCGTCGCGAGATCCCGACACCCCAGGTGCGCCGTCCGCAGGAGAAGGGCCGCGAGGTCTCGGTGGTCCAGGCCAACGAGCACAACCTCGACAAGGTGTCGGTGTCGTTCCCGCTCGGCAACCTCGTCGCGGTGACCGGGGTGTCCGGCTCGGGCAAGTCGACCCTGGTCAACGACATCCTCTACAACGTCCTGGCCAACAAGCTCAACGGTGCCCGGCACGTGCCGGGCCGCCACAAGACCGTCACCGGGCTCGAGCACCTCGACAAGGTGGTCCACGTCGACCAGGGCCCGATCGGGCGTACCCCGCGCTCCAACCCCGCCACCTACACGGGTGTGTTCGACCACATCCGCAAGCTGTTCGCCACTACGACCGAGGCCAAGATCCGCGGCTACCAGCCCGGTCGGTTCTCGTTCAACGTCAAGGGCGGCCGCTGCGACGCCTGTTCGGGCGACGGCACCATCAAGATCGAGATGAACTTCCTCCCCGACGTCTACGTGCCGTGCGAGGTGTGTCACGGCGCGCGGTACAACCGCGAGACGCTCGAGGTGCACTTCAAGGGCAAGACGATTGCCGACGTTCTCGACATGCCGATCGAGCAGGCCGCCGACTTCTTCTCGGCCGTGCCGGCCATCTCGCGGCACATGAGCACCCTCAACGACGTCGGGCTCGGTTACGTGCGCCTGGGCCAGCCGGCACCCACCCTGTCGGGCGGGGAGGCCCAGCGCGTCAAGCTCGCCACCGAGCTACAGAAGCGGTCCACCGGCCGCACCGTCTACGTGCTCGACGAGCCGACGACCGGCCTGCACTTCGAGGACATCCGCAAGCTGCTCGGCGTGCTCCAGGGCCTGGTCGACAAGGGCAACACGGTGATCGTCATCGAGCACAACCTCGACGTCATCAAGTGCGCCGACTGGCTGGTCGACCTCGGTCCCGAGGGCGGCAGCGGCGGCGGCCGGGTGATCGCCGAGGGCACGCCCGAGCACGTCGCCACGCTCGAGCACTCGCACACCGGGCGGTTCCTCGCCCCGGTGCTCGCAAGGACGGCCCGCACTCCCACCCGCGCCACCGGCACCGAGGCGGCTACGACCCGCAAGGCCGCCGCTGCCCGCAGGGCTGCGACCCCCCGCACGGCAGCGACCCGCCGCACGGCAGCGACCCGCCGCACGGCCGCGACGACCAAGGCAACGACGACCAAGGCCGCGACGACCAAGGCAACGGCGACCCGCAAGGCCGCGGCACCACGGACCACCGCAGCACCGGGGAGGACCGCGGCGGCCGCCAAGCGGGCCGCCAGCTGAGCGACCCCGGCCCAGCACAGGACGACCGAAGGCCCCGGATGCCGTGTACCGGCATCCGGGGCCCTCGTGCGCCCCCAGTCGTCACAACTTTTTCGCCCGGTGCAGGAACCTTGACCTTCGCACCGGAACTGTTCCCCTGCCAAGGTGAAGGTCCCCGCACCGGGCGGGAAAGTTGTGACTGCGCTGGGGCGATGTGCCTCAGTCCTCGCCGAGGTAGGCCTTGCGAACGTCGTCGCTGGCGAGCAGCTCCGTGCCGGTGCCGGACAGCACGATGTTGCCGACCTCGAGCACGTAGCCCTTGGTGGCCCGCTTGAGCGCCGCCTGGGCATTCTGCTCGACGAGCAAGATGGTGGTGCCCTGCTGCTGCAGGGTGGTCACCGTCGTCATGATCTTCTTCATCATGAGCGGCGACAGGCCCATCGACGGCTCGTCGAGCATGAGCAGCTTGGGGCGGCTCATCATCGCCCGGCCCATCGCGAGCATCTGCTGCTCGCCACCGGAGAAGGTGCCGGCCGGCTGGGCGCGGCGCTCCTCGAGGATCGGGAACAGGGCGAACGCCGCGTCGAGGTCGGCGTTGATGCCCTTGTCCTTGCGGGCGAAGGCACCCAGGCGCAGGTTCTCCTCTACCGTGAGCCGGGGGAAGATCCGCCGGCCCTCGGGGGAGTGGGCCAGCCCGAGCTGCACGATGTCGTGGGCGGCGACCGTGGTGAGGTCCTTGCCCTGGAAGGTGATCGACCCGGCGGCGGGGCGGAGCAGGCCCGAGATGGTGCGCAGGGTCGTCGTCTTGCCGGCGCCGTTGGTGCCGATCAGCGTGACGACCTCACCCTCGCCGACATCGAAGGTGATGCCCTTGACGGCCTTGATCTTGCCGTAGGACACCTCGAGGTTCTTGACCTCCAGCATGGCGCTCACGCGCTCTCCTCCTCCTCGTCGTCCCCACCGATGTAGGCCTCGATGACCCGGTGGTCGGACTGCACCTCACCGGGCGTGCCCTCGACGAGCAGCGACCCGCGCACCAGGCAGAGCACCCGGTCGCACAGGTTGAAGATGAACCGCATGTCGTGCTCGATGACGACGACGGCCAGGCCGCTGTCCCTGATCTTGAAGATCAGGTGCATCGTCTCCTCGGTCTCCTTGGGGTTCATGCCCGCGGTGGGCTCGTCGAGGAGGAGGATCTGCGGGTCGGTGGCCAGCGCCCGGGCGATCTCGAGCCGACGCTGGTCGCCGTAGGGCATGTTGCGGGCGAGCAGCTCCGTCGACTTCGCCAGACCGACGTACTCGAGCAGCTCCTGGGCCCGCTCGCGCGTGGCGGCCTCCTCGCGCTTGAACTTCGGCCCGCGCAGGATCGAGGTGAGCGCCATGGAGGAGGTGCGGCAGTAGCGGCCGACCATGACGTTCTCGAGGGCCGTCATGTTCGCGAAGAGCCGGATGTTCTGGAAGGTGCGGGCCATGCCGGCGCGCACCACCGCGAGCGGTTTCGGGGGGAGGGTCTCGCCGTTGAGCGTCACCCTCCCCTCGGTCGGGATGTACATGCCGGTGAGGCAGTTGAAGAAGGTCGTCTTGCCGGCACCGTTGGGCCCGATCAGCCCGACGATCTCGCCCTCGTGCACCTTCATGCTGACGTCGTCGACGGCGGTGAGGCCGCCGAAGCGCATCGTCACACCACTGGCCTCGAGCACCAGCGCGTGTGATGCCTCGGACGCGCTTCGCGGGGTCTCGGTGACGGTCATTTCGACTCCTGGAGGTGCTCGGCCTGGACGAGCTCGACGAGCTCGGTGTCGTCTTCGTGGAACTCCAGCTGCCGCCGCTTGCTCGGGACGAGCCCCTCGGGACGGAAGCGCATCATGACCACGAGGAGAAGCCCGAACACGAGGAGCCGGTAGTCGTTGACCTCGCGCAGCTTCTCGGGGAGCAGCTTGAGGATCGTGGCGCCGACGAGCACACCCATCACCGTGCCCATGCCGCCGAGCACGACCGCCGAGAGCAGGAAGGCCGACTCGAGGAAGACGTACTGTTCCGGCGTGACCGAGGTGTCCTGGTGGGCCTTGATCGTGCCCGCGAGCCCGGCGAGGAAGGCCCCGACGGAGAAGGCGAGGAGCTTCAGGCCGAAGACGTTGACGCCCATGGCCTCCGCGGCTCGTTCGTCCTCACGGATGGCGACCCACCCTCGCCCGATCCGGCTGTCGTTGAGCCGCACGAACACGAGCATCACGAACATGAGCAGGACGAGAAGCAGGAAGTAGTAGTTGCTGAACCGGCCGAGCGGGATGCCTGCGACGGTGTGCACGTCGCCGAAGTCGAAGCCGAAGAAGTTCAGGTCGGGGATGGCGGGGATGCCGTTGGGCCCGTTGGTGAGCCTGGGGCCGTTGGTTCCGTCGAGGTTCAGCATGGTGAGGCGGAAGATCTCTCCGAAGCCGAGCGTCACGATGGCCAGGTAGTCGCCCGAGACACGCAGCGTCGGTGACCCGATGATCAAGCCGAAGGTCGCAGCCGTGGCGGCTCCCACGAGCATCACCACGACGAACGGCGGTTTCCAGCCCACGGTGGCGAACGCCGAGTTCGAGAGCATGGCTCCCACGTAGGCGCCGGTGCCGAGGAAGGCGATGTACCCGAGGTCGAGCAGGCCGGCGAGGCCGACGACGATGTTCAGGCCCAGCGCGGTGGCGGCGAAGATGAGGATCTGGGTGGCGATCGACATGTTGGCGTCGGAGCCGTCCTGGGTGAACGGGAAGAGGAACGCCACGACGAACGCCGCGAGGAGCAGCGGGCGCCGGTTGTTCGCGGCGAGGAAGCCCAGGTAGCCGCCGAAGCCGGTGCCGAGCAGGCCTCCGGTCAGGCCGATGAGGGCGACGAGGAACGACGCGAAGATGACGCCGTCCTGGATGTCGAGCGTGTAGGCGACCGTGAAGAGCAGCACCGCCATGAGCGCGACGATGATGAGGATCTCGAGCGTGCTGCTCAGCCGCGGCCAGGTCAGCACGTTGATCTCGACGTCGGGTGAGAGGGTGCCCCCCACGGTGATCAGTAGGGCCCCGACGAGGGCGACCCAGCCGCCTTCGTTGAGGTTGATCAGACCGTCGCTCTGGTAGGCGATGGAGCCGAGCACCCAGACGAGGAACACGAGAGCGGTGATGCCGAGGATGCGCAGACCCCGGGCGGGGCTCAACCACGGTGGCCTGCGCAGCAGCAGCACACCGAGGATCACGGCGATCACGCCGAACAGCATCGAGTAGATCTGGATGCCGGCCGGGAAGAAGCGGATCGACAGGTCGCCGAGGATGCGGTCGTCGTACGACCACGACAGCAGCCCGCTGACGATCATCAGCGCACCGCCGGCGATGGCCAGCCACGGGGCCTTCGGGCCCTGCTTGGTGCGAGCCGCGTCCGAGAATCGGAGCTTTCTCATGCCCGGTCCACCACCTTCGCGCCGAGGATGCCCTGGGGTCGGAAGACCAGGACGAGGATGAGGAGGACGAACGCCCAGACGTCCTTCCACGGGCTGCCCCCGAAGGTGCCCGGGATGAACTGCACGGCCATCGCCTCGACGATGCCCAGGGTGAGGCCGCCGACGACGGCCCCCCAGACGTTGCCGATGCCGCCGAGGACGGCGGCGGTGAAGGCCTTGAGGCCGGCGAGGAAACCCATCCGGAAGTTGATGTTCGTGACTTGCAGGCCCTGGGCCACACCAGCGATCGCCGCGAGCGTGGCGCCGACGGCGAAGGCGACGACGATGATCCGGTTGACGTTGATGCCCATCAGCCGTGCGGTGTCAGGATCCTGCGAAACCGCCTGCATGCCGCGGCCCGTCTTGGTGCGGTTGACGAAGAACCACAGACCGGCGGCGCACATGAGGAGGGAGCCGATCGTGAACAGCGCCGAGCGCTGGATGGTCACGCCGCCGACCTGGAAGGCGGGCCCTGTCACGACGTCGATCTGCGGGAAGGGCACGCGCTGCTTGGCGTCGGGAAAGTCGGCGAAGGGAATACGTCCGTAGAAGAGCCGGATGAACTCCTGGAGGAAGACCGAGATGCCGATCGCCGTGATGAGGGGGGCGAGGCGAGGCGCGTGCCGCAGCGGCCGGTAGGCGATCCGCTCCATGAGAACTGCGGTGGTGACCGAGGCTGCGACCGCCCCGAGAATCATGAACGGCAGGACCCACAAGGCCGTCTCGCCCTCGAAGAAGAGCAGCCAGGTCGAGAGGGCTCCGAACGCGCCGATCATGAAGATCTCGCCGTGGGCGAAGTTGATCAGCTGGACGATGCCGTAGACGACGGTGTAGCCGACCGCGATCAGGGCGTAGAGGGATCCCAGGGTCAGCCCGTTGACGAGCTGCTGGGCGAATTGGTCCACCAGGATCTCCTAGGGGTCGGAAACGGGCTGGGGGGAGCGTAGCGGGTGCCTGGTCTGCTGTCCCGCGCCGCGCTGCAGCGTTCGAAGGGGTGCCTGGACGCGAACGGCGGGGGTGGTCCCGCTGGACCAACCCCCGCCGTCACGACGCCGTCACGGCAGTGACGTCACGCCCAGCTTTACTTGAACTCCTCCGTGTTGACGGCCGCCCACTTGGCATCCTTGACCTCGTACACGGTCAGGACACGAGAGGTCGTGTCACCGAACTCGTCGAAGGCCACCTTGCCGGTGACGCCGTCGAAGGAGACCTTGGCCATGGCGTCGATGGTCGCCTGGCGGGCGGCCTCTGCCGAGTCGGCGCTGGCGAGCGAGACCTTGAGGGCCTGGATGATGGCGTTGGCGGCGTCGAACGCGTACGCGCCGTAGGCCTCGTAGGGCTCGGCGTAGCCGGCGGCCTGGTAGGCGGCGATGAAGTCCTTCGCCGACGGGAGGGTGTCGGTCGGGGCACCCACGGAGGTGGCGAGGTCGCCGTTCGCGGTGGCGCCGGCGAGACCGAAGTACTCACTGGAGAAGATGCCGTCGCCACCCATCAGCGGAACGTTGAGGCCGGCGGCCTTCATCTGCTGGGAGAGCGGACCGGCCTGAGGGTACTGACCGCCGTAGTAGAGGGCGGCCGGCCCGGCCGGCTTGATCTTGCTGATGACGGCGTCGAACTTGTCGTCGTCGGGGTTGATGGTCTCGGCGGCCACGACCTTGCCGCCCAGCTTGGTGAACTCCTCCGAGAATGCCTCGACGAGGCCCTGTCCGTAGGTCTGCTTGTCGTGCACCGTTGCGACGGTCTTGACGCCCGCCTTCTCGAACAGGTAGCGCGCCGCGAACGGGCCCTGGATCGAGTCGGTGGTGCAGGTGCGGAAGTAGTTCGGGTAGGTGCGCGCCGGGGCCGTTGCGAAGTCGGCGCCCTGGGTGAGCGAGGGGTTGGTGTTGGCCGGGGACACCATGACGATCTTGGCGGCGGCGAGCACCGGCTGGACGCTCTGCGCGACGCCTGAGTTCAACGTGCCGACGACACCGACAACGTCCTTGTCGGCCGCGAGCTTGGTCGCCGCGTTCTTGCCGACGTCGGGCTTGGCCTCGTCGTCCTCGGCCGCGAGCTCCAGGGTCCAGCCCGGAATCGTCTTGGCCTCGTTGGCCTGCTTGATGGCCAGGTCGACCGAGTGCTCGATGCCCTTGCCGAGGGCGGCCAGGTCGCCGGACAGGGGCGCGATGACGCCGATCTTGGCGACCTTGTTCTCGCTGGAACCAGATCCGGACGCGTCGTCGCCGCTGTCGCCGCGCGTGCCACATCCGGCGAGTGCGAGCGAAGCCACGAGCAACGAGGCGCCAACGGCAACCACGGAACGCTGGGGCACGTTTCCTCCTGTGTTGTACGAAAGGGGTGAGCAGGTGTGCTCGTGCCCGCAGGACTCGCGGGCTAGCGCACTGTAACCACAGGTCCGGGGGGTCGCCCAGTATTGGCCGGAGAGTGGTGCCGAGTTGTTACCTGGCCGAAACAGGCGCTGCGCCGGCCCCGCTGCGACCGTCGGCCAGTGTCCGAAGGTCCTATGGCGGCCGCACAGGAACAGCGGGGATACTGCTGCGACCTGCCCGGAACACGCGGCACCGACGACAGCGAGGACCACGATGAGCACCGAGCGCACGAACGACCCGCAGACCCCCGTCGCCCCCCCGAACACCGACGCCGCCCCGGCGTGCGCGTGCTGGTCGCGCCGCGAGAGTTTGATGGTGGCGGGCGTCGCCGTGGCCGGCACCGCAGGCCTGACCGCGTGCGGGTCAGAGGCCGGGGATGCCGTCGCCAGCGCCGCGTCGAGCGCCGCATCGGGTGCCGCCTCAGGTGCCGCCTCGGCGGCGGGCGGTGCCATCGCCGCAGCCGACATCCCCGTCGGTGGGGGCAAGGTCTTCGACACCCTCAAGGTTGTCGTCACCCAGCCGACCGCGGGGGACTACAAGGCGTTCTCGGCCGTGTGCACCCACCAGGGCTGCACCGTCGACGGCGTGGCGAACGGCGTCATCACCTGCCCGTGCCACGGCTCGACCTTCGACATCGCCACGGGCGAGGTCAAGCAGGGTCCGGCCACCAAGGCCCTGCCCACCAAGAGCGTGTCGGTCGGCGCGGACGGCCTCAAGGTCACCTGACACCGCTGCGCCGTAGGGTTCACGGCGTGGCTGACCCGTCGACGTACCGCCCGCGACCGGGGGAGATCCCGACCGACCCCGGCGTGTACCGGTTCCGCGACCGCGAGGGGCGGGTCATCTACGTCGGCAAGGCCAAGAACCTGCGCCAGCGGCTGTCCTCCTACTTCCAGGACGTCGCCGCCCTGCACCACCGCACGGCGACGATGGTGCGCACCGGGGCCAGCGTCGAATGGACCGTCGTCACCACCGAGGTCGAGGCGCTGCAGCTCGAGTACAGCTGGATCAAGGAGTTCGACCCTCGCTTCAACGTCAAGTACCGCGACGACAAGTCCTACCCCTACCTCGCCGTCACTCTCGGCGACGAGTACCCGCGAGCCCAGGTGATGCGCGGGGCCAAGCGCAAGGGCACCCGCTACTTCGGGCCCTACGCCCACGCGTGGGCGATCCGCGAGACCCTCGACCTCGCGCTGCGGGTCTTCCCGGTGCGCACCTGCTCCTCCGGGGTCTTCACGCGGGCGAGCCAGGTCGGCCGACCCTGCCTGCTCGGCTACATCGACAAGTGCAGCGCCCCCTGCGTCGGTCGGGTCGACGCCGGTCGCCACCGTGAGATCGCCGAGGACTTCTGCGACTTTCTGGCCGGGGAGACCGGGCGGTTCGTCACCCGGCTCACCAAGGAGATGAAGGGCGCCGCGGCCGAGCTCGACTTCGAGCGCGCCGCCCGGTTGCGCGACGACATCGGCGCCCTGGAGCGGGTGCTCGAGAAGTCGGCCGTGGTGCTTCCCGACGCCACCGACGCCGACGTCTTCGCGCTGGCCGAGGACGAGCTCGAGGTCGCGGTGCAGCTGTTCCACGTGCGGGGCGGCCGGGTGCGCGGGCAGCGCGGCTGGGTCGCCGAGCGCGACGCCGAGACCACCCCCGATGTCGTCGAGCACCTGCTCCAGCAGGTCTACGGCGCCGAGGCCGGCGACGCCGTGCCCCGCGAGGTGCTCGTGCCGGTGTTGCCCGACGACGCGCAGGCCCTCTCGCTGTGGCTGACCGGGCTGCGGGGCAGCCGCGTCGACCTTCGCGTCCCGCGGCGCGGCGACAAGCGCACCCTGATGGAGACCGTCGCCCGCAACGCCAAGCAGAGCCTGGCCAGGCACAAGGTGACCCGGGCCGGTGACCTCACCACCCGCAGCCAGGCCCTGCAGCAGCTGCAGGACACCCTCGAGCTCGAGGAGGCCCCCCTGCGCATCGAGTGCTTCGACATCAGCCACGTGCAGGGCACCCAGGTCGTCGGGTCGATGGTCGTCTTCGAGGACGGCCTGCCGCGCAAGTCCGAGTACCGCCGCTTCCTCGTGCGCGGTGACGAGACGGGCGCGACCGACGACACGGCCGCGATGCACGAGGTGCTCACCCGGCGCTTCCGGCGCGGCCGGCGTGAGGAGCTCGAGGAGGCCGACCGGGATGCCGCCGCCACCGACGCCGTCGAGGTGGGTTCCCGCCCGGCCCGCTTCGCGTACCGGCCCAACCTCGTCGTCGTCGACGGAGGGCTGCCCCAGGTCAACGCCGCCGCCCGGGCGCTGGAGGACTGCGGGGTGGTCGACGTGGCCGTGGTCGGGCTCGCGAAGCGGCTCGAGGAGGTCTGGGTGCCGGGGGAGGAGTACCCCGTCGTGCTCCCACGCACCAGCGAGGGGCTTTACCTCCTGCAGCGGCTGCGCGACGAGGCGCACCGGTTCGCGGTCACCTTCCACCGGCAGCGGCGGTCCAAGGCCATGACGTCGAGCCAGCTCGACGGCATCCCCGGGTTGGGCGAGAAGCGCCGCACGGCGCTGCTGAAGCAGTTCGGGTCGGTGAAGCGCATCCGGGGCGCCTCCGTCGACGAGCTCGCCGGCGTGGCCGGAATCGGGCCTGCCCTGGCAGCGGTGGTTGCGGCAGAGTTGGGGTCGGCCGCCGACACCACCCCAGCGGTCAACCTGGCGACCGGTGAGGTCGTCGACGACGAAGGAGCCGGCCGTGGCGATGGAGCGGGCAGTGAGTGACGACGGGCCGGGCGACAGCGGGATGTCACCCGGGCCGCACACGAACGACTTCCTCATCGTCACCGGCATGAGCGGGGCGGGGCGGTCGACGGCGGCCAACGTCATCGAGGACCGCGGCTGGTACATCGTCGACAACCTGCCCCCACAGCTGCTCTCGGCGATGGCCGAGCTCGCGACGCGGGTGCGCGACACCGGCGTGAGCGACCTACGGATCGCCGCGGTCGTCGACGTGCGCGCCCGGGCCTTCCGCTCCGAGCTGCAGGCCGGGCTGGCCGCCCTGCGCGACGCGGGCTGGCACCCCCACCTGATCTTCCTCGATGCCACCGACGAGGCGCTCGTGCGCCGGTTCGAGAGCGTGCGCCGCCCACACCCGCTGCAGGGTGACGGACGGCTGCTGGACGGCATCCAGGCCGAGCGCGAGATGCTGCGCGACCAGCGCGCCGAGGCGCAGGTGGTCATCGACACCTCGGGCCTGAACGTGCACCAGCTCGGCCGGAAGCTCACCCCGCTGCTCGGCAGGGAGGCCGGGCCGAGCGTGCGCCTGGCCCTGATGTCGTTCGGGTTCAAGTACGGCGTGCCCCTCGACGCCGACTTCGTGTTCGACATGCGCTTCCTGCCCAACCCGTTCTGGGTGCCCGAGCTCAAGGCCCTGACCGGAGCCGACGCGCCGGTGGCCGACTGGGTGATGGGGCAGGCGGGTGCCACCGAGTTCCTGGACCGGGTCGTCGACCTGATGGCCCCGGTCACCGAGGGCTACCTGCGCGAGGGGCGTCGCTACGCCACGGTCGCGATCGGCTGCACGGGCGGCAAGCACCGCTCGGTGGCGATGACCCAGGCCGTCGCCGCCCGGCTGACGACCGAGGGCGTGGCGACCTTCGTCGTGCACCGCGACCTGGGGCGCGAGTGACGGGGCCGGTCGTCGCCGCGCTGGGTGGCGGCCACGGTCTCGCCGCGACGCTCACCGCACTGCGCTACGTCACCGACGAGGTCACCGGCATCGTCACCGTCGCCGACGACGGCGGCTCGTCCGGTCGGCTGCGCGAGGAGTTCGGTGTGCTGCCCCCTGGTGACCTGCGGATGGCGCTGGCCGCGCTGTGCAGTGAGAGCGAGTGGGGCCAGACCTGGCGCGACGTGCTGCAGCACCGGTTCGCCGGGGACGGCCCGCTCGGCGGTCACGCGCTCGGCAACCTGCTCATCGTGGCCCTCTGGGAGCTGCACGACGACCCGGTCGCCGGGCTCGACCTGGTCGGGAGGCTGCTGCAGGCCCAGGGCCGGGTGCTGCCGATGGCGGCCGTGCCACTCACCATCGAGGCCGACGTGACCGGGCTCGACCCGCAGGCCCCGGATGCCGTGCGGGTGGTGCGCGGCCAGGCCCAGGTCGCCGTCACCCCGGGGTCGGTCGGGGCGGTGCGGCTCATACCCGCCGACCCCCCCGCCTACCCCGAGTCCGTGGCCGCCATCCGCAGCGCCGACTGGGTCGTGCTCGGCCCCGGCTCCTGGTTCACCTCGGTGATGACCCACCTGCTCGTCCCCGAGGTCCGCGAAGCTCTCGAGGTGACCCGGGCGCGCCGTCTGCTGGTGCTGAACCTCGACCCCGGCACGGGTGAGACCGCCGGCTTCAGTGCTGGTCGACACCTCGAGACGTTCGCCGCCCTCGCCCCCCACCTGCGCCTGGATGCCGTGCTGGCCGACCCCGCGGTCGTCGACGACGAGCGGGCCCTGGCCGAGCACTGCGCCCGGCTCGGGGCGAGCCTGCTCGTCACCCCGGTGGGCCGTCGTGACCGCCCCGGCGAGCACGATCCGCTGCGCTTCGCGGCGGCCCTGCGGGACATTCTGGCCACTCCGAGACCGCCCCGGTGACGCGTGGCAGGATGACCGCCATGGCAATGACGGCGAAGGTGAAGGACGAGCTGAGCAGGCACGTGGTGACCAAACCGTGCTGCCGCAAGTCCGAGGTCGCCGCGACGCTGAGGTTCGCGGGGGGTCTGCACATCATCGGGGGGCGCATCGTCGTCGAGGCGGAGCTGGACACGGCCAACGCCGCGCGCCGGCTGCGGCGCGAGCTCTCCGAGGTCTACGGCCACACCCCCGAGGTCCTCGTGCTCGCGGCCGGTGGGCTGCGCAAGGGCAGCCGGTACGTCGTGCGGGTGGTTCAGGACGGCGAGTCGCTCGCCCGCCAGACCGGCCTGATCGACAGCCGCGGCCGGCCTGTGCGCGGGCTGCCGCCCAAGGTGGTGAGCGGCTCGGTCTGTGACGCCGAGGCCGCCTGGCGCGGAGCGTTCCTCGCGCACGGCTCGCTCACCGAGCCCGGGCGATCCTCCGCGCTCGAGGTCACCTGTCCCGGCCCGGAGGCCGCCCTCGCGCTCGTCGGAGCGGCGCGGCGGCTGGGCATCTCGGCCAAGGCGCGTGAGGTGCGCGGGGTCGACCGCGTCGTCATCCGCGACGGCGACGCCATCGGGGCGATGCTCACCCGGCTCGGCGCCCACGACGCCGTGCTCGCCTGGGAGGAGCGCCGCATCCGTCGTGAGGTGCGCGCGACCGCCAACCGGTTGGCCAACTTCGACGACGCCAACCTGCGTCGCTCCGCCCGGGCGGCCGTCGCGGCCGGCGCGAGGGTCGAGCGGGCCATGGAGATCCTCGGCGACGACGTCCCCGAGCACCTGGGCGAGGCCGGCGACCTCAGGCTCCAGCACAAGCAGGCCTCGCTCGAGGAGCTCGGGCAGCTGGCGCAGCCACCGATGACCAAGGACGCCGTGGCCGGTCGCATCCGCCGCCTGCTCGCCATGGCCGACAAGCGGGCCGCCGACGACGGCATCCCCAACACCGAGGCCGGGCTGACCGCGGACATGCTCGACCCCTGAGCGTGGCATTGCTCCTGCAGTGGGCCCACGGGCGGGGTGGTGTGGTTCGCGCTTGCTGCCCGGCGTGGCGGCAGGTGCTGGAGCCGATGCCGTGCGGCTTCTTCGACGGCTGACGGCAGCGCTGTCAGCACGATGCGGGAGCTTCCGCCGCCGGGGCTACTCGCCCGTACCCCGGACGGTGTCGAGCGCGGTTGCCGACGGGTCTAGGCTGGGCTCAACCCCAAGGTGCCGTGGACCCTGCGGCACGCCCCGCATCAAGTGGAAGGCAACACACACCGTGACCGTTCGCGTAGGAATCAACGGCTTCGGCCGCATCGGCCGCAACTTCTTCCGAGCCGTCCAGGCGTCCGGTGCCGACATCGAGATCGTCGCCGCCAACGACCTGATGGACAACAAGAGCATCGCCCACCTGCTCAAGTACGACTCGGTGCTCGGCGTGCTCGCCGACGACGTCTCCTCCACGGAGGACTCGATCACCGTCGGTGGCTCCACCATCAAAATCTTCGCCGAGCGCGACCCCGCCAACATCGCGTGGGGCGACGTCGGCGCCGACATCGTCATCGAGTCGACCGGCTTCTTCACCGACGCCACGAAGGCGCACGCCCACATCGACGGCGGCGCCAAGAAGGTCATCATCTCGGCCCCGGCGTCCAACGACGACGGCACCTTCGTCATGGGTGTCAACCACGAGGACTACGACCCGGCCACCCAGCACGTCATCAGCAACGCGTCGTGCACCACGAACTGCCTCGCCCCGATGGCCAAGCCGCTGTCCGACGAGCTCGGCATCGTCAAGGGCCTGATGACCACGATCCACGCCTACACCTCCGACCAGAACCTGCTTGACGGCCCGCACCGCGACATGCGTCGCGCCCGCGCCGCGGCCCTGAACATCATCCCCACGAGCACAGGCGCGGCGAAGGCGATCGGCCTGGTCATGCCCGAGCTCAAGGGCAAGCTCGACGGCTACGCCCTGCGGGTGCCGGTGCCGACCGGCTCCGCGACCGACCTCACCTTCGAGGCCGGCCGCGAGACGACGGTCGAGGAGGTCAACGCGATCGTCAAGGCCGCTGCCGAGGGCCCGCTCAAGGGCTTCCTGAAGTACACCGAGGACCCGATCGTCTCTGCCGACATCGTCACCGACCCGCACTCGTGCATCTTCGACTCCGGCCTGACCAAGGTCATCGGCAACCAGGTCAAGGTCGTCGGCTGGTACGACAACGAGTGGGGCTACTCCTGCCGCCTCGTCGACCTCGTCGTGCTCGTCGGCAAGAGCCTGTGAGCGACCGGGACCGAGCCGACCATGGGTGACATCGCCTCCCTGGGCGACCTGCGCGGCAAGCGCGTGCTCGTCCGCTGCGACCTCAACGTGCCGCTCGACGGCGCGACGATCACGGACGACGGCCGCATCCGGGCCTCGGTCCCGACCATCTCGAGCCTCGCCGAGGCGGGCGCACGCGTCCTCGTGTGCGCCCACCTCGGCCGGCCGAAAGGCGCTCCCGAGGAGCGCTACTCGCTCGCCCCCGTCGTCGGGCGGCTCGCCGACCTGCTCGGCCGCCCGGTGACCTTCGCGACCGACACGGTCGGCGAGAGCGCTCAGGGCGCCGTCGCCGCGATGGCCGACGGTGACGTCGTGCTGCTCGAGAACCTCCGGTTCAACCCGGGCGAGACCGCCAAGCCCGACGAGGAGCGCGCCGAGTTCGCCGACGCCCTCGCCGCACTGGCCGACGCCTACGTGTCCGACGGCTTCGGGGTCGTGCACCGCAAGCAGGCGTCGGTGTACGACGTCGCGACCCGGCTGCCGTCCGCGATGGGTGGCCTGGTGCACACCGAGGTCGAGGTGCTCAAGCGCCTCACCGAGGACCCCGAGCGGCCGTATGCCGTCGTGCTCGGTGGTGCCAAGGTCGCCGACAAGCTCGCCGTCATCGACAACCTGATGAACACCGCCGACCGCCTGCTGATCGGCGGCGGCATGCTCTTCACCTTCCTCGCGGCTCAGGGTCACGAGATCGGCACCAGCCTGTTCGACGCCGGAAGCGTCGACGCCTGCAAGGAGTACCTGCAGCGCGCCCACGATTCCGGCGTCGAGATCGTGCTGCCGGTCGACGTCGTGTGCGGCAAGGAGTTCTCCGCCGACACCGAGATCGTCACCGTCGCGGCCGACGCGATCCCCGCCGACATGATGGGCCTGGACATCGGCCCGAAGTCGGCCCAGCTGTATGCCGAGAAGCTCGCCGACACACGCACCGTCTTCTGGAACGGCCCGATGGGCGCGTTCGAGATGGCGCCCTTCGCGGCTGGGACGCTCCGGCTCGCGCAGGCCCTGGTCGAGGTGACCGAGAAGGGTGCGCTGACCGTCGTCGGCGGGGGCGACTCCGCCGCAGCCGTGCGCCGGCTCGGCTTCCGCGACGACCAGTTCGGCCACATCTCCACCGGTGGCGGAGCGTCGCTGGAGTACCTCGAGGGCAAGGAACTGCCCGGCATCGCCATCCTCACGAAGGAGCACTGAACGCATGACCGTCGGTCGCACCCCGCTCATGGCGGGGAACTGGAAGATGAACCTGGACCACCTCCAGGCCACCCACCTCGTGCAGAAGCTCGACTGGACCCTCAAGGACGGTCGGCACGACTACGGAGCGGTGGAGGTGGCCGTGCTGCCACCGTTCACCGACATCCGCAGCGTGCAGACGCTCATCGACGGTGACCGGCTCGAGTTGAAGCACGGCGCCCAGGACCTCTCGGCGCACGACGCCGGCGCCTACACCGGTGAGATCAGCGGGGCGTTCCTCGCCAAGCTCGGGTGCGCCTACGTCACCGTGGGCCACAGTGAGCGACGCCAGTACCACGCCGAGACCGACGACGTCGTCAACGCCAAGGTGCAGGCTGCCTTCCGTCACGGCATCACGCCGATCTTCTGTTGCGGCGAGGGTCTCGAGATCCGTCAGGCCGGCACGCACGTCGAGCACGTGCTCGCCCAGGTCGAGGCGGGGCTGAAGGACGTGCCGGTCGAGCAGGCGAAGACGGTCGTCGTCGCCTACGAGCCGATCTGGGCGATCGGCACCGGTGAGGTCGCCACTCCCGAGGACGCCCAGGAGGTCTGCGCCGCCATCCGTACCAAGCTCGCCGAGCTCTACAGCGGTGACGTGGCGGACGGCATCCGGGTGCTCTACGGCGGTTCGGTCAAGTCCGGCAACGTCGCGGCCATCATGGCCAAGGAGGACGTCGACGGTGCCCTCGTCGGCGGGGCGTCGATCGACCCGGTCGAGTTCGCCGCGATCTGCCGGTTCCGCGACCACCTGCGGACGTCCTGACCCGAGCGTCGACCCCGGCCTGCCCGCGGTCCACCGGCCGAGCGGTTATCCTTGTCCGGTTCCTCCCGACCCCGCACGAAGGATGACTCAGTGGAAGCGGTCTACATCGGTCTCCAGGTGCTCCTGGTTGCCACCGGGTTGTTCCTGACCCTGCTCGTCCTGCTCCACAAGGGCAAGGGTGGTGGGCTGTCCGACATGTTCGGCGGTGGGATGTCGAGCTCGCTCGGCGGCAGCTCGGTCGCGGAGCGCAACCTCGACCGGATCACCGTGGCAATCGCCTTGGTGTGGTTCACGTGCGTCGTCGGTCTCGGCGTCCTCGCTCGTTTCGCCTGACGAAGTAGGTAGACATGGCTGGTGGTAACGCGATCCGTGGTTCGCGCGTCGGTGCGGGCCCGATGGGCGAGGCCGAGCGCGGCGAGGTGGCGCCGCGGGTGCACATCTCGTTCTGGTGCTCCCACGGGCACGAGACTCGGCCCAGCTTCTCCCAGGAGCCGGGTCTGGCCATCCCCGAGCAGTGGGACTGCCCTCGGTGCGGGCTACCCGCCGGGCACGACCGGGACAACCCGCCGGCCGCACCGAAGGTGGAGCCCTACAAGACCCACCTCGCGTACGTGAAGGAGCGCCGCTCGGACGAGGACGGCGAGGCCATCCTCGACGAGGCGCTGCAGACGCTGCGCGACCGCGGCCTGATCCAGTAGCCGCTACCGCTGCTCCGTCGTCACCGCGCGGCACGGCCTGGGGCCGGAAGGTCGTCGCGCTCGCCTTCTCGCCCAAGGGTGCCGAAGGCGCGCTCGTTCGCGCTCCTGGCACCCCGTTCAGGCGGCACCGGACCTCGGGGGGTGCCGAGGGCGCGCTCGTTCGCGCTCCGGGCGACCGCTCAGCTTCGGCCGGCGCGCGCGAGGTGCCCGACGACCCCCGGGATCCAGCCGCGCTCGCGACCCATCCAGCGCACCGCGACGAGCACGCGCGTCACGACCGGCACGCCCCGGCGCGGTGGCTCCACGGCCAGGTCGGTGCCGAACGGGTCGGTGCTCACCACCCACCGGTAGCCGCCGACCACCACGAGGTGGTCGCCGACCGCGGTGCCGAGCAGCTCGACCAGCCCTGAGGAGTCCTCGATGCCGTGGCGGTCCAGGGCGCGGTCGTAGGCCGCGGCCACGGTGTCGAGGTCGGCGGGGTCGATGCCGTGCTCGGCGTAGCCCGCCCGCACGGCCTGCAGCCCCGACTCCTCCTCGGGCGTGAGCCGCCGGATGCCGATCTCCTCCACCGGGTCGACGGTGTCCACACCGCTGCGCGAACCGGTGCCGCTGACGGCATCCGGGTCGTCGTCGGCGGGGGCCGGTTGGTCGTCGCGGCCGCGCAGCTTGTCGAAAAGACCCATGGTGCTCAGTCCTCCAGGTCGGCGGCGGCGTCGGTGTCGACGAGCCAGAGCGTGCGGTCGACGCCGTGCACGTGCGCGGCGGGAGTGGTCTCGAACGGAGCGCCCGTGACGCCCCGCCGAACCGCGTCGGCCTTGTCGGCCCCGCTGACGAGGAACCAGACCTCGCGCGACCGGCGCAGGCACTCACTTGTCAGTGAGACCCGGTCCGGAGGCGGCTTGGGCGAGTCGTGCACGGCCACCGCCGGCGTCCCCGTGGTCGCGGCCGCCGGGTGGTGCGGGAAGAGCGAGGCGACGTGTCCGTCGGGGCCGACCCCGAGCACCATCACGTCGAAGAGGCCGCCGCCGAACTCGTGCAGTGCGGACGCGTAGGCGGCGGCGCTGTCCTCGGCGCTGGCGCTCTGGTCCGGTCCGGCCACGCGGTGCACGTGCCCCGGCTCGAGACCCAGGGTGTCGAGACCGGCCGCGTCGTTCTGCGTGTCGTTGCGGTCGGCGTCGCCGGCCGGCAGCCAGCGCTCGTCACCCCACCACACGTGCACCTGCGACCAGTCGACCGCCCCGCGAGCGGGGACCCCGCACAGCGAGGTGATGATCTGCGAGCCCATCGAGCCCCCGGTGAGCGACACGTGGGCCAGGCCTCGCGCCGACTGCGCGTCGACGAGCGCCACGACCAGGCGAGCGGCGGCGGCATCCGCGAGGGCGTGCCGGTCGCGGTGCACGACGACGGTGGAGGACGTCGCCGGGCTCATGACCGGCGCTCCTTGGCCTCGGCGAGCTGGGCGACCGCGGCCTGGCTCACGGCTGCGGGGTCGTCGGCCTTCGCCGGCATCGGCATGGCCTCGACCATAGCGCTGCTGGCGTTGGCGCGGGCCGCCTTGCGCAGCCGTGCGGCGGAGCGCTCGGCCTCGCTCACCGACGGGGCCCTGCCGGCGCGGATCGCCTCAGCGGCGGTCTGGCGCGAGACCGTGCACTTGCGCAACCCGGTGACCAGGGCGTCGTGGTACACCTCGTCGGGGTCGAGGCGGCGCAGCTCGTCGGACAGGCACTCGGCGTCGCCACGGTGTGGCAGTGCGAGGGTTCGCACCGGCTGCCCGGGCTGCGACAGGGTCGCGGTGTTGCCCTCGAGGGGGCGAACCAGGTCGACCGTGCCGCTCGCCCGCTCCAGCCGCACCGAGATGATGCCGCTGCGGTGGCGACCCCGCGCGATCGACACCGGGCAGCGCAGGCGGAAGGCGAGCCACCCCGCGAGCAGGTCGCCCGAGGGGGAGTCGGTGGCCGCGACCACGGTGGCCCGGGTGACCGGTTCGTAGGGGGGCTGGTCGAGGGCCGCAGCCAGCAGGCCGCGCCAGAGGGTGATCCGCGACCACGCGAGGTCGGTGTCACCGTCGGCGTACCCCGCGGCGAGCCGTCGCAGCACCGTGCGGGGCGCCTGGCTGGAGCTCGCGGCATCGGTCACCCTGCGCTGGGCCATCGCGCCGATCGGGTGCTCCGACGGGGACTGGGGTCCGTTCGTCGGCCACCAGGCGACGATGGGGGAGTCGGCGAGCAGCAGGGGCGTGACCACCGCACGGCCGTGGGCCGCGAGCTTGCCGTAGAGGCGCAGCACGACGACCTCGGACGCACCGGCGTCGCCGCCGACCCGGATCTGCCCGTCGAGCCGGGCCGCGCCACGCTTGTTGCCCGAGACGACGACGATGATCCGGCAGGGGTGCTGGCGGCTCGCCGCGTTGGCGACGTCGATCGCGGCGTCGGCCGCACCCTCGTCGACGACGACGAGCAGCGTCAGCACGCGCGAGAGCGCCATCGAGCCGGTGTCGGCGCGCAGCCGCACCAGCCGCTTGGCGACGTCGGCGGTGGTGGTGTTCGGCAGGTCGACGATCACGGCAGCCTCCACTCTCGTCCGTCGCGGCGCATCAGCTCGTCGGCGCTGTCCGGCCCCCACCCACCCGAGGCGTACTGCTCGGGCGCCCTGCCCTTCGTGGCCCAGAAGCGCTCGATGGGGTCGAGGATCTGCCAGGACAGCTCGACCTCCTCGTGCCGCGGGAACAGCGGCGGCTCGCCGAGGAGCACGTCGAGGATGAGCCGCTCGTACGCCTCGGGCGAGGACTCGGTGAACGCCCGGCCGTAGCCGAAGTCCATGGTGACGTCGCGGACCTCCATCTGGGCACCGGGCACCTTCGCGCCGAACCGCAGCGTCACGCCCTCGTCGGGCTGCACCCGGATGACGACCGCGTTCTGCCCGAGCTCCTCGGTGGCCGTGCTCTTGAACGGCAGGTGCGGCGCCTTCTTGAACACCACGGCGATCTCGGTGACCCGCTTGCCGAGCCGCTTACCGGTGCGCAGGTAGAACGGCACCCCGCCCCAGCGGCGGGTGTCGACGTCGAGGCGCACCGCGGCGTAGGTCTCGGTGCGCGAGCCCTCGGCAACGCCGTCCTCGGCGAGGTACCCGCCCACCTCCTCGCCGCCCTGCCAGCCGGCGGCGTACTGGCCCCGCGAGGTGCCCGAGGCGAGGTCGGCGGGCAGCCGCACCGCCGAGAGCACCTTCTCCTTCTCCATCCGCAGGCCCTGGGCGTCGAAGGAGACCGGCTCCTCCATGGCGGTGAGCGCCATCAGCTGCAGGAGGTGGTTCTGGATGACGTCGCGGGCGGCACCGATGCCGTCGTAGTAGCCGGCGCGGCCGCCGATGCCGATGTCCTCGGCCATGGTGATCTGCACGTGGTCGACGTAGTTGGCGTTCCACACCGGCTCGAACATCTGGTTGGCGAAGCGCAGGGCCAGCAGGTTCTGCACCGTCTCCTTGCCGAGGTAGTGGTCGATGCGGAACACCGAGTCGGCCGGGAAGACGTTCTCGACGATGGCGTTCAGCTCGCGCGCCGACTTCAGGTCGTGGCCGAAGGGCTTCTCGATGACCACCCGACGCCACGAGCCGGGCTGCGGTGTCGACAGGCCGGAGCGCTCGAGCTGCTCGCACACCGTCGCGAAGAACGACGGGGGGATCGAGAGGTAGAAGGCGTGGTTGCCGCCGGTGCCCCGCTGTTCGTCGAGATCTTGGACGACCTCGGCCAGCAGGTCGAAGGCGGCGTCGTCGTCGAAGCTGCCCGGTACGAACCGGATGCCCTCGGCGAGCGATCGCCACACCTCCTCGCGGAACGGGGTGCGGGCCCGCTCGCGCACCGACTCGTAGACGATCTTGCCGAAGTCCTGGTCGGCCCAGTCGGGGGGGGCTAAGCCGACCTGGTTGAAGCCGGGGGCCTGCTGGCCGGGGTGGGCCTGGTCTTAGATCGGGTCCTAATTCTAATGGGGGGGTAGGACACCGGTCACCTCGCCCGCAAGAAGCTGAT
>JBBQWX010000053.1:0-24861 GCA_038210185.1 Actinomycetales bacterium
AAGGCATCAAGATCACCGACGCCCAGATGCGGGTACTAGAAAAACAGCACCTCACAAGGCACGACTTCCACCCCGAGTGGAACTACAGCGTGAGCCCAGCCGCTCAACCCTGAACTATGCGTGTCTTTGATTTACGAGCCCTTAGCGGTGAAGAGCCACGAATCCGCCGGTAAAAGCTTCGGTCGCGCGAAGTGAGCTTCAACGCCTTTGACCTGCTGGCACCCCTCCTGGTTTGGACCGTTCCCCGTGATCGTCGGTACTTCGTAATCCGTCTCGTTGTCCGCACCCACCCATCCGGAACTCGGCATGAGCGCGAAACATCGAGGTGCGTCACAGCGCCGCCAGACGGGCCCCAATGGGCCCGGCCGAACTCATCGCTGCTCTTCACACCTGGCCTTGAGGCCGATGGCCTCGTCGGACAGGTAGCGGTCGGTCAGCCCGCGGTAGAAGCGCCCCATCACCGACCCCAGCGGGCCCGACTGCGACACCGACAGCCGCACCCGCGCCCCTCCGCCAGCCAGCGGCTCCAAAGCGTGCGAAGCCGTCGTGAGCACCCCGGGTCCGGCCGCAACCCAGGTGAACGACCGCCCCGGCTCCAGGTCGGTGACGACGTACTCGGTCTCGGGGATGCGTGGCTGGCTGATCTTCGCCCGGCTCCCGGTGCGCAGCGGACCCTCGTCGAGCCGTCGTACCGAGGTAACGGTCGACGTCCACTCCGACCACTGCTCCACGTCGCTCATCACCTCCCACACCCGTTCGGGCGGCGCCGCGATCTCGACCGTGATGCTCTGCTCCATCAAGCCATCCTCACGTGAACGCCACCTTTGCGGAAGCACCCAAGACTTTTCCATGGCCACGGACAGGGCCCGGATCACAGTGCGTCCTTTCGCCGCCTGCCGACCACGCTCGCCCGCGAGGACTTGCGCCGCACTCTGGCGTTTCGCGGGCGCGGAGTGCGACCGTGTCACACGGCACTCCGTCGTACCGGGAGGAAACTGTGAAGATGCACGGTCATGTCAAGCAGGTTGGTTTCGTCGGGGTGAGCGACTTAGACGCTGCTGAGCGCTTCTACGCAGGCGTCCTTGGTCTCGAGCTTGTCGACGCGCGCCCCTTTGCGCTGGTCCACGAGACCCCCGCGAGCCAGCTTCGCATCACCGCCGTGGACGAGGTCCGCGCAGCGCCCTACACGGTGCTCGGGTGGATCGTTGAAGACTTGAACGGCGAAGTTGACCGGCTTGTCGAGGCCGGCGTGACCTTCAATCGCTATCCGGGCATGGCCCAAGATGAGCGCGGCATCTGGAGTTCACCCGACGGTGCTCGGTCGCATGGTTCCACGACCCGGACGGCAACAACCTGTCCCTGCAGTCTTGACCGCTCTGCCTGCAGCGTGAGTCACATCGACCGCGTGAGCCGAAGCGCCGTTGCGGGGCGTCACGGCTTCGAGGTGCCGCCTGATGGTTCTCGACCGGCCAGACCTGGGGTGATTACTGGTAGGGGTCGGTGATTTTTCGTAGGTCGGTGAGGGCTTCGCGGAGTTGCTGCATGCGCTTGGTGCCCAGGTGTGCGCGCCACTCCTCTTCGATGCGGCCCTCTTCGGCTCGGGCGTGCGGGATCGCCTCCTTCGCGCGGGAGGTCATGCGCACCAGGCGCGCTCGGCCGTCGGTGGGGTCGGCGACGCGCTCGACGTAGCCAGCGCGCTCGAGCTTGTCGACCAGAGCGGTCGCCGTCTGCTTGGCGATCTGCGCACGCGCGGCCAGCACACTCAGCCGGGTGCCTTCGGGGTCGACGCCCATCATGAGCCGTGCCTGTGCGATGGTCACGTCGTCGAAACCACGTTCCTGCAGGGCCTCGAAGATGCGGTTGGCGGCCGATCGCGAGGCGATGAACATGAGCAGGCTGGCCGGTAGTTCGCGCTCCATCGGATCCCTTCACAAAGTCCTACCATCGAACTATAGTAGTTCGTGAACAGGACCAGTCTAGCGTTGGAGGCGTTGGTGGACGCGACACGGGACGTGGTGGTCGACTTCTGGTTCGACCCGGTGTGCCCGTACTCGTGGACTGCCTCGCGCTGGCTGCAGGAGGTCGGTGAGCGGCGCCAGCTGAGGGTGCGCCACCACGTCATGAGCCTGTTCCTGCTGAACCAGGACCGCACGGACGTCGCGGTGGAGTATCGCCGCAGCGTCGAGGCGAGCCGCGGGCCGGCAAGGGTGGCAGCGGGCGTGGCGGCGGGGTATGGACCAGAGGTGCTCGCGAACTTCTATACCGCCTTCGGGGAGCGGGTGTTTGACGTCTGGCGTCGACCCACCGCTGCGGAGTACCACGAGGTGATCCGCGCGGCCCTGGCCCAGCTGAGGCTGCCAGCTGGCCTGGAGGAGGCCATGGAGTCGGACGACTACGACGCACCCATGCGCCTGAGCCACGATGCCGGGGTGGCCCTGGTCGGTGGCGAGGTCGGGACGCCGATCACCTCCATCGGCGAGGTGGCGTTCTTCGGCCCGGTACTGAACGGGATCCCGCGTGGAGAGCAAGCGGTCAAGGTGTTTGAGGGCGTACGGCTGCTCGCTGCCTATCCGCAGTTCTATGAGCTCAAGCGGACCCGCATGCGGCCCCCGGTCTTCACCTGAAGGAGGAACGATGACAAGGTTGACGACCATCGAGACGGACGCGCTGTGGGCCGGGATCGACGACCGACGCTCCAGGACTGCCGCGCTGCTCGAAGGCCTCACACCCGAACAATGGCAGCAACCCTCGTTGTGTGACGGCTGGACCGTGCGACACGTCGCCGCGCACCTGACGATGCAGCAACAACGGGTGCGTGACGCGTTGGGCTTCATCAGCCGTCATCCCCGGCTCCTGCGGAGCATGCCGTTGAACACCTTCATCCACGACGCCGGGGTCGTGCAGGCGAACGCGTTGTCCACCGAGCAGATCGTCGCCGGTATCAGGAACGGTATGGGGTCACGTCGACACAACCCCGGGGTCACGGCCCTGGAGACCCTAACCGACATCCTCGTCCACAGCCAGGACATCGCCATTCCCCTGTGCGTGGACCTGCCCACGCGGCCCTCACTCAGCGCCCTCGCCGCTACCCGTCGGTGGGACACCCGCAACACCTGGCTCGCCACCGTCAACCGCCGGCTGCCCCTGAACGGCTACCAGATCACGGCCACCGACACCGACTGGAGCCGCGGACAAGGCCCCGAGGTCACCGGCCCGATCGGGACCATACTGCTCCTCCTCACCGGCCGGACCGTCGCGCTAGAACAACTCACCGGCGACGGAGCCGACATCCTGCGCCTCCGCACGACCTGATCCGGGTAGGCCGACCGCACCAACTCGCACACTCAAGCAACGTTCGGATCCGCGCGCGTGCCAGCCTGTCATGCCGATCCAACCTGAGTCTCTACGCCGCTTGTGCCGGTGCTTCTCCCGCGATCTCCGCAGATCTCGCGAGGGACGGAATATTGGGGCCATGGGATCTCGCAGCATCTCCCGCAGCTCGTTGCCCTTGTCAGCAGTTCGGAGTCGAGATCGAAGTGGTGCAAATGTGGTGCAGTCGCTGGTTCCTTCTGGGGTTCTGATGGCTTATGCTCAAGAGCATAACCGCAGGTCACAAGACTGTATGAGCCTGCCTGACACCACGCGCGATGAACTTTTAATCCGTAGGTTGTGGGTTCGAGCCCCACGGGGCCCACCGTCACCGCAGGTCAGCGCTTTGTAGCCGACGGCCCGCTCGCGCTGGGATCACCTGGCGCGACACGCACAGGACACGCGCGGGCCCCGCCCGGGGCGACCGCACTGGTACCGACCTTGGCCTGTCAGGGCGCCGCTCCATCCCCATGGTGGCTCACGAATGGCAGCGACAAGCCCTGGCTGGCTGGCTGGCACCCTCTTGCGCGGAGGTGCCCCAGGTAAGTCGGTCATCCGATGCCCTGCCCCTGCCGGCAGGGCGCATTCGGGTGCAGAGCTCCGACCGCGAGGGCCACCGCATCGCGCAGGAGCTCGAAGCGGCCGACCACTCGGCACAGCGCTCCTACGCCGCGAACCTGTGGAGGCGGACATGGTGAGTGACCTCGACAG
Source organism: Actinomycetales bacterium (assembly GCA_038210185.1). Classification (GTDB taxonomy): domain Bacteria; phylum Actinomycetota; class Actinomycetes; order Actinomycetales; family Dermatophilaceae; genus Fodinibacter. The sequence continues at coordinate 4,081 of JBBQWX010000053.1, forward strand.
CCGTGGCATGGCCCCCGAGGCGGCCGCGAACGCCCGGGCCATGGATCAGCCGCCAGGGCCACTGCGGCCGCCCACCGGCTTCGAGCCGGTGGGCCGACCTCGGGCGGCGGCTCCTACTCGGAAGGGCTGCGCCGGCTCCGCACGATGAGCAGCACCCCGCCGAGCGCCACGACCGGGCCGACGACCGCCCACAACGTCGCCCCGCTCATCGGGCTACCGCCGAGGACGTCGATGCCCTGGAGGAACCAGACGAGGCCGATGACGACGAGGACGCCACCGAGGGCGAGTGCAAGGGAACGGCTCATCGTGCGAGCCTAGCCGCGACCACGGCCGACGAGACGCCGTCATGCCGGCATCGTGCCGCCGCGAGCGGAAAGCGCCGCCCGGGCGACACGGCATCCGGCTCAGAGGCGGACCACCATCTTCCCGGTGTTCTCGCCGCGCAGCACCCCGAGGAACGCGTCGACCGCGCCGTCGATGCCGTCGGCGAACGTCTCGCGCGACTGCAGCCGGCCGTCGCCCAGCCACTGCGCCGCGAGGGCAGCGTACTCGCGCGCCAGGTCGTAGTGGTCACCGACGAGGAAGCCCTCGACGCGTCCGCGGGTCTGGATGAGGCGGGAGAGGTTCCGCGGGCCGGGCGCGGGCTCGGTGTCGTTGTAGACCGAGATCATGCCGCAGACGGCGACCCGCCCCCCGAGCCGAAGCGACCCGATCGCCGCCTCGAGGTGCTCACCACCGACGTTGTCGAAGTAGACGTCGATGCCGTCGGGAGCCGCCTCGCGCAGCTGGGTCGACACCGGGCCGTCCTTGTAGTTGAAGGCCGCGTCGAACCCCAGGTCCTCCACGACGAGCCGCACCTTCTCGGCCGATCCGGCACTGCCGATGACCCGGCTCGCCCCGAGCGCCTTGGCGATCTGGCCGACCGCGCTACCCACGGCGCCGGCCGCGCCGGAGACGAACAGGACGTCGCCCGGCTCGAACTTCGCGATGCGGGTGAGACCGGCATACGCCGTGAGGCCCGTCATCCCGAGCAGGCCGAGATAGGCGGATGCCGGTGCCACCGACACGTCGACCACGCGCGCGCCGCTCACGTCCAGCACGGCGACCTCCCGCCAGCCCAGTCCGTGCAGCACGTGGTCGCCCACGACGAAGCCGTCAGCGCGCGACTCCTCGACGACGCCCACGGCGCCGCCGGTCATCGCCTCGCCGACCTCGTAGGGCGCGGCGTACGACCTGGCCGCACTCATCCGCCCGCGCATGTACGGGTCGACCGACAGCACGACGTTGCGCACCCGGATCTGGTTGTCGGCCGGCTCAGGGAGCTCGCTCTCGACGACCGCGAAGTCGTCGTGCGTCGGCCAGCCGACGGGGCGCGACGCGAGCCGCACCTCACGCGGCGCGCGCGAGCTGGTGGGGGTGTCGGTGGACGGGGCGATGCTGTCGGTCATGATGACCTTCCTGTCGACGTCGGTGAGGCAGCGAGACGGTCCAACGACCGCGACCGCGTGGGTATGCCGTGAGCCTCACCGTTGCCGCCCGGCGCGGTCCGGCGATGCCGTGGCGCACGGCATCGCGTGCCTGAGCGGCCCCTGCCTGCCGGTGGCGGGGGGCGGTGTGTCGGTCAGCCGTTGTCGCGGTCGTGACCCACGAGCCGGGCAGCTCTGGCGGCCTCGACCTTCGCGGCACGCTCGCGCTCCAGGCGCCGCTGCGGGTCACTGTCGTCGCCGAGTTGGGCCGGCCCGAATACGTGCATCGCGGCGTAGCGCAGGCGCCACATGACGCGGTACCCGAGGGACAGCCCCTCGTTGTCGGTTGTCCTGGCCATGCGGCTGCTCCTGCCGGTTCGGCGGTAGTTAGTGCCCTAACTATATGCCCACTCCGCACTAGACTGCTCCCCATGGCCACCCCTCGGACCCCCGCCCCGGAGCCACCCGTCGGCGATTCCCGACCGGGTCCTGCGCCGACGCCCGACCTGCTGGCTCTTGACCGGCAGGTCTGCTTCGCCCTGGCGGTGGCCTCGCGCAGGGTCATCTCGCTCTACCGTCCCCTGCTGGAGCCGATGGGGCTCACCCACCCCCAGTACCTGGTGATGCTGGCCCTGTGGGAGGGCGAGCCGCTGCGCGTCAACGAGCTCGCCGACCGCCTCAGCCTCGAGCCGGCCACCCTCTCCCCCCTGCTCAAACGCCTCGAGATCGGCGGCCTGGTGGCCCGCCGCCGCGATCCCGACGACGAGCGCGCCGTCGCCGTCACCCTGACCCCGGCCGGGCGACGCCTGCGCCTCAGGGCCGAACGGATCCCGCCGGCGGTGATGGCGCGCTTGGGCATCGGCTTGTCCGAGCTCGAAGAGCTGCGCGACCGCCTGACGTCCGTCATCGAGGCGGCCCGCCGCGAGAGCTGAACTCAGCTCAGTGAGCGGCGAGTGCCGCCTTGACCACGCGGGGGCTCGGGTTGGTGTGCGGGATGCCGTCGATCACGACCGTGGGTACCGTCTCGTTGCCGTCGTTGACCCCGGCCACGAACGCGCGCCCGGCATCGTCCTGCCAGATGTTGACCCAGGTGATCTGGTCTCTTTGTCCGCGCACCGCCATCCGCAGGCGGTCGCAGAACACGCATCCGGGGCGCCAGTAGACGGTCACCCCGCGTTCCGCCCGGGCCAGCGCCTCGGCGTGCGGGGTGGCGGGCGGTCGTCCCACCAGCAGGTCGAACAGTCCCATCCAGGCAGCCTACGGCTGTGGCGTGGCCTGCCGCGAGGAGTGGGCGGGCGTGAGCGGGAGTGGGCGGTCGGGGCTCACCGGAGTGCGGAGAACGGGCCGAACAGGTCAAACGCGATCATCCAGACAGAGTTGCTCAGTCCGTGCGCCACGACCGGCGCCCACAGCGAGCAGTAGGCGTGCGCGGGAAGCTGTAGAACTACGGCATCCACGAAGGCGAGCACCATTCCTGTGAACCCCTGCTCGCGTTGGATGAGCACGAGAGGAAGGCGACCCCCATGACCGCCGCAACCGCCCAGCGAGCCACGTGCCGATCAGGTCGGTGATCCGGGTGAGGTGGTAGCCCCGGAAACGCGAGCTCCTCGATCAGGGCGGCGAAGCCTTCAGCTGAGGGCCGGGAAGAGGAGCAGGCGCGGGAAGTCGCCTTCGAGCTCGGCGAACTCACTGGTGTTTCTGGGTCGAGCCGGTCCGGCGCTGAGTCATGGGCATGACGAGCATGAAGACGAACGCGGTCCATGCATGTGCGAGGGCGCCCCGTGTGCGAGCCGGCGCACGGGGTGGTCGATTCGGTGGAAGCCCAGGGTGCTTGGCGAGTACCTGCAGATGGCGAGGGACACCCGCCAATGACGGAGAGCACGGGGGCCCGCCAGAAGGAGGTCGGACAGCACAGCGGTGACGGCGAGCACCACCTCGACAACGGCTACAGCGGTCCAGATGCCGCCGCGTCGGGGCTTTCCGGCTCGACCGGAACGGGTGGCGCGTCGGGCACTGGCCGCGGGTTGGCCGCGGGCGGCGCGGCGGGCGCCGGCGGCGCGGCGAGCGCCGGCGGCCAAGGGGCTGCGCGTGCCCAGCGTCGGTATGGCTACGGCCTGAACGTCTTGGTGTCGTGCTGACCGGGCATCACGGTCTCATCCTCGCGGGCTTTCCGGCCCGCTCTCCCCACGATCGTCTCGCCGGGAGCGGCTGGCAGAATGGCCATTGGGCGGAGATCCGGTTCGCCGTTCGTCGTTCGTCGTTCGTCGTCCACAGGGTCCTATCCGGCCAGCGATTGTCCACAGGTTCGGCTCGTGACTGCCGTCCGACGCGGCGCCCGCCTACCGTCGAGGTCATGACAGCTGTCCTGGCAGAGACCTCGACCACCGGTGGAACGCCGGGGGTCGAGGGCCTCGCGCAGGTGCACGCTGCCATCGACCTGCTCGATGAGACCGACGTGGGTCAGGTGTCCGGGCCCGACGTGGCTGAGGTCGACCGGGCGATGTCGCGGTTGGCAGCGGTCAAGCTGTCGCTCGTCGCAACCGCCCACCGACAGGGGGCCGCCCAACGAGACGGGATGACCAACACTGGAGCCTGGCTGGCGGCTCACACCCGATCCTGGGGGGCCGATGCAGCCGCCGACGTCCTCCTCGCGACGGCTCTCGACTCGTCCCTGCCGGCCACCCGTCTCGCGTTGGCTGAAGGGGCGCTCTCCCCCGACCACGCCTCCGTCATCGCTGGCGTGGCCAGCCGCCTGCCGGCGACGCTGACCGAGGCCGAGCGGGCCAAGGTCGAGGCGGCGCTCGTGGCGCAGGCGAAGCGCGTCGACCCCGCCCGTTTGCGGCGTTCCGCCCGCCGAGCCCTGCTGGCAGCGGAACGCTCGGCCGAGGAATCGCTCGCCCACGAGGATGCCGAGCTGCGCAATGAGGAGGACCGTGCCCGGAGCCGGGTGCGACTCACGATGCACGACAACCTCGACGGCACGATCACCGGCCACTTCACGGTGCCCACGCTGGCCGGAGCGATCCTGCGCAAGACCATCCAGCAGATGATCTCCCCCCGCCGACGCTCGGCACCTCGGGCAGGCGCCCCGGGGCCACAGCAGTCCGGTTCCTGCGCCACCGGTGTCAGTGGTGTGAGTGGTGGCAACGGTGGTAGTGCTGATAGTGCTGATAGTGCTGACAGTGCTGGCAGAACCGGGAGTGCTGACAGCGGCGGAAGTGCTGGGAGTGCTGACAGCGGTGGAAGTGCTGGTACTGCTGGCGCGCCTGACCCTGACCGCGGGCGAGCGGGCGCCAGCGCCACCCCGGCGCCGACTCGGGACTGGGCGCACGAGTCCGGCGCCGCCTTCGTCGAGCTGCTCGAGCACCTACCCACCGAGCACCTCAACGGCAAGGTCGCGGCCACCGTCGTGGTCACGGTCGAACACGAACGCCTGCGCGAACAGCTCGGCGCAGCGCACCTCGATACCGGGCACGACGTGTCGGCCGCTGAAGCCCGCCGCTTGGCCTGCTCCGCCGGAATCCTGCCTGCCATCCTCGACGGCACCTCACTGCCCCTCGACCTCGGCCGCACCAGGCGGTTCTTCACCGAACCCCAACGCGTCGCCCTCGCGGCCATTTACGACCAGTGCGCTGCCGACGGCTGCGACCGCCCCTATGCGTGGACCGAATTGCATCACGAAGATCCCTGGGCCACGGGCGGACTCACCAACCTCGACCTCGCCGTGCCCCTGTGCGGCCCCGACCACCATCGCGCGCACGACCCCCGCTACGAGCCCACCATCACAACTGACCCCCACGGACGTAAGGGCGTCACCTTCCGCCGGCGGAACTAGCCCCACGGTGGATCACCAACGGATCACCCACGCGCCGGTCCTGTGTCCCGACCTCGACGGCGACTGCGGCAGAGCCCGACTGCGGCAGAACCCGACCGCGCCGGGCAGCGCAATTGCGCATCGCGCCCGGCGGGTCGCGAGTCGCGAGTCGCCGGTCGCCGGTCGCCGGTCGCAAGTCAGGCGTCGAGCGGTCCGGTGAGCGCTCCGCCGCAGTGGTAAACGTCGGGGCGACCCGGCCAGACCTTGCCACCCTCGCGCATGTCGTCGTCGAGCTCGTTGCGCCAGGTGCCGCGCTCGTCGATGAACCAGCGGGCGGCGTGGTCCCACAGCCTGCGGTACCAGTGCTCCCAATGAGGATCGCCGGTCCGGCGCAGGAGCACCGCGGTGGTCTGGATGCCCTCGCACACCGGCCAGTGCAGGCGCACGTCCGCGACGGGGGCGCCGTCCCAGTCGACCGTGTAGACCAGCCCGGGGCGGCCGTCGATGGCCCACCCCCCGTCGAGCGCGCGCCGGGTCAGGCCGTCGGCGGCCTCAACCAGCCACGGCGGTGAATGGACGAGCGGGGAGGCATCGAGCTGGAGCAGGAAGCGCGCCCACTCCAGCGAGTGGCCGAACGTCGCGCCGTACGGGCGGAACGGGTGCAGGGGTTCGTCGCGGTTGTACTCGGGCAGCACCTGCCAGTCGGAGGTGAAGTGCTCGGGCAGCAGCCAGTCACGTTCGCGCGCAGCGACGTTGATGAAGCGGTCGGCGATGGCCAGCCCACGCTCGTGCCACACCTCATCCCCGGTGGCGTGGCCCATCGCCAGAAAGGCCTCGAGGCCGTGCATGTTCGCGTTCGCACCTCGGTAGTCCTCGGAGTCAGACCAGTCCGGCGCGAACGACTCGAGCAGCGCCTGCGCCTCGGCGTCCCAGAGCCGGGTGTCGACGACGCCGACGACCTGCTCGAGCAGCGCGCGGGCGCCGGCGTGCCCCACCGTGAGCGCGTTCGCCGACGCGAGCCCGACGTGCACGTGGTCGTAGGTCATCTTGCGGGTGACCGAACCCGGCTCGCTGAGCCAGCCCCCGTGCTCGGGGTCGGCGTGCAGGCCGGAGAGGGAGTCCATCGCATGGTCGAGCAGCTCCCCTGAGCCCGGCACGCCGTGCCGCACCCCGAGCGCCGCGGTGTACGCCATGCGAGCGGTCAGGAAGAGCTGGGGGCGGCGCCCCGGTATCGGCGACCCGTCGGCCGCCTGGTACGCGAACCCACCGGTGGGCAGGATCGAGCCGAGCGCGAAGGAGATGACGTCGGCGAAGCCTCCGTGCAGCCAAGCGTGGTGGCCCGGCTCGTCGAGCCAGGACCGTTGGCCACGCCCTGCAAGGACAACGCCCGACGCAGACGCAGGAGTTCTCGATTCCACACCCGCAGAACGCATCTGGCTCACAGCGGTTGCACCTCCAGCCGGTAGGTCGTGGTGTGTGACTCGCCGGGGGCGAGCGCCACGGCGTTCTCGAAGGCGTTGGCAGCCTCGATGCACACGAATCGCTCCCAGTCGTCGTCACCGATGTCGGGAACCTCTTTGGCCTTGGCGTCCCAGGGGTTCCACACCACGATGTTGCGCGCTCCGAGGGTGCTGACGACGAGCCGGCGCCCAAGGGCAGGATCGTGCAAGGTCACCTGGTCGCTCGTGCGGAACACGGCATCGGTCTCGCCGGTGAACACGAGATCGCCCACCTGCACCCGTTCGGTGCCGGTCACCTTGTCGAAGAACGGCTTTCCGTCCAGACCCTCGATTCGCGCGGCGTGCACATCGCCCACGACCAAGTAGGCGTGCAGCGCCTCCTCGTAGTCGAAGCCCTCGTCGCCGGTGTTCGTCGTCGTCAGCGACACCTCCAGGGCCCGGCCGACGCTCGCCCGCAGCTCGAGGGTGTAGCGGTGCGCCCAGTGCGGGGAGGTCGCCGCGTCGGAGGTGAGGCGGTAGGTGACGGTCGCCTCCTCGGCACCCTGCGTCTGCTCGACGAGGTCCCACATCGTGGTGCGCACGAAACCATGCAAGGGCTCCGTCCCCGCCGCGCGCCCCGGCCCGAACCACGGCCAGCAGACCGGCACACCGGCTCGGATCGAGCGACCGGCCGCCAGACGCAGGTCGGTGCTGACGTAGAGCACCGGGTCGGCCCCGGCCGGAGACCAGCTGGTCACCTGGGCCCCCTGGTCGTACACCTCGCCGGCGCCCGCGGAGGTCTCGAGGGTTCGCGGCGGAGACAGGGCGGCGGTCATGGCTCCAACCTAGGGATGCCGGGCGCCCGCCCACCAGCGGGGTGGCCCTGAGGGTTCCGCGGGCGGCCGAGCCGCAACCGATCGGGGGGCCGGACCGACCGGCGTCCGACCCTCGTCATCCGGTGGTCAGAGGCTTGCCGGCTCCCGCTCGGCATCCGCCTCAGTCGCCGACTCCGGTGCAGGCTCCAGCGCCTCCCGCCGACCGTCGCGCCGGTTGGCCAAGATGCTGGTCGTCGTCGCCAACGCCAGGATGCCGACGATGACGGCGAGCGAGGCGAGTGTGGGCACCTCCGGCACCGCCGGCCAGAGACCGTGGGCCCAGTGCAACACGAGCTTGACGCCGATGAAGGCGAGGATGGCGGCCAGCCCGTGACCCAGGTGGCGCAGCGAGCCGAGCGCCCCCTCGACCACGAAGTAGAGCGCGCGCAGGCCGAGGAGCGCGGAGGCGTTGGTCGCGAACACGAGGTACGGGTCACCGGTGATGCCGTAGACGGCAGGCACCGAGTCGATCGCGAAGACGATGTCGGTGCCCAGGATGGCCACGACGACCAAGGCCAAGGGGGTGAGGGCGCGACGCCCGCCCTCGCGCACGGTCATGTGCGTGCCGGCATACGACTCGGTGACCGGCCAGAAGCGGCGCAGGAGGCGCACGGTGCGCAGCGAGCCGATGTCGATCGCGTGGTCCGCCGACGACAGAGCGTCGCGCAGCACCTTGACCGCCGTGACGAGGAGCACCGCGCCGAAGAGGAGGAAGGCCCACGAGAACGACGCGATCAGCTGGGCACCGAGGGCGATGAAGATGCCGCGCAGCACGAGCGCCCCTGCCACGCCGATGAGCAACACGCGCTGCTGCAGCTCGCGGGGCACGGCGAACGCGGTGAGCAGCAGCAGGAACACGAAGAGGTTGTCGACCGACAGTGACTTCTCGACGAGGTAGCCGGTGTAGTACTCCAGACCCCGGTCGCCGCCGTACTGCTGCCAGATCCACACCCCGAAGGTGAGCGGGATGGCGACGTAGAACGCCGACCAGCCGACGGCCTCCTTCATCGACACCTCGTGTGGGCGCCGGGTGATGAGGAAGTCGACGACGAAGATCACCGCGACGGCGCCGATGGTGATCGCCCACAGGGTGGGCGTGCCGATCGACGGCTGGGCCGCGGCCGGGTCGGCGGCAGCGAGCAGGGACAAGGGGGGCATGGGTCTCCTCAAGACGAACCAGCGGTCTTGAGGTCTCCTTCACCGCGCAGCCGTGAGGCCGTTCGGCGCCGCGCCGGGTCCGCCGTAGGGCGGACGTACTGACCGGCACGAGCTTGGGAAGTACTCCCCTCGTGCTGAGGAGTCTAGGCAAGGAGGATGATTTCCCCAAGTCCAGGTGTGGAAACCCGGCCAACCCTCGACACGGCATCCGACGCACCCGCGTCACAGTCGAGGTCAAAGGCCGGCCTCTGAGACCCGAACATCACCTCGAACCGTCCCGCCCAACAACGGGTCGAGGTGAAAGGCCGGCCTCTGAGACCCGAACATCACCTCGAACCGTCCCGCCCAACGACGGGTCGAGGTGAAAGGCCGGCCTGTGAGACCCGAACATCACCTCGAACCGGACGAGGGGGGTCAGCGCTTGGTGGCCTCGAGCCGGGCCAGCGCCTCGACGCGCTCCGCGGCATGGTCGACGATCCGCTGGGGGTAGTCGTGGGCGTAGCCGTCGGGCTGGTTCCACGGCTCGTGCACCGCCGGCCCCGCCAGGTGGGCGAGCTCGGGCACCCAGCGCCGCACGTAGTCGCCGTCGGGGTCGAAGCGCAGCCCCTGCGTGACGGGGTTGAACACCCGGAAGTAGGGCGAGGCGTCGGTGCCCGTTCCCGCCACCCACTGCCAGCCGTGGTTGTTCGAGGCGATGTCGCCGTCGACGAGGTGCTCGAGGAAGTGCCGCGCCCCCACCGGCCACCACACGTGCAGGTCCTTGGTGAGGAAGCTCGCCGTGATCATCCGCACCCGGTTGTGCATCCAGCCGTGGGCCAGCAGCTGGCGCATCCCGGCGTCGACGACGGGATAGCCCGTGCGCCCGGCCCGCCACGCCTCGACGGCGTCCTCGGGCTCGTCGTAGCGCATCTTCGACATCTCCGGCCGCAGGTCTGCCCACGACGTGCGCGGATGGTGCCACAGCACGTCGGCGTAGAACTCCCGCCAGGCCAGCTCGTTCTCGTAGGTGTGCGCGCCCTTGCCCTGATCCCCCGCGAGGTCGGCGAGCAACGTGCGGGGGTGCAGCACACCGAGCTTGAGGTAGGGGGAGAGCCGAGACGTGCCGTCGAGGTCGGGCCGGTTCCGATCGTTGCCGTAGGTCGCCACGGCTCGGTCGCGGAACTCGCGCCACCGCCGCAGCCCCGCCTCCTCCCCCGCCGGGGGCAGCTCGGGGAGGTCGGGTGCCGCCAGGGCCGCCTGCACGGCAGCCGTGGCGTCGGCGTCGCTCGGGGCCTGCCGCAGCGGCAGCTCGCTCGGGGTCGGCGCCGGGTCGGGCCAGCCGTGTGCCCGCCAGGCCTTGGAGAACGGCGTGAAGACCTTGTACGGCTCACCCGAGCCGTTGACCACGAGACCCGGCCCCACCGCGTACGGGGTGCCGGTCTCGACCCAGCCGATGTCGTGCCCTTCGAGCCGAGCCGCCACGGCGTCGTCCCGCCGCCGGCCGGCCGGGGTCGTCTCCCTCGAGACGTGCACCGAGGACGCACCCACGCGCGCCGCGAGCTCGGGAACGACGCGGCGGGGGTCGCCGTACAGCAGGGTCAGGGCCCCGTCGAAGGCCTGGTCGGTCGCCTCGAGGGTGGCCGCGAGCCAGGCCCGCCGCGCCGCACCGCCGCCGTCCCACAGCCGCGGGTCGACGACGAACGCGACCACGAGGTCGCCCTCGCCCGCTGCGTCTCGAGCGGCGAGCAGCGCCGGGTGGTCACGGCGCCGCAGGTCGCGGCGCAGCCAGAGCACGGAGGTCATCGCGCGTCCTTCACGACAGCCGGTCCAGGACCGGGGGGAGGAGGTAGAGCATGCCCAGCGACCAGGTCAGGTGGGTGATGGCCGGCCCGAGGATGCCGCCCGTCACGCGCCGCTGGAACGCCACGACCAGTCCGACGAGGGCGGCCGCGAAGACCAGCAGCGGGATGCCGGACGTGGCGGTGACCAGGGTGTAGACGATCGTCGTGACGGCCACCGCGTGCCGCCGCCCGACTCCGGCGTAGAGCGCCCCTCGGAAGTACAGCTCCTCGGCGACGCCGTTGACGATGGTGATGACGGTGACGACCGCGAGCGAACCGACCCGGGCGTGGTCGAGGAGCTCCTGCACCGGGTCGCGCAGGACCGGAACCTGGGCGACGACGACCGAGCCGGCCAGGAACAGCCCGAGCAGCAGAGCACCCAGGGCGAGCGACTGCACGACCGCCCGGCTCAACTCCCGGCCGTCGCGGGTGTGGGCGCGGCCGAGGTGCAGCGGGCCGGACGCGACCGCCCCGACGGCCCACACCGCCGCCAGGGCGAACGTGGCGGCGTAGAACGTCGGGTCGCCGGGCTCGATGCGCAGCGCCCAGGTCAGGATGCCGGCACCCACGAGCAGGGTGATGCCGACGACGATGCGCCGACGACGAAACGCCGAGTCGGGCTCGGTGTGGTCACGGGGCACCGGGTCGACGAGGGCGGCCCGCACGAAGGCGTGCAGTTCGGTGACCGGGTTCATCGGACGTCCCGGTTCACGACCCGCCGCTCCCACGACCGCCGGCCCACGCGGGGTCGGCGCTCGTGACGTGCGCCGGGTCGGCGGTGCCCGGTTCCGGGCGGGGGTACACGTCGTCGCCGGCGACGGCGTCGGCGACCGCGCGGTCGAAGTGCAGCGGGCCACCGGGGGGCGCTCCGACGACACCGTCGAGGTCGTGCTCGCCGCAGACCACCTCGTGCAGCAGGCTGCCGACGAGCGGCTTGGCGACGCCGGTCGGCACCGGGGTCACGAAACCGACCCATTGGCTGGCGAGGTAGGGGGTGAGCACGGGCACGGTGACGATGCGGCGCGACCTCAGACCGCCCACCTTGGCGAAGCGTTGGATCATCTCGCGGTAGGTCAGCACCTCCGGGCCGCCGATGTCGAAGGTGCGGTTGACCTCCGGCGGCAGGTCGGCGGCTCGCACGAGGTAGTGGAGCACGTCGCGGACGGCGATCGGCTGGATGCGGTTGTCGAGCCACTTCGGGGTGATCATCACCGGCAGCCGGGTGGTCAGGTGGCGCAGCATCTCGAACGACGCCGAACCCGAGCCGAGGATGATCGCGGCCTGCAGCACCGCCGTCGGCACGCCGCTGGCCATCAGCAGGTCGCCGACCTCGACGCGGGAGGCCAGGTGGTCGCTGAGCGGCCCGTCGTCGGGGTGCAGGCCGGAGAGGTAGACGATCCGCCCGACGCCGGCCTCCAGCGCGGCGGCTCCGAAGGTGCGGGCGAGCTCGCGGTCGCGCTCGACGAAGCCGCCCGCGCCGTCCATCGAGTGCAGGAAGTAGTAGGCGACGTCGACGTCGGCCAACGCGGCGGCGAGCACCTGGGGCGACCCGGCGTCTCCCTCGACGACCTCGACCCGGTCGCGCCACCAGCGATCGGCCACCTTGGCCTCGTTACGGGTCAGGGCGCGCACCTGCCACCCCTCCTCGAGGAGTCGGGGAACCAGGCGGGAGCCGATGTAGCCGGTGACGCCGGTGACCAGCGCCCGGCGGGTGCCCGTCACGGGCGCCGCTCCGGCACGGTCGTGGACGCGAGGCTGCGCTGGGATGTCGTGCTCATGGCGCTGTCCTTTCCAGCGAGAGGGGCTACGGGCGGATGACCACGCCGTGCTTGACGGGCCTCCCCCACAGTAGGCGGCCGAGCCGCCTCGACTCGCCGGGAGGCGCGCTCGTCGCGGACCACGACCAGACCCGACCGTAGAACCCTCGACACGGATCGTCAAATGTTTGTCAAACCTACCGACCGCGGGCTACCGTACTCGACGTGAGGGTTTCGGTACCGCCGACGATGCGGATTGGAGAGCTCGCCGGGAAGGTGGGCGTGAGCACCCACGTCCTGCGGGCCTGGGAGAGCCGGTACGGCTTGCTGCGACCGGTCCGGTCGGCCGGCGGCTACCGGCTCTACAGCCACGAGGATGAGCGTCGCGTGCGAGACGTCATCGCCCTGCGGGACTCCGGTGTGAGCGCCGCCGAGGCCGCCCGCCGAGTGCTCGACTCCGACCGCAACGGCTACGACGAGGCCGCGCACGGGACGGCCGGCGCCCCCGGGTCGACGCGAGGTGCCCGCGCGGGACGCGGCACGGCATCCGCGCCGGGGAGCCCGAACGGGCTGGCCCCCCACGGTCTGCGCGCCGACCCGCCGATGCTCGTGGCCCAACTGCTCGACGCCGTCACCGCCCTCGACGAGGACCGCGCGCACGCCGTGCTCGACACCGCCTTCCACGAGCGCTCGGTCGAGAGCGCCATCATCGACGTGCTGATGCCCCTGTTCGTGCGGGTGGGCGAGATGTGGGAGCTCGGCCGCATCGGCATCGCGCAGGAGCACTTCGCGAGCAGTCTGGTGCGCCGCCGGCTCGGGGCGCTCTCGCTCACCTGGGGCGTCGGCACCGGCCCGGTCGCGGTGCTGGCCTGCCCGCCCGGCGAGTTCCACGACATCGTGCTGCTCAGTTTCGGGGTGCTGCTGGGCCGCGCCGGGTGGCGCATCCGCTACCTCGGCCCCGACACCCCAATCCACTCCCTGTCGCAGGCCGCCCGGCTCACCCAGGCGGATGCCGTGGTGCTCGCCTGCCGCCGGCCCACCGGCTTCCGCGGGCACGCGTCGGCGCTGCGCCGGCTCAGCGAGGACCACCCGGTGTGGCTCGCCGGCCGCGGCGCGACCCCGCGGGTGCTCGAGGAGGTCGGGGTGCCCAACCTGGGCGTCGACCTGATCGCCGCGGTCGCCGAGCTCACGGCCACGGCCCGCGCGCGCCGGGCCGCGCGGCCGAGCACCGGGAGCCCTGCCGCACGGGTGGCTGAGCCGTCTGGCGGCTGACTGTTCAGGCGGCTGAGCCAGAGGCTCCTCGACCGTCCCTCGGGTGACCTATTGGTCGATTCCGGGACGCCGGTGTCGACCGGTCAGGCGGCCAGCTGCGACAGGGCGTGGATGCCGAGCCCGGCGAGCGCCCCCACGATGGTGCCGTTGATCCGGATGAACTGCAGGTCGCGGCCCACGTGCAGCTCGATGCGCTCGGCCGCCTCCTTGCCGTCCCAGTGGTCGACGGTCACCGAGATGACCTCGGCGATCTCGCTGCCGTAGGTGTTGACGAAGAACGACACCGCCTCGCCGAGCCGCGCCTCGAGCCGGCCCCGCCAGACCTCGTCGTCGACCAGGTGCTGCCCGAGGTGCTCGAGCAGCTCGTCGCCGCGGGTGTGGAAGTAGGACGTCTCGTCGTCCATGGCGGTGGTCAGGGCCGCCTTGAACGAGGTCCAGAGCCCGACCGCCGTCTCGGGCACCTGCGGGTGGGTGAGCAGCCGCTCCTTGAGCGCCTCGGCGCTGGCCATCACCTCCGGGTCGGTCTGCAGGTCGGAGGCGAGCCGACGCAACAGCTCGTCGAGCGCCAGGCGCGCGGGGTGGCGCGGGTCGTCGTGGATGTCCTGCAGCCAGGCCAGCACCTGCTGGTAGGACCAGCCGATCACCTTGTCGTCGACCCACGGCGGTGACCACCACGGCGCCCGCTCACCCAGCACCGCGGCATACGTGCCGGGGTTGTCGGCGAGGTAGGCGCGCAGCTGCTCCAGGCCGAGGTCGACCAGCCCGTGGTGGGTCTGCTCGTCGACGATGCCCTCGAGCAGGGTGCCGGCGATCGAGGCCACCGGCTCCTGCACCAGCCGCGGCACGAGGAAGTCCTCGACCAGCGCGCGCACCTCGTCGTCGGACATCCGGCCCAGCCCGGCGCGGGCCACCCGCACCACCTCGGTGCGCACCCGGTGCCGGTGCTCGGGCACGCCGAGCCACTGCCCGACCCGTTCCCCCACGTGCGCCGCCGCGAGCCGGTCGCGGGCGATCTCCTCGGTGAGGAAGTTCTCGGTCACGAACTCCTGCAGGTTGCGGCCGATCTCGTTCTTGCGCTTGGGGATGATCGCCGTGTGCGGCACCGGTATGCCGAGAGGGTGCCGGAACAGCGCCGTCACCGCGAACCAGTCGGCCAGCGCGCCGACCATCGCGGCCTCGGCGGCCGTGTTGACGTAGCCCCACACCCCGGAGTGGTCGAGGTTGAGGGTCACCGCGTAGACGAGCGCGGCCAGCACGAGCAGGGACACCGCAAGCAGCCGCATCCGGCGCAGACCGGCGCGTCGGGCGGCATCCGCGGGCGAAGGGGCCAGAAGACTCACGTCGCGATCCTGCCCCATGAGCCCCGCAGAACCGTTGCCGGATGCCGGGCCCGCGCCAACGCGCCCACCGCACCTACGCTGGGCGGGTGCGTTTCCTCAACGACCTCCAGCCGCAGATCGACCTCACCTACGACGACGTCTTCATGGTGCCCAACCGGTCGTCGGTGACCAGCCGGCTCGACGTCGACCTCGCGTCGGTCGACGGCACGGGCACGACCATCCCCCTCGTGGTGGCCAACATGACCGCCATCGCCGGCCGCCGGATGGCCGAGACCACCGCGCGCCGGGGTGCGCTGACCGTCATCCCCCAGGACATCCCGGCCGAGATCGTGCGCGAGGTGGTCAGCTGGCAGAAGTCGCGCCACCTCGTCTACGACACCCCGATCACCCTGACGCCCACCATGACCGTGGGCGAGGCGCTCGTGCTGCTGCACAAGCGGGCGCACGGCGCCGCGATCGTCACCGTCGGCGACCGCCCGGTCGGCATCGTGACCGAGACCGACCTCACCGGGGTCGACCGGTTCACCCAGATCGACGACGTGATGGTGCGCGACATGGTGACCCTCGATGACGGCGTCGACGTCGAGTCGGCCTTCGACACCCTGTCGCACGCACGGCGCCGGCTGGCCCCGATCGTGGCCGACGACGGCCGGCTGGTTGGCATCCTCACCCGCTCGGGGGCGCTGCGCGCGAACCTGTACTCCCCCGCCGTCGACGACGCCGGGCGGCTGCGGGTGGCCGCGGCGGTCGGCATCAACGGCGACGTCGCGACCAAGGCCAAGGACCTGCTCGACGCCGGCGCCGACGTGCTGGTCATCGACACCGCCCATGGTCACCAGGAGAAGATGATCGAGGCGCTGCGCTCGGTGCGGGCCCTCGACCCGGGCGTGCCGGTAGTGGCCGGCAACGTGGTCTCGGCGCAGGGCACCCGCGACCTCATCGAGGCAGGGGCCGACATCGTCAAGGTCGGGGTCGGCCCGGGCGCGATGTGCACGACCCGGATGATGACCGCCGTCGGCCGGCCGCAGTTCTCCGCGGTGCTCGAGTGCGCCTCCGCGGCGCGCGCGCTGGGACGGCACGTGTGGGCGGACGGAGGCGTCCGGCATCCACGCGACGTCGCGCTCGCCCTGGCCGCCGGCGCTTCGAACGTGATGATCGGCTCGTGGTTCGCGGGCACCCTGGAGTCGCCCGGCGACCTCTACACCGACGAGGGCGGGCGGCAGTTCAAGGAGTCGTTCGGGATGGCGTCGTCGCGGGCGGTGCGCGGCCGCACGGCGAACGACACCGCCTACGATCGGGCCCGCAGGGCGATGTTCGAGGAGGGCATCAGCTCGGCCCGGATGTACGTCGACCCGGCCCGCCCCAGCGTCGAGGACGTCGTCGACGAGATCGTCGCCGGGCTGCGCAGCAGCTGCACGTATGCCGGGGCGCGCACCCTGGAGGAGTTCGCCGAGCGTGCGACGGTCGGCATCCAGAGCACCGCCGGCTTCGCGGAGGGGCGCCCGCTGCACACCTCCTGGTGACCCGCGCCTGCCCGACTGTGTAGGCCGGAAGCCGCGCCAGACCGGGTTTCCACCGCGTGTTGCCCCGCCGCTCCCCTACGAAGTCGGGGAGCGGCGGGATGCGGAAGGATGCGGGGTATGCCGCTCGACGTCGCCTCGGTCCGTTCCCACTTCCCCGCCCTGACCGAGGGGGCCGCGCACTTCGACGGCCCCGGCGGCAGCCAGACCCCCGACGTCGTCGCGCGGGCGGTCGCCGACACCCTGACCAGCGCGATCTCCAACCGCGGCACGGTCACGCCGGCCGAGCGGCGGGCCGAGCAGGTCGTCACCGGCTGCCGCAGCGCCCTCGCCGACCTGCTCGGGGCCGACCCGCGGGGCATCGTGTTCGGCCGCAGCGCCACCTCGCTCACCTACGACCTCGCCCGGGCGCTTGCCAAGGACTGGGGCCCCGGCGACGAGGTGGTCGTCACCCGGCTCGACCACGACGCGAACATCCGACCCTGGGTGCAGGCGGCCGAGGCCGCCGGCGCCACGGTGCGCTGGGTCGACTTCGACCCCGCCACCGGTGAGCTGTCCGCGGATGCCGTGGCCGCCGTGCTCTCCGAGCGCACCCGGCTCGTGGCCACCACGGGCGCCTCGAACCTGATCGGCACCCGCACGCCGGTCTGCCGGGTGGCCGACCTAGCCCACGAGGTCGGCGCCCTGCACTGGGTCGACGGCGTGCACGCCACCGCCCACGCCTCGGTCGACCTGGCCGCCCTGCGCGCCGACTTCTGGACCTGCTCGCCCTACAAGTTCATGGGGCCGCACTGCGGGGTGCTCGCCGCCGACCCGGCGCTGCTCGAGACCCTGCACCCCGACAAGCTGCTGCCGTCGACGGATGCCGTTCCCGAGCGGTTCGAGCTCGGCACCCTCCCCTACGAGCTGATGGCCGGCACGACCGCCGCCGTCGACTTCATCGCGAGCCTCGACGACAGCAGTGCGGGCGGGAGCCGCCGCGAGCGGATCGAGGCGGGGATGTCAGCGGTGCACGTGCACGAGCGGGCGCTGCTCGACGTGCTGGAACCAGCGCTGCGCGGCATCCCCGGTCTCACCGTGCTCAGCAACGCCCGCTCGCGCACCCCGACGCTGCTCTTCACCGTGGCCGACCGCGACCCCCAGGAGATCCGCGGGCGTCTCGCGGAGCGCGGGGTCAACGCACCGGCCGGGCACTTCTACGCGATCGAGTGCTCCCGCCACCTGGGCCTCGGCGACACCGGTGGTGTGCGGGTGGGGCTCGCGCCGTACACCTCGTCCGACGACATCGACCGACTACTCACCGCCCTTACCGAGATCGTTTGAGAGAGAACGGATTTCCCATGACTGACTACGACCGCGACCCTGTCCTCGTCACCGGCTGCTCCACCGGCATCGGCCGTGCTGCCGCGCAGGCCCTGCTGGCCCGGGGCCACACCGTGTGGGCCACGGCCCGGCGTCCCGAGACGCTGGCCGACCTCGCTGCGGCGGGCGCGCACGTGACGGCGCTCGACGTCACCGACGAGGCCTCGATGGCGGCTGCCGTCGCCGAGGTCGAGGCAGCCCACGGTGCCGTGGGCACGCTCGTCAACAACGCCGGCTACGGCGAGTACGGCGCGGTCGAGGAGGTGGAGATGGACAAGGTGCGTGCCATGTTCGAGACCAACGTCTTCGGTTTGGCCCGGATGTGCCAGCTCGTGCTCCCCGGCATGCGTGCCGCCGGACGCGGTCGCATCGTCAACCTCAGCTCGATGGGCGGGCGGATGACCTTCCCGCTCGGTGGCTACTACCACGCGACGAAGTACGCCGTGGAGGCGCTGAGCGACGCCCTGAGGGTGGAGGTGCGGCCGTTCGGCATCCAGGTCGTCGTGGTCGAGCCGGGGGTCACCCGCAGCGGGTTCGAGGAGACGATCAGCGCCTCCGGTGCCCTCGCTTCGCACGACGACTCCCCCTACGCCGCCATGCGTGCGTCGGTCGCCGAGGGCAACAGCGCGGCCTACGCCAACCCGCGGATGTCCGCCTCGTCCGAGAGCGTGGCCCAGGCCCTCGTCAAGGCGATCGAGGCCGACCGTCCCCGCACCCGATACCTCCTCACCCCAGTCGCCCGGGCCATGGTGACCGCTAGGGCCGTCGGCGGCGACCGCGTCTGGGACGGCATCGTGAAGCGCCAGTTCAGCCTCTGATGGTCGCACTGCTCGAGCCGCTCGAGGCGCCGGTCCACCCGATCGAGGCGCTGCGCCGGGTCGCGTTCCTGCTCGAGCGCACCCGTGCCGGCACCTACCGGGTCGAGGCCTTCCGCAACGCGGTCAAGACGCTCAAGCAGGTCGGCGAGGACGAGCTGCGTGAGCGCGCCGAGGCCGGCACCCTGCAGGAGATCCCCGGCATCGGGAAGTCGACGAGCGGGGTGATCGCCGAGGCGCTCGCCGGCGAGCTGCCCGCGTATCTCGCTTCGCTGCAGGCGAAGTCGGGCGGCCCGCTGGCGGGCGGCGGCGAGTCGACGTATGCCGCCCTGCGCGGCGACTGCCACCTGCACTCCGACTGGAGCGACGGCGGCAGCCCGATCGACGAGATGGTGCTCACCGGCATCGAGCTCGGCCACGAGTGGCTGGTGCTCACCGACCACAGCCCGCAGCTGCGCGTCGCCAACGGGTTGACCGTCGAGCGGCTGACCCAGCAGATCGGCATCGTCGAGGCGATCGACCGGTCGCTGGGCGGGTCGTTCCGGCTGCTCAAGGGCATCGAGGTCGACATCCTCGACGACGGCGGCCTCGACCAGACCGACGCGATGCTCGCCCGGCTCGACCTCGTCACGGCCTCGGTGCACAGCAAGCTGCGGATGAACGGTGGCCCGATGACGGCCCGGATGGTGGCCGCCGTGTCGAACCCCCGCGTCAACGTGCTCGGGCACTGCACCGGCCGGCTCGTCGAGGGCTCGCGCGGCACCCGACCGCAGTCGGACTTCGACCCCCGCGCCGTGTTCGAGGCGTGTGCCGAGCACGGCACGGCCGTCGAGATCAACAGTCGCCCCGAGCGCTGCGACCCGCCCGACGAGCTGGTGCTGCTGGCGCTCGAGATCGGCTGCCTGTTCGCCATCGACTCCGACGCCCACGCGCCGGGGCAGCTCGACATGAAGGCCTACGGCTGCGAGCGGGCCGAGCGGCTGGGGGTGCCCCCCGAGCGGATCGTCACCACCTGGGATGCCGACCGCCTCCTTGCGTGGGCGAACCCCGGCCGCTGACCTCAGGCGCTGCGGCGGCCCCTGCCGTCGAGGTCGGCCCGCAGGGCGGTGACATCGACGCCGAGCGAGCCGAGCAGCATCCGCACCGCGTCGTCGTCGGTGCGCAGCACGGCCAGGGCGATGTGCTCGCTGCGGATCTCGCGGGAGTGAACCCGGATCGCCTCGCGCAGCGAGAGCTCGAGCACCTTCTTGGCGCCGCGGCCGAACCGCACGTGCCCGCCGAGGGCGAAGCGCCGGCGGGACAGGTCGATGTCGAGGTCGTCCGGGTCCGCACCGCCGGGCGACGCCGCGGCAGCCCCCTCGAGGGCCCCCTCCAGGGCTCCCTCACCGAACTGGCCGTCGACGGCCTCACGGATGGCGTCGAGGTCGATGCCGAGTGAGCGCAGGGCGGCCGCGTCGTCGTCGCCCAGCGGTGCGGGCGGGGTGGGTCGCGGGGCACCCAGGGCGGCGCCCACGGCATCCTCGGTGATGCCGTGGGCCGCGAGCAGGTCGCGGGCCCCGTTGCTCTCCTGGGTGAGAGCGAGGAGCAGGTGCACCGGGCGCACCTCGTCGGCGTTGAGCGTGGCGCACAGGTCGATGGCGGAGACGACGACGGTGCGGGCGTCGCGCGTGAAGCGTTCGAACACGGTTACCTCCGGGCGTGCTTGCGGTGGACGGTCTGCTTGGTGACGCCGAGGGCGTCGGCGATGTCCTGCCACGACCACCCCTTGGCGCGGGCGTTGCGCACGTGCAGCGCCTCGAGCTGCTCGAGCAGGCGGCGCAGCGCGGCCACGGCCCGTAGGCCGACCGTGGGGTCGGTGCTGTCGAGGTCACCCGCGAGGTCGGTGGCGGTTCGCGTCATGTCCGTCAGCATATGCTGACACTGCCCGGGCGTCAACAGATGCTGACGAAATGGAGCGACGGGAGCACGGCGACCTGCGACGGCATCCCCGTTTTGGTGACGCGCCGGGTGTCCCCTATGCTTTCGGAGTCCTCGACGGATCCGAGCGCTGCGCGCTGCGCGACCTTGAGGCCCGGTCGAGGTCGGGTCCCCATCGTCTAGCGGCCCAGGACCCCGCCCTTTCACGGCGGTAGCACGGGTTCGA
>JBBQWX010000054.1:0-24767 GCA_038210185.1 Actinomycetales bacterium
GTCGCTCGAGGGCACGGGTGACATCCCGCTGCGGCGCCTGGTCAAGGAGGCACTTCGGATGCGGCCGTCGAGGATCATCGTCGGCGAGGTCCGTCAGGGCGAGAGCCTGGACCTGCTGATCGCCCTGAACTCCGGCCTACCCGGCATGTGCACGATCCACGCCAACAGCGCGCGCGAGGCCGTGACCAAGATGTGCACCCTGCCACTGCTGGCCGGTGAGAACGTGTCGGCCCGCTTCGTGGTGCCGACCGTCGCGGCGTCCATCGACCTCGTCGTGCACGCCGCGCTCGAACGGGACGGTCGTCGCAGCGTCCGCGAGGTCGCCGCCGTGCCGGGTCGCGTGGAGGGTGATGTCGTCGAGATCGCCGACCTGTTCGTCCGCCGCAGCGGTGAGCTGGTGCGAGCGGACGGTTTCCCACCCCACGTCGACCGCTTCGAGCGCGCGGGCTACGACCTGTCGGCGCTGCTCGCACAGACCGCCGCATGATGGGCCTGCTGCTGGGCCTCGGGCTGGGGTGTGGGCTCTTCCTCGTCTGGTGGAGCTGCTGGGTGCAGCCGGAGCGAGCCGCCCCGCGGGTTCGCAGGGCCGGGCCACTCGACCGGCTGTCCGACGAAGTCGTCCAGGCCGGGTTTGCCGGGCTCTCCGTGCGTACCCTGCTGGCCTCGAGCGTCATGGCGTTCCTGCTCGTGCTCGCGGTCGTGCAGGCGGCGGTGGGCGTCCTCCCGATCGCGGTGTGCTTCGCGGCCATGGCGGCCTACGGCCCGATCGGCGTGGTGCGGGCGCGGGCGCGGCGGCGCCGCTCCCGGTTGCGAGACCTGTGGCCCGAGGCCGTCGACAACATCACCTCCGGCGTTCGGGCCGGGATGGCTCTGCCCGAAGCCCTGGCGCAGCTGGGGAACCGCGGTCCGGAGGCACTGCGAGACCCGTTCCGAGCGTTCGCGGACGACTACCGGCTCACCGGCCGCTTCCACGACTGCCTCGACCGGCTCAAGGACCGGCTCAGCGACCCGGTCGGTGACCGGCTCGTCGAGAGCCTGCGCATCGCCCGCGAGGTCGGCGGCACCGACCTCGGGCACCTCCTGCGCACACTGTCGGGCTTCCTCCGCGAGGACGCCCGTACCCGGGCCGAGCTCGAGACCCGCCAGTCCTGGACCGTCAACGCCGCCAGGCTGGCCGTGGCCGCGCCCTGGCTCATCCTCGCGATGCTCTCGACGAACCCCGAGTCGGTGGCGGCCTACTCCAGTGCGCCCGGAGTCGCCGTGCTCGCCGTCGGGGGCGCACTGACCGCGGTCGCGTACTGGGCGATGGTGCGCATCGGGCGACTGCCTGAGGACGAACGAGTGCTGCGGTGAGCGACCTCGCACGAAGCGGCGCCATCCTCGGATTCGCCCTGGGGCTCGGCCTGGCCCTGATCTGGGTTGGCCTACCACGCCACCGGCGGCACGGTTTGGCCGGTCGTGTTCTGCCGTACCTGCGCGATGCACCCCGGCCGTCTCGCCTCCTCGACGACGGCCGACCTCCCCGCGGTGCTCTCGGCATCGTGACG
The DNA here is from genome assembly GCA_038210185.1 of Actinomycetales bacterium. Taxonomy (GTDB): domain Bacteria; phylum Actinomycetota; class Actinomycetes; order Actinomycetales; family Dermatophilaceae; genus Fodinibacter. Next base: position 1,548 of record JBBQWX010000054.1, read on the forward strand.
GCCCCGGTCGTTCGTGACCTGGGCGACCTGGTCGAACGCGTCATGGGCGGCGCCGAGTCCGTGCGTCGACGGCAATCGCGCGCCGGCCTGGTGGCAGACGTCGACCGGTTCCGCGCCGAGCAGGTGCTCTGGGGTGCGCTCGGTGCCGTCGTCGGCGCTGCCGGTGGCCTGCTGGCGCTCGCCGTGCGCGATTCCGGCGTGGTCACCGTCGTCATGCTGAGCGCGGTCGGGTTGGGCCTCGGGGTGACCGGCGCCGACTACCTCCTGTCGCGCCGCGCCGCCCGCCGTGAGGCGCGGATGCTGACGGAGTTCCCGACGGTGGCCGAGCTGCTCGCCCTCGCGGTGGGAGCCGGTGAGGGCGCGGCCGGAGCGCTGGATCGGGTCTGCCGACTCTCCCAGGGCGAGCTCGCGGGCGAGCTGCGCCGATGCCTTGCTGACGCCCGCGCCGGGGCGAACCTGCCCACGGCGCTGCAGGGCCTCGCCGACCGAACCGGGCTGGGAAGCCTGCGCCGATTCGTCGATGGCGTGGTCATCGCCGTGCAACGAGGCACCCCCCTGGCCGAGGTGCTGCGCGCCCAGGCCCAGGACGTCCGGGAGGAGGGCCGGCGCGCGCTCATGGAGGCGGGCGGCCGCAAGGAGATCGCGATGATGGTCCCGGTCGTCTTCCTGATCCTCCCGGTCACCGTGCTGTTCGCCGTGTTCCCGGGCTTCACCCTCTTCCGATTCACCCTCTGACCAGGAAGGACCGACTGATGTCGATCATCCACACCCTGTCCGCTCGGCTGCAGGCCGCCGCCCACCGCCAGCTCGTGAGGGCTGCCCAACGGCCCGAGCGCGGCGACGTGCCGGGCTGGGTCCTCATCACCTTGATGACCGCAGGCATCGTCACGGCGCTGTGGGTGGTGGCGAAGGGGCAGCTCGTCGACATGTTCCAGAGCGCGTTGGCCTCGGTGCAGGGCTGACCCGGCCCGATGCGACGCCGGCGGGACGAGCACGGGGCGGCGGTCACCGACTTCGCGATGGTGTCGGTGCTGGTCGTCGTGCTCTTCCTGACCGTGTTCCAGCTGGGGTTGGCGCTGCACACCCGCAACACCCTGATCTCCTGCGCCGCTGAAGGGGCCAGGCTCGCTGCTCGTGCGGATGCCCCTGCAGGGAGCGGCGTCGCGAGAACCGAGTCTCTGGTCAGCGAGTCGCTGTCCCCCGGGTACGCACGGCGGGTCACCAGCCGTGGGGACGTCGTCGGGGGAGTGCGTGTCGTCGAGGTCCGGGTGGTGGCACCGCTTCCGGTGCTGGGCCTGCTCGGGCCCCAGGACGGGCTCGACGTCGTCGGCAGGGCCTTCCTGGAGTCGCAGTGAGCACCTCGGTCCGGGTCGCCCGAGACGAGCGCGGCAGTGCCGTGGTCGAGTTCGTTGTGCTCGCCGTGCTCATGCTGGTTCCGCTCATCTACCTCGTGATGATGCTGGCCCGCGTCCAGGCCGGGTCGTATGCCGTGAGCCAGGCAGCGCGCGAGGCCGGCCGCGCGTACGTGACCGCAGGCGCCGACGAGGCGGCGGTCGGGCGGGCCCAGGCCGCGGCACGGCTCGCGTTCCTCGACCACTCCTTCGAGGATGCCGGCCGCCTCACCATCACCTGTGACGGGACCCCCTGCCTGCGCCCCGACGGGCAGGTCGAGACAACGGCCACCGTGCGGGTGCCCCTGCCTTTGGTGCCGGCGTTCGTCCGCGACGTCGTGCCCCTCTCGGTTCCGGTCAGCGCCAGCCACCTCTCCACGGTCGACCGGTTCAGGGGGCTGCCATGACCGTGATCTCCCGCCGTCGACCGGCCCACGAGACGCGGGACGAGAACGGTTCGATTAGCCTGTTCATCCTCGGCCTGACCCTCATCGCGATGGTCCTCATCGCCGGCACCGTCGCCGTCACGTCCGCCCACGTGTCCCGCATGCGGCTGCTCGACCTCTCCGACGGAGCAGCGCTGAGCGCAGCCAACGCGCTCGACGAGTCGGCATACGACCAGGGCGTGGGCGAGTCGGTGCCGCTCAGCAACGCCTCGGTGCAGCAGCGTTCAGCCGCGTACCTCGGCAGCCGCCCTCGCCCGGGAAGCATCACCCGGTGGCGGCTCGCGCCGGGCACCGGCACGCCCGACGGACGCACCGCCGTCGTCGTCCTCGTCGGCGACGCCGAGCTGCCGATGGTCGGCCCGGCCCTGCGCGAACTCGGTGTCTCGGTGACGATCAGGGTGGAGTCACGGGCGCGTTCCGACGTGCTGCCCTGACAGATCACGACAGAGTCAACGCACGGTCGCGCCGTGGCACTCGGCGAAGGCGCGGTCACCAGCGCAGGTGCACGGCTCGTCCGGCGCCCGCTTGGCGTCGCGCATGGCGTACCACTCGCGCAGCCCGGTCGCATCACGCCCCTGGCGCAGCAGGGCCGCCATCACCCGCATCGGGCCGTCGACGTGGCGGAAGAAGCCCTGGTAGCCCGCGCACAGGTAGTGCAGCCCCGGCTCGCCGTCGGGGTCGAGAGGAACCGGTCCTTGGGGCAGCCGCCGTTGCACGCGAACCGCACGTCGCACGAGCGGCAGTATCGCGGCAGGGTGTCCAGCTTGGCCTGTCCGAACGCCCGCTGCTGTGGGAGGTCGACCAGCTCGAGCATCGTGCGCCCTTCGGCGATGTTGCCCAGGAGGTGGCCGGGTTCGACGTAGGGGTCGCAGGAGTAGAGGTCGCCGTTGTGCTCCAGTGCCAGCCGACCCAGTTGAAGACGTAGGTCAGCCGCTGGTCCTGCACGAACAGGCTGTGCCCGCCGGCAACGCCTCCGTGGGCGAAGATCACGCCCTCGGCGTCGGTAGACGCGAGGTGCACCCCGGCCGCGATCGTGTACGAGCGGCCGCTGATCAGCACGGCGGACTGCTCGGGCACGGAGGCGCAGTCGGGGTAGTAGACGTACCTGTCCCGCACCGGTGCACCGCTGGGTCGTTCGGCGATGGGGATCCGGCCGTTGGCGATCAGCTGGCCACCGGCTCGGCGCGCGGCGCTCGCGAAGGGGGCGGCCCAGCGGTTCTCGTACACGAGCACGCCGGCCACGCTGCCGGGCTCCATTGCCTCGGCGAGCAGCGCGACGTCCTCGGCGGCGAGGCTCTCGGCGATGTCGGCCTCCAGCGCCCGGATCGCATCGACCGCGGGGGTGTCGTCGATCTCGAGCGCGTCGACGGAGCCGTCCTCGGCCTTGGTGATGATGAGCAGGTCGAGCACCCGGATCACCCCCGACTCCGAGAGGCGGGCGAGCTCTCCTGCCACCTCCCCGGTGAAGTGCTGTGCACCGGCCGGGAACTCGATGACCAGGTAGTCGACCGGGCCCAGCTCCTCCAGCATGGTGTCGGGGTTGTCGTCCATGGTTCTCCTTCTCGATCAGCCCGGGGGGCACGGCAAGTCGGCGCGACGCTGCGCCTCCTCGATCGCGTGGCCCCGGATGACGGGCCGCGCTGACGGTTCCCAACCTTGCCCCTCCAGCCGGCGGTGACCTCATCTCCAAGGGGTGAGAGGAGGGGTGGGTGACAGGCGGGAGCCCCCGGCGGCCACCGGGTTCGCCCGCAGCCGCGCCCCCTGGGAGGTATTCTTGCGGGTCCGGCATCCTCCTCATGGGTATGCGCGCCCAGCTGCTGCCCTTCCTCGCGGTGACCCTCATGGTCATGCTCGTGCCGGGGCCATCGGTGCTGTTCGCCGTCACGCAGCGGCTGCGCTCCGGGCCGGCGGCTGGAGCCTTCGCGGTGCTGGGCCTGGAGTCCGGGTTCGCGATCCACGTCGGGGCGGCCTGTCTTGGCGTCTCGGGCCTCATCGCCGCTTCGGACTCGCTGCTGCGGGTGCTGCAGGTCGGCGGCGGCGCCTACCTGGCCGTGCTCGGCATCCAGCTGCTGCGCCGGCGGGTCGACCACGGCGAGGGGTCCGGGATCGGGCCGGACCGCCCCCGCGGCCTCGTCCGTGTCTACCTCGCCGGTCTGCTCGTCGACCTCCTCAACCCCAAAACGGTGCTCTTCTTCGTCGCCGTGCTGCCCCAGTTCGTCGATGCCCGTGCCGGGTCGGTGGCCGCCCAGTCGCTGGTTCTCGGTGGCGGCGCAGTCGCCGTGGCCACGGTCGTGGACGGCGGATACGCCGTGCTGGCGGCCCGCGCCGTGCGTCGCGGCATCTCGCCGACGGCCGCGCGGTGGGGCCGCCGGGCCTCCGGTGCCGCCTTCCTGGCGCTCGCCGCCGTCGCGCTCGTGGGCTGAACGCAGGCCACGACGACCTCGGGAGGCTCCGACAGCTCGGCCCGGGTGGCCGGGCGGGCGGTCGGCATCCACACCTGCCGTAGGCTTGACCCTCGTGGCTGTCGACTTCTCCCAGGAGATCAAGGACCTCCGCGCGACCATGGCGTCCGTGCGTGAGGTGACCGACCTGTCCAAGCTCGAGGCGATCATCGCCGACTTCGAGGAGCAGGCGTCCGACCCGAACCTGTGGGACGACCAGGAGAAGGCGCAGGTCGTGACCTCCGGGCTGTCGCGCGCCAAGGCCGAGCACGACCGGGTCACCGGCATGGACACCCGCATCGACGACCTCCAGGCCCTGGTCGAGATGGGCCAGGAGGAGAACGACGCCGAGACGCTGCTCGAGGCCGAGCGCGAGCTGGTCGTCGTGCGCAAGGCCGTCGGTGAGCTCGAGGTGCGCACCCTGCTTGCGGGCGAGTACGACGAGCGGGCCGCGGTGGTCACCATCCGCGCCGGTGCCGGTGGCGTCGACGCCGCCGACTTCGCCGAGATGCTGATGCGCATGTACCTGCGCTGGGCCGAGCGGCACCACTACCCGGTCAAGGTGCTCGACACCTCCTACGCCGAGGAGGCGGGCCTGAAGTCGGCCACCTTCGAGGTCGACGTGCCCTACGCCTACGGCAACCTCAGCGTCGAGGGCGGCACCCACCGTCTGGTGCGCATCAGCCCGTTCGACAACCAGGGCCGCCGCCAGACCAGCTTCGCCGCGGTCGAGGTGGTGCCGCTCATCGAGCAGACCGACACCATCGAGATCCCCGAGAACGACCTGAAGATCGACGTCTTCCGCTCCAGTGGGCCAGGCGGCCAGTCGGTCAACACCACCGACTCGGCGGTGCGCATGACGCACCTGCCCACGGGCACCGTCGTGTCGATGCAGAACGAGAAGAGCCAGATCCAGAACCGCGCCGCCGCCCTGCGCGTCATGCAGTCACGCCTCCTGCTGCTGAAGAAGGCCGAGGAGGCCGCCGAGCGCAAGGAGCTCGCCGGCGACGTCAAGGCCAGCTGGGGCGAGCAGATGCGCTCCTACGTCCTGCACCCCTACCAGATGGTCAAGGACCTGCGCACGGGCTTCGAGGTGGGCAACACCTCGGGCGTCTTCGACGGCGACATCGACGGGTTCATCGAGGCCGGCATCCGGTGGCAGATCGGCCAGGACAAGGCCGCCGCCGCGAACGGCTGAGCGGTGGGGGAGAGCGCCGTGACCGGGCAGGAGCAGCCGGATGCCGCCGCCTGGGCCGCGTGGACCACCCACCTCGCCGACGAGGTCACCCGCCTGGCCGACCGCGCCGCCCTGACCGTCGCCGGCCCCGAGGGGAGCGCGCGACCGGTGCTGCGGCGCAAGGCGCGCCTGGGCGGCTACATCCCCGCAAAGCTCGAGGTGGTCACGCCGTGGGTGCGGCTGGCGCGCATCGAGGACTTCCTGCACGGCAGCTGTGTGGGCGCGGAGCTGATCGGCGCGCACTTCCCGCTGTCGCCCGACGAGGATGCCGCGCTCCGGGCACTCGGGTGGCATCACCCGACCCCCACCGACGGTGACGACTACCTGCGCTTCTGGCCCGACGACGTGCCCCTCGGCCCGTTCCTGCCGCGCGACGAGGCCGAACGCGCCGCCACGATGGTCGCGGCGACCTTCCGTGACGTGCTGGCCGTGCAGGCCCCGGCCCTCCCGGCGATCACTCCCGCCTGACCGAACGCCCGGGGTCGCGGTGAGCGCCGCCGGTTCGAGGTGATGTTCTGGCCTCTCGGACCAGCGTTTCACCTCGACCCCGCCAACGCTCCGCCGGTTCGAGGTGATGTTCTGGCCTCTCGGACCAGCGTTTCACCTCGACCCAGGTGGTGGGGTGGCCCCACAGCATCCCGGTGGATGTGTGGCGTGGTCACATTGCCCCAGGTCAGCCGCCCACAGAGGCTGGGCGTCATGGTTCAGACCCGCCTGGCGCAGCGTCGCGCCTGCACCCTCACCAGCGCCGCCGTGGCGGCACTGGCCCTCGTCTGCGGTGCCGCCCTCGGCGCGGCGCCCGCCGCAGCGCACAAGCCGGGCGCGGGGCACTGCGCTCGCATCGACAAGGCCGAGGTCAGGGGCGCCGAGCATGTCGAGACCGCCTGCCTGAGCGACCTCACCACCACCGGCACCGCGAAGCGCGGGCACCCCAACCCGGCCGACTGGGCCGGCACCGACTCCGACGTCCACGACCGGCTGATCGACCGGCTGGGCGGGGGAAGCGGCACCGCTACCACCGCGTCGAGGACGGCACGCACACCGACGGCCTCTACACGGCCTTCCCGGACCGGCTGCGCCCGATGCTCCCGTGCGCCCGCACCGCGTTCGGCGCGCTGACCGACCGGGTGGAGCGGGGGGTCAGGCCGCCGGCCGACGCCACCTACCCGCGCCCGAGCGGGGACCTGCTCGACACCTGCGCCCTCTGACCGTCCCACCTTTCCCGCAGCATGCGGGAACCTTCACCTTCGCACCGGAACCGTTCCGGTGCGAAGGTGAAGGTTGTGGCATCGGGCGAGAAAGCTGTGACGGATGCCGGGCAGCAGGGGGTGGTGACCCGCCGACGTTGGGCAACTGACCGGCATCCGCAGGTTCCCGACCTATCCTCGAAAGGAGCCGCCCCCCGGGGCCCGGCGTGCCGAACACCCCCGACCTCCCGTGAGGCCACACCGCCGCAATGATCCGTTTCGAGAACGTCAGCAAGATCTACGCGTCGTCGAGCCGACCGGCGCTCGACGACGTCACCCTGGACATCGACCGCGGCGAGTTCCTCTTCGTCGTCGGCCCCTCGGGTTCGGGCAAGTCGACGATGCTGCGTCTGGCGCTGCGCGAGGAGGCGGCCACCACGGGCAAGGTCCTCGTCGCCGGCCACGACCTCGGCACGATGCCGGGGCGCCAGGTCCCCCGGCTGCGGCGGGAGATGGGCGCAGTCTTCCAGGACTTCCGCCTGCTGCCCAACAAGACCGTCCACGAGAACGTCGCGTACGCCCTGCAGGTCATCGGCAAGCCCGGGAACGTCATCCGCCAGCTCGTGCCCGAGACGCTCGAGATGGTCGGGCTGGAGGGCAAGGACAAGCGTTTCCCCCACCAGCTCTCGGGGGGTGAGCAGCAGCGGGTCGCGATCGCGCGAGCGGTCGTCAACCGGCCGCAGATCCTGCTGTGCGACGAGCCGACCGGGAACCTCGACCGGGCGATCAGCCTCGACATCGTGCGGCTGCTCGACCGGATCAACCGCACCGGCACCACCATCGTCATGGCGACGCACGACCACGACATCGTCAACGACCTGCGGCGCCGGGTGCTCCAGCTCGACGACGGCCGCGTCGTGCGCGACGAGCAGGACGCCACCTACAACCCGGTCGCGGAGGTCTGAGCCGTGCAGGCACGTTTCCTGTTCTCCGAGGTCGGTTCCGGCCTGCGGCGCAACGTGTCGATGGCGATCTCGGTCGTCCTCGTCACGATGGTGTCGATGTTCCTGCTCGGGCTCGGCCTGCTCGCCCAGCGCCAGGCCGACACCATGAAGGGCTACTGGTACGACCGCATCCAGGTGTCGATCTACCTGTGCACCTCCGACTCCCGCGCCCCCAACTGCGAGAACTCCGCCGTCACCGAGGACCAGAAGGCGGCCATCCAGCGTCAGCTCGGGGCCCTGCCCGAGGTCAAGGAGGTGTTCTACGAGTCCGAGCAGGAGGCCTACGACCGCTTCAAGGATCAGTTCCGCAACAGCCCGATCGCCGGCAACGTGCAGGTCGGCGACATCCCGCAGAGCCTGCGCGTGCAGCTCAACGACCCGACGAAGTACGAGGTCGTCACCCAGCAGTTCGAGGGGGCACCCGGCGTCGCCCAGGTGCAGGACCAGCAGAAGGTGCTGAGCAAGTTCTTCACGATCATCAGGTGGATCACCATCTTCGCCGTGGCCCTGGCCGGCCTGATGGCGGCCTGCGCGGCGTTGTTGATGGCGACGACGATCCGGCAGGCGGCGTTCATCCGGCGGCGCGAGATCGGCATCATGCGGCTGGTCGGGGCGTCCAACTGGACCATCCGGATGCCGTTCCTCACCGAGATGGTCATCGTCTCCTGCCTCGGGGTGGTGCTCGCGGTCGGCCTGCTCGTCGCCCTCACGAAGTACGTCTTCGAGGAAGGAGTCATCCGCAGCGGGCTCAGCCAGGCCTTCATCGGCGTCTCCGACGTCTGGATCCTGGCGCCGTGGATGCTGCTCGGAGTGACCGTGATCGCCGTGGGCACCAGCCTGATCACGCTGCGGCGCTACCTGCGCGTGTGACGAATCCGACGGGGGCGGGTGCAGGAAGGAGAAACTTTTGTGTCCCACCTGTTCGCCTGCGCGCGTGAAACGTGTTACCAATGATGACCATGGGACGATCTGACCGCGCGCCTGCAGCCGCGCCACGCCGCTCGATCGCCCTCGTGACCGCTGCGTTGTGCGCCCTCGCGCTGATGACGACCTCGGCCCAGGCGGTGTCCACCGGCTCCGACCCGGGCAAGGACAAGCGCACCGTCGACGCCCAGGTCGACAAGCTCAAGGACCAGCTCCACGAGACCAGCTCCGACCTGTCGGCCGCCTACACGGCCCTGCAGAGCACCCAGAACCAGCTGCCCGCGGCCCGGGCCACCCTGACCCGGGCCCAGAGTGCCGCCGCGGCGGCGGACCGCGCGAACACCGTGGCCACGCAGGAGCTGCAGGCCGCCCAGGCGAGCGAGAAGAAGGCGGAGGACGAGCTCGCCTCGACGACCAAGGAGGTCGCGGCCAGTCGCACGAGGGTGGCCCAGTTCGCCGCCCAGATCTACCAGGAGCAGGGCTTCGGCCAGCTCGACATGGCGCTCTCGAGCACCGACCCCCAGCAGTTCGCCGACCGGATCGCCCTCGTCGACACGGTGATGGACGTGCAGAGCCAGACCATGGACCGCCTCGCCACCGAGCAGGCGAGCCTGACCGCGCTCGAGGACCACCTCTCGGCGTTGCGCAAGGACTCCACGGAGAAGAAGAAGCAGGCCGCGGCCGCCCTGAAGCGCGCCGAGAGCGCGAAGGCCACCGCTGCCGCCGCCAAGGCCTCGCTCGACTCGCTCGCGGCGAAGCAGGCATCCGAGGCCGAGAGCGTCGTCGGCAAGCTCGCCGCGGAGAAGGCCACGCTGGCCTCGATGCAGGCCGAGCAGAGCCGACTGAAGACGATCCTGGTGCAGCGCGCTGCCGAGGCCAAGCGTCGTGCGGAGGCCGCCCGTCGTGCCGCGCCCGCCCGTGGGCCCGCCCGGAACCCGGGCAGCAGCGGCGGCGGGGGCGGCGGGGGCGGTGGGGGATCGAGCAGCAGTGGAGGATTCCTCAGCCGCCCGGTCTCCGGTGGCCGGGTCAGCTCCGAGTTCGGCATGCGCTTCCACCCGATCCTGCACTACATGCGCCTGCACTCCGGGCGCGACTACGCCCTGGCCTGCGGTACGTCGGTGTACGCGTCCGCCGCCGGCACCGTCATCAGGGCCGGATGGGGTGGTGGCTACGGCAACCGCGTCGTCATCGACCACGGCTACCAGCGCGGGGTCGGTCTGGCCAGCACCTACAACCACCTGTCCGGCATCGTGAAGGGCAGCGGCTCGGTCAGGCGCGGCCAGCTGATCGGATACATCGGCACCACGGGTTCCTCGACGGGCTGCCACCTGCACTTCGAGACCCTGGAGAACGGCGACTTCGTCGACCCGCGCCGCTGGCTCTGAGACCGGTTCCGGGCGGCAACTCGCTGGGGCAACCCCCGCAGGCCGGGTAACCTCGCCTCGTGACCAAGGAGACCGGACGAAAGCTCGTCGCGAGCAACCGCAAGGCCCGTCACGACTACCTCATCGAGGACACCTACGAAGCGGGACTGGTGTTGATGGGCACGGAGGTCAAGGCCCTGCGGATGGGCCGAGCCTCCCTGGTCGACGGCTGGGCCGGGTTCGACCGTGACGACGAGCTCTGGCTCGAGGGCGTGCACATCCCCGAGTACACCAATGGCACGTGGAACAACCACACCCCGCGACGGCGCCGCAAGCTGCTGCTGCACCGGCGCGAGCTCGACAAGATCTTGCACGCCACCCGCGAGACCGGCCACACCGTGGTGCCGCTCGCGCTCTACTTCAAGGACGGCCGGGCCAAGGTCGAGCTTGCGGTCGCCAAGGGCAAGAAGAACTACGACAAGCGCCACGCCCTGCGCGAGCGGCAGGACAACCGCGAGGCGGACCGTGCCATCGCAGCCCGCCGCCGCGGCGAGGACTGAGTGACCGGCTCGCGGGCGGCGGTGTGCCCCGACGCCCGTGCCGGGCTGCGCCTGCTCTGGTGTCTCGGCATCGCACTCGTGGTGCTCCTGCTGGCGCCGGTCGCCCTCGCCGACACCTCGCCCATCCTTGCGAAGGACACACCTCGAGACGCCCGGATCGAGGCCCGCGGGGTGGGTGCTTCGCACTCGGTCGGCGAAGTGCCGGCGGTCGACGCCTGGGTGGCGGGCTCAGGGTCGGGGGCACCGGCTGCCCTCGCGGCCGCGCTGCCCGCGCAGGAGCAGGCCGACAAGCTGCTCACCGCGTTCGAGGTCGACACCGACGGCTCGGTCGTCGTCACCGAGACCATCACCTGGCGCTTCCCCGAGGGGGAGGAGCGCCACGGCATCCTGCGCAACGTCAAGGTCCGGGCGGGCTACCAGGACAGCGAGACGCAGTACCGGTACTACGAGCTCACCGGCGTGTCGGTGACCTCGCCGTCCGGCGCCCCCACCGACATCTCGATCTCCGACTTCGGGGCCTTCCGCCAGATCCGCGTCGGGAGCCCCTCTGAGACCATCACTGGCACCGCCGACTACGTGGTGCGCTACCGGCTCGCCCACGTCGTCAACGACATCGGCGACGGCACGGCGGAGCTCTACTACGACGTCGTCGACAGCTCGAACGGCTTCCCGCAGCGCAACGTCTCGGCCACCGCCACCGGCCCGGTCCCTGCCACGCGGGTCGCCTGCTTCTACGGCGAGCTCGGGTCCACTACGCCGTGCGAGGCACGCGCCGGCGCGACCAGCACCTTCACGGTGCCCGACCTCGCGGCGGAGGAGGGGGCCAGCGTGCTGACCTCCTACCCCCGCGACGCGTTCGGCGACCTGACGCCCGACCTGCGTGAGGGGTCCGCCGACGCCGACTCCAGCGGCATCGTCAGCCCCGGCCTGGGGCGCGCCCTCGGCTGGCTCACCATCGGCCTCGGGCTGCTCCTGCCGCTGCTCGCCGGAGCCCTCATGGCGCTGCTGGTGTGGAACCGCGGGCGCGACGAGCAGTACGCCGGGTTGACGCCCGGCCTGGCTCCCGGCGTCGACCAGCAGGTGCCCGTGGTCGTGGGTGGACCCCAGCCGACCGTCGCCGTGCAGTTCACCGCACCGGCCGGCGTCCAGCCCGGGATGCTGGGCACGATCCTCGACGAGGAGGTCAACCTCGTCGACATCACCTCCACCATCGTCGACCTCGCCGTGCGGGGCTACCTGCGGATCGCCCGCGACGACCAGGGCGTCTTCCGCGCCGACGACTGGGTGCTCACCCGCACCTCACCGCCCGACACCGCGGCCGCACTGGCCCCCTACGAGCAGCTGCTCCTCGACTCGCTGTTCTCGGCCGGTGACCGCATCGCGCTGTCCCGGCTGAAGAACCACTTCAAGCCCACGCTGGATGCCGTGGAGCGCCTCATGTACGACGAGGTCGTCCAGCGCGGCTGGTTCCGGGGCAGCCCGCAGCGGCAGCGGTCCGGCTGGGTCGGGTTCGGCACCTTCCTGCTGGCCGGGTCGGCGCTGTTCGCGGTCTTCGGCGCCGGCCCGCTGTCCGCGCTCTACCAGGACGCCGGCTTCCCGATCTCGCCGTCCTGGGTGCTCGTCGCCGGTGGCATCGCCGCGGGGCTTCTCGTGCGGGTCCTCGGCAAGCGGATGGCGGCTCGCACGGCTTCGGGGTCGGCGGTGCTGGCCCAGGCACGGGGGTTCAAGCAGTACATCGCGACGGCGGAGGCCAACCAGATCCGGTGGGAGGAGGCCCAGGACCTGTTCAGCCGCTTCCTGCCGTTCGCCATCGTGTTCGGCCTCGCCGACCGTTGGGCGCAGGTCTTCGAGGAGGTCGCGGCGGCCGCGACCGCCGCCGGTCACTCCCTCGCCAGCCCCGTCTGGTACGTCGGCGACTGGTCGGGCGGCGGCTTCTCGCGCCTGGCCTCGAGCATGGACTCCTTCTCGACCGTTGCCGCCGGCACCTTCGTCTCGACGCCGGGCTCTTCCGGGTCGAGCGGGTTCAGTCGCGGTGGTGGCTTCTCCGGCGGCGGCGGCGGTGGTTCGTCCGGCGGTAGCTGGTAGCCGGCACGACGAGGGCCACGCCCGCTGCTGCGGTGCGTGGCCCTCGTGACTTGTGCTCCCGGAGTTGGCTTTTCCGGAGAATCCGGGGGGGGAGCCCCTGGACCGTCAGTGCTTGAAAGCGTCCTTGACCTTCTCGCCGGCCTGCTTGATATCGGCCTTCGACTGGTCGCCGCGGCCCTCGGCCTCGAGGCTCTCGTCGTCCGTGGCCTTGCCCGTGGCTTCCTTGCCCTTGCCGCTCAGGTCGTCCTTCATGTTCTCGATCTTGTCTCCGAGGCCCATGTGGCTCTCCCTCCATCGTTACGGAACACCTCGCCGCTGCGCGACCGGTGCAGATCTGCTCACAGTACGAGCCCGATCGCCCCAACAGGGCTATCGCGACACCACGCTTGACGAAGGTTCGACGCGAGTCACGCGGGGGAGACGACGAGGATGAGGTCGCCGCCCTCGACCTGCTGGTGGTGGCCACCGATCGCGAGCCGTGCGACGGTGCCGCCGACCGGGGTGGTGATGTTCGCCTCCATCTTCATCGCCTCGATGGTGGCGACCACGTCGCCCGCCTCCACGGTGTCGCCCTCGGCGACCGACGGGGTGACCACGCCGGAGAAGGGGGCGGGCACCTGGCCGGCCTGGGCCGGGTCGGCCTTCTCGACCGACTTGACGTCGGCGGTGACCGAGCGGTCGCGCACCTGGATGGGGCGGAACTGGCCGTTGAGGGTGCACATGACGGTGCGCATCCCGTGGCGGTCGGGGTCCCCGATCGAGCTGATGCCGAGGAGCAGCCGCTTGCCGGCCTCGATCTCGGCCTCGTACTCGCCGCCCCGCTCCAGGCCGTGCAGGAACTCGATGGTGCCGAGCACCGACAGGTTGCCGAACCGGTCGCGGCTGTCCTCGAACTCCTTCGTGGGCCCGGGGAAGAGCAGCTGGTTCAGGGTGCGTTTCGGGTTGGTGCGCAGGGCGGCCTCCTGCTCCGCGGTGAGCTCGGTGACCCTCGGCTTGGCGTGCCGGCCCTGCAGCGCCTTGGTGCGGAACGGCTCGGGCCAGCCGCCGGGAGGGTCACCCAGCTCGCCCTCGAGGAAGCCGATCACGGAGTCGGGGATGTCGTAGCGGGTCGGGTTCTGCTCGAAGTCGGCCGGGTCTGCGCCGGCACCGACCAGGGCGAGGGCCAGGTCGCCCACGACCTTGGAGGACGGGGTCACCTTGACCAGGTTGCCGAGGATGCGGTTGGCCGCCGCGTACATGTTCTCGATGTCCTCGAAGCGGTCTCCGAGGCCGAGGGCGATCGCCTGCTAGCGCAGGTTCGACAGCTGGCCGCCGGGGATCTCGTGGAAGTAGACGCGCCCGGTGGGTGAGGCCAGACCCGACTCGAAGGGTGCATAGATGGTGCGCACGGCCTCCCAGTAGGGCTCGAGCGAGAAGACCTTGTCGATGTCGAGGCCGGTCTCGCGGTCGGTGCCGTCGGTGGCGGCGACCAGCGCCGACAGGCTCGGCTGGCTCGTCGTGCCGGACATCGAGGAGCAGGCGGCGTCGACTGCGTCCACGCCCGCGGCGATGGCGGCGAGGAGGGTGCCGATCTGGCCGCCGGCGGTGTCGTGGGTGTGCAGGTGCACCGGCAGGTCGAAGTTCTGGCGCAGGGCCGTGACGAGCCGGGTCGCCGCGGGGGCTCGCAGCAGGCCGGCCATGTCCTTGATGGCGAGCACGTGGGCACCGGTGTCGACGATCTGCTCGGCCAGGCGCAGGTAGTAGTCGAGGGTGTAGAGCGTCTCGCGGGGGTCGAGCAGGTTGCCGGTGTAGCACAGCGCCACCTCGGCGACGGCGGTGCCGGTGTCGAGCACCGCCTCGACGGCCGGCCGCATCTGCGAGACGTCGTTGAGGGAGTCGAAGATCCGGAAGATGTCCAGGCCGGTGCGCGCCGCCTCGTGCACGAAGGCGTCGGTGACCTCGCTGGGGTAGGGCGTGTAACCGACGGTGTTGCGGCCACGCAGGAGCATCTGCAGCGGGACGTTGGGCATGGCCTCACGCAGCAGGGCCAGCCGCTCCCACGGGTCCTCGGACAGGAAGCGCAGCGCGACGTCGTAGGTCGCACCGCCCCAGGCCTCCATCGAGAGCAGCTGGGGGGTCAGGCGGGAGACGTGTCCGGCGACGTGGAGCAGGTCCCTGGTGCGCATCCGCGTGGCGAGCAGGCTCTGGTGGGCGTCGCGGAAGGTCGTGTCGGTGACGGGCACGTCGGTGCGCCGGCGCAGCTGTCGGGCGAACTCGGCCGGGCCCACCCGCATCAGCAGGTCGCGGTTGCCCGGGGGCAGCGGGGCGTCGGTGTCGAGAGCCGGCAGCTTGGTGCGGGGCTTGAGAAAGGTCGTCGCCGGGCCGTGCGGCAGGTTGACGGTGACGTCGGCGAGGTAGGTGAGCAGCTTGGTGCCGCGGTCGCCGCCCATCCGGGCCTCGAGCAGCTCGGGCCGCTCGTCGATGAAGCTGGTCGTGGCCAGGCCGTTCTGGAACACCGGGTCGGCGAGCACCGCCTCGAGGAAGGGGATGTTCGTGGAGACGCCACGGATGCGGAACTCCGCCAGCGCCCGACGGGCCCGGCGCAGGGCCATCGGGAAGGTACGCCCGCGACAGGTGAGCTTGACGAGCATGGAGTCGAAGTGCGGGCTCACCTGGGCTCCGACGAAGACGGTGCCGCCGTCGAGGCGTACCCCGCCACCGCCGGCCGAGCGGTAGACCGTGATCTGCCCGGCATCCGGGCGGAACCCGTTGGCCGGGTCCTCGGTGGTGATCCGGCACTGCAGCGCGGCGCCGCGCACGTAGATGTCCGACTGGCGCATGCTGAGGTTCTGGAACGTCTCGCCCGCCGCGAGGCGAATCTGGGCCACGACGAGGTCGACGTCGGTGACCTCCTCGGTGACGGTGTGCTCCACCTGGATTCGAGGGTTCATCTCGATGAAGACGTAACGCCCGTCCTCGCCGAGGAGGAACTCGACCGTGCCGGCGTTGCGGTAGCCGATCGACTCGGCGAAGCGCACGGCATCCGCGCACATCTGCGCTCGGGTGTCGGGGTCGAGGTTCGGCGCCGGCGCGATCTCGACGACCTTCTGGTGGCGCCGCTGCACCGAGCAGTCGCGCTCGTACAGGTGCAGCACGTCGCCGGTGGAGTCGGCGAGCACCTGGACCTCGATGTGACGTGGGTTGACCACGGCCTGCTCGAGGTAGAGGGTCGGGTCGCCGAAGGCGGCGTCGGCCTCGCGCTGAGCTGCCTCGAGCGACTCACGAAGCGTCGAGGGGTCGTCCACGCGGCGCATGCCCCGACCGCCGCCACCCGAGACGGCCTTGACGAACACCGGGAAGCCGATGCCCTGGGCAGCGCCGGCGAGCTCGTCGAGGTCGGTGGTCGGCGGGGCGCTGTCGAGGGTCGGCAGGCCGGCTTCGCGTGCAGCGGTGATCGCCCGCGACTTGTTGCCGGCGAGGTGCAGGGCGGCTGCCGGGGGGCCGATGAACGTGATGCCGTTGGCCTCGCACGCCTCGGCGAGCAGCGGGTTCTCGGACAGGAAGCCGTAGCCGGGGTAGATCGCGTCGGCACCGCACTCGACGGCGACCCGCACGATGTTGTCGTGGTCGAGGTAGGCGCGGACCGGGTGGCCCTCCTCGCCGATCTGATAGGACTCGTCGGCCTTGAGCCGGTGCTCGGACTTGCGGTCCTCGTGCGGGAAGACGGCAACCGTCTTCGCGCCGAGCTCGGTGGCCGCGCGGAACGCCCGGACGGCGATCTCCCCACGGTTGGCGACGAGGATCTTGGCGAACATGAGTGGGACCTCCCGGTCGAGGTGGGCACGTTCCCCGGCGGTGGAGCCGGTGCCGTGCAGCCTAGTGAGGCGAAGCCGTCCCCGCCCCGTGCCGTCCACCCCCACGGCGCGCCCGGTCGTGACCAATGGCCCTAACCCATACCAATTACGGGCCGTTGCCCCTAGCATCGCCTCGTCGCACCACTTGACGCCGGTCACCCCCCAGGCCGGCCGGACCCATGGGAGCAACCGTGGCAGTGCACCTGAACGACGATGAGAAGCAGCTCGCCGAGCTCGGCTACAAGCAGGAGCTGAACCGGAGCTGGTCCGGTTTCTCCAACTTCGCGATCTCCTTCTCGATCATCTCCATCCTCGCCGGCTGCTTCACGACCTTCGGCCAGGCCTGGAACAACGGCGGCCCGATCGCCATCTCGATCGGCTGGCCGATCATCGCGGCCTTCATCCTCGTCATCGGGCTCTGCATGAGTGAGCTCGTGTCGGCCTACCCCACCTCCGGTGGCATCTACTGGTGGGCCAGCAAGCTCGGCGGCGCCAAGGCGGGCTACTACACCGGGTGGCTCAACCTGATCGGCCTGCTCGCGGTCGACGCGTCGGTCGCCTATGGCTGCGCCACGTTCTTCGACCTGTCGTTCAGCACGATGAGCGAGTCGTGGGCCGCGGGCTACAGCCTCCAGCGCGTGTTCTGGATGTTCCTCGTCGTGCTCGTGCTCACCGCGCTCGTCAACATCTTCGGCGGGCACCTGCTCGCGATGCTCAACAACATCTCGGTGTGGTGGCACGTTGCCGGCGCCGCGATCATCATCGCGATCCTGGTCTTCCTGCCCGAGAAGCACATGAGCGTCGCCGACGTGTTCACCATGCGGGTCAACAACAGCGGTGGGCTGGCCGGCGGTGAGACCGGCGGTCTGAGCTTCTGGTTCTACGTCCTGCCGCTCGGCTTCCTGCTCACGCAGTACACGATCACCGGTTTCGACGCCTCGGCCCACCTCTCCGAGGAGACCCACGACGCCGCCGACGGTGCCGCCAAGGGCATCTGGCGCTCGATCTTCTACTCCGCGATCGGTGGCTGGGTGCTCCTGCTCGCCTTCCTCTTCGCGGTGCAGGACGCGGATGCCGTGACGGCCGGCGGCGGTGGTGTCGCCGTCATCTTCACCCAGGCACTCACCTCCGGCTGGGCCGGCACCGTGCTGCTCATCGCGAGCATCGGGCAGTTCTTCTGCACGACGGCCTGCATGACGTCGACCAGCCGGATGCTGTTCGCGTTCAGCCGCGACGGTGCCGTGCCGTTCGCGTCGAAGTGGGCCACGCTCAACGCCAGCAAGGTCCCGGCGAACGCCGTGCTCATCTCCTCGGTCATCGCGGCGATCATCACGATTCCGGCCCTGGTCGAGGTGAACATCGGCACCGACGAGGCGCCGATCATCGTTCCGACGGCGTTCTACGCGGTCGTCTCGGTCGCGGTCATCGGTCTCTACCTGGCCTTCGCCATACCGATCTACCTGCGCTGGAAGGCCGGCGACTCCTTCAAGCAGGGCTCGTGGAACCTCGGGAACAAGTGGCGCTGGATGGCGCCGATCGCCGTTGCGGAGATCGCGGTCATCTCGGTCTACTTCATCCTCCCGTTCACCCCGGCGGCGAACCCGCTCAACGACGACTTCAGCTGGAAGTACGTCAACTACGCGCCGATCCTCACCGGTGGCACCCTTCTCGCGCTCTGGATCGGTTGGCACCTGTCGGCCAAGAAGTGGTTCACCGGTCCGAAGACGACGATCGACCTTCCCGAAGGTGTCACCGCGGCGGACGAGATCGAGATGGAGCACCACGGCAAGACCGCGCACGGCGACAAGCCGCACGACTGGAAGCCGGGCGACCCGCTCTCCTGAGCGGCGCGGCGGTGCGAGACCTCGAGCAGCTCCTCGACGGCATCCCCGTCCTCACCGGGCAGGGGCGTCAGGTGACGCCCCTGCCCGGCGGCCTCACCAACACCAACTACCGGGTGCGCACCGACGGCGGGATCGACGTCGTCGTGCGGGTCTCGGCGCCGGAGACCGGTCTGCTCGGGGTCGACCGGCACGCGGAGCACGTGAACACCCTGGCCGCCGCAGCGGCCGGGGTGGGTGCCCCCGTCGTCGACTACCTCGAGGGCCAGGGCGTGATGGTCGTCGGCTTCCTCCCCGGTCGCACCTGGATCGACACCGACGTCGCGGGGAACCTGCCCAGGCTCGCCGATGCGCTGAACCGGCTGCACGCCGGGCCGGCCTTCCTCGGCCGCTTCGACATGTTCGCGCTGCGCCGGCAGTACCTCGACATCGTGCGTGAGCACGGGTTCCGGATGCCGGCCGGCTACACCGCGCTCGAACCGTACGCCGAGCGGGTCGAGCGGGTCCTCGGGCTCGCCCCCGAGGCGCTCGTGCCGTGCCACAACGACCTGCTGGCCGCCAACGTGCTCGACGACGGCGGCGACCTGCGGATCATCGACTACGAGTACTCGGGCATGAACGAGCCGTCGTTCGAGCTCGGCGACATCATCGCGGAGGCGGCCCTCAGCGAAGACGCCCTCGCCGAGCTCTGTGCGGCCTACTACGGTCGGCACGACGACGCGCTCGTCGCCCGGGCAGAGCTGTGGGGATGGATGGCACGCTACGGATGGGTGCTCTGGGGGATGATCCAGGACGGCACCAGCAGAATCGAGTTCGACTTCTGGGCGTGGTCGATGGTCAAGATGGAGCCGGCGGAGCGCCTGGCCGCCGGCCCGCGCTTCGGCGAGCTGCTCGCTCGAGCGGCGGCCCGATGACGAGCGGGGCCACCGTGCCCCTGCCGAGCCGGGCGCGAGTCGTCGTCGTGGGGGGCGGCATCGTCGGTGCGTCCACCGCCTACCACCTGGCCCACCTCGGCGTGACCGACGTGCTGCTGCTGGAGCAGGGCACGCTGTCCTGCGGAACCACCTGGCACGCAGCCGGGCTGGTGGGTCTGCTGCGGGCGAGCGAGAGCGGAACCCGCTTGGTGCAGTACTCGGCTGAGCTCTACCAGCGGCTCGAGGCCGAGACGGGCCTGGCCACCGGGTACCGCTCCAGCGGGGGTCTCATCGTCGCCCGCACCGAGGACCGGATGACGGCGCTTCGACGAACCGCCGCCACCGCTGCCGCCTACGACCTCGACTGCGAGCTGCTGACCCCGGCGCAGGCGGGCGAGCGCTACCCGCTGCTGCGAACCGACGACCTCGCCGGTGCGATCTGGCTGCCTGGCGACGGCACGGCCAACCCCACCGACGTCACCCAGGCACTGGCCAAGGGCGCTCGCCAGCTCGCCGTCACGGTGCGGGAGCGGTCGCGGGTCACCGGCTTCGCCGTCGTGGCCGACCCTTCCGCTCCCGGAGGCCGCCGGGTTCGGGGAGTGCGCACCGACTCGGGCGACGTCGAGTGCGAGGTCGTGGTCAACTGCGCCGGCCAGTGGGCCAACGCCGTCGGGGCCTTGGCGGGGGTCGCGGTGCCGCTGCACTCGGCGGAGCACTTCTACGTGGTCACCGACCAGATCGACGAGGTGCACCGTGACCTGCCGATCCTGCGCGACCCCGACGGCTGGACCTACGTCAAGGAGGAGGTGGGCGGCCTCGTGGTCGGCGGTTTCGAGCCGGAGGCCAAGCCGTGGGTCTCGCCGGAGGAGATCCCCTACCCGTTCGAGTTCCAGCTGCTCGACGAGGACTGGGAGCACTTCTCGGTGCTGATGGAGAGTGCGCTGCACCGTCTTCCGGTGCTGGAGCGCACCGGCATCCGCACGTTCTACAACGGGCCCGAGAGCTTTACCCCCGACAACCAGTTCATCCTCGGCGAGTCACCCGACGTCGCCGGCTTCTTCGTGGGGGCCGGGTTCAACTCGGTGGGCATCGCGTCGGCCGGTGGGGCCGGGCGGGCGCTGGCAGCGTGGGTCGTGTCCGGAGAGCCGCAGGAGGACCTGGCCCTGGTCGACATCCGTCGGTTCGCGCCGTTCCACGCAAGCACGCCGTGGCTGCGGGAACGGGTGTCGGAGGTGCTCGGGCTGCACTACGCGGTGCCGTGGCCGAACCGTGAGCTCGACTCGGCGCGGCCGTTCCGCTGCTCGCCCGTGCACGACCGGCTGGCGGCCGCGGGTGCGTGGTTCGGGTCGAAGATGGGCTGGGAGCGCCCGAACTATGTTGCCCCGCAGGGCATCGCGCCTACTGAACACGCCGCGACCTACGGCTGGGGGCGGCAGCCCTGGCACGACTGGGTCGACGAGGAGCAGCGCGCCACCCGACGGGCTGTTGCACTGTTCGACCAGACCTCGTTCGGCAAGCTGCGCGTGCACGGCCCCGACGCGCTGAAGCTGCTGCACCTCACCTGCACCGCCGACGTCGACCAGCCGGTCGGTGCCGCGGTCTACACCGGCATCCTCAACGTGCGCGGCGGCTACGAGGCGGACGTGACCGTGACCCGGGTGTCTGACGACGAGTGGCTGCTCGTCACCAGCGCCGCGTCACCGGTGCGTGATGCCGACTGGCTGCGGCGGCACGTCGCCCCCGGCTGGCGGGTGGCGGTCGAGGACGTCACCACGGCGCACGCCGTGTTCGGGCTGATGGGTCCGAATTCACGCGCGCTGCTGGGCCGGCTCACCGGTGCCGACCTCGACGGCGACGCCTTCGCGTTCGCGACCAGCCGCGTGCTCGACCTCGGTCCGGCCCGGGTGCGGGCGACCCGGATGACCTACGTCGGCGAGCTGGGCTGGGAGCTGACCGTGCCGAGCGAGCTCGCCACGGGCGTGTGGGACCGGCTCGTCGCCGAGGGCGCCGACCACGGCCTGCGCCTGGCCGGCTACTACGCCATCAACGCCCTGCGGCTCGACAAGGGCTACCGTGCGTTCGGCCCGGAGCTCGGCCCGGACCGCACCCCGGTCGAGGCCGGCCTGACCTTCACCTGTGACCTGTCCGGGGACCGCCCGTTCGTGGGTCGGGAGGCGGTCGAGCGTCAGCGAGCCGAGGGGCCCCGGCGGCGGCTCGCGTCGTTCGTCGTCGACGACCCCGCCGCCGTGCTCTGGGGCGGCGAGCTGCTGCTGCGAGACGGCCACCCGGTCGGACAGGTGACCAGCGCAGCGCCCAGCGCGACCCTCGGGGCCACCGTCGGACTCACCTGGGTGTGGCAGCCGGACGGTTCGCCGGTGCCCCGCGACGTGCTGGGCGCCGGAGGGTACGAGGTCGACGTCGCCGGCACCCGGCATCCGGTGCGGCTGTCGGCCCGCGCCCCGCACGACCCCGCGAACTCCCACCTTCGCGCGTGAAGCCCCCACGCGGCCGGCAGCGCCGCGCTGCCCGGGAATCGGTTAGGGCGGTGGCCCGTTGCACAGGCATACTGGTTCTGACCCCGGACGAGGCGCAGGCCGCGGACGAGGCGCAGGCCGCGGCCGGAGGACAACTGAACAGCGTGGGAGTGAGCCCCCTCAGGGGGGTGATCGGTTTCGACATTGGTCGGTTGGCCATGGGGAAGCGGGTCGAGGACGCACGGTTATCTCGTAAACGACCCGTGCAAACCAACAGGTGCCGATTCCAAGCGCACCGACTTCGCCCTTGCTGCCTGAGTAGCGAGCCCGAAGTCCGTTGGCCTGAGCGCGACCTCGGCTCAGTAACCAGCGTCATCTAGAGGTCTTGCTGCGTCGTCATGTCGGGGGACGGCGCGGGACTCTTACTCGACTGGGCCCGTCAGCGGACGTGTGCGCGCGAGCGCTGGGGCCGAGAAAATCCTTAGCGCACTGCACCCGGAGAAGCCCTGGTGTTCCGTCAGTGGACGCGGGTTCGATTCCCGCCACCTCCACCACTGCGGTTCGCTCCCACGCTGTTCAGTGCTCAAGACAACGCCTGATCTGCGCAAACGTGCAGATCAGGCGTTGTCTGTAGTGCGGACACAGCGGGTCTTGTCTAGACTTGACACGGCAGGAAAACTGTCACACAGCTGTCACAGGTGATGGTTGAGTGCGTGTAGCCCGGGCCCGACCCCTTCCTGAACGGGACGACTCGTGGGGACGCATGACTGCACCGGCGAAGCTGCCGAGGGGGGTCACCCGGTATCGAGGTCGTTACCGGGTCAGGGTCGACTACGAGGGACGTACGCATTCCCTTGGGATGCTCGACACTCTTACGGATGCACGCGCGGCGCTCGACATCACTCGCGGGCAGATTGCCCGCGGCCGGTTCGTGCCGCCAGCCGAGCGTCGGTCGGCCCGCGCGGCCGAGGTGGCGATGGTCGAAGCCCAGTCGGTGACCCTGAAGGAGTGGTCCGAGAAGTGGCTCGTCGCCCTGGAGGCCAACCCCGACCGTTCACCGGCGACCATCGTGTCGTACCGATCCGTACTCAAGAACCACGTTCTTGACGACCTCGGTGACATCCGATTGGCCGACCTGACCACTGAACGCGTAGCCGACCATCTCGCTGCCCTTGGCCGCCAGCCTTCGACGCGGCACCCAGATGCTCGCGTCAATGGTGTAGCGCCGAACGTGGTGATCGTGCTCCGCTCGATGCTCAACGCCGCGGTGAAGGCCAAGGCAGGGGCCCTTGAGACGTTCGACCCTCCCAAGGCACCGAAGCATCGCAGGGTGCGCCCCGAGGACGAGCAAGGAGACGTCGCGCTGCCGGAGGAGGTCAAGGCCTTCGCTGAAGCAATGCCTGCCCACCTGCGGATCGCCGTCCCGCTGGCTGCCTGGTGCGCCCTTCGCATCGGGGAGGTGCTGGGATTGCAACGACGGGATCTGGAGCATCTAGACGACCCCGAGCGGGCATTGCTC